>DASVOF010000183.1:0-24162 GCA_036383495.1 Sphingobium sp. | reverse complement strand
CGGCCTCCAGCAACCCCGAATAGGTTCGCGCGGTAATCTCCGTCGCCCCCATGGAGGCGAGGTGATCAGTCATGAACTGGCAGTCCAGCAGCGTGAAACCGCCGGCTTTCAGCCGCGCGACCAGCCAGGCCAGCGCGACCTTCGACGCATCCGTCTCACGCGAGAACATGCTCTCGCCAAAGAAGGCGCGGCCCAGCGTGATGCCATAAAGCCCGCCGACCAGCCGGTCGCCATCCCAGCATTCGATGCTGTGGGCATGGCCCATGGCGAACAGGCGTCGGCACGCCTCGAAGATCGGCACGTTGATCCACGTATCCTGCCGGTCGCCCGCGACCTCCCCGCACAGGCGCACAACCTCCGCAAACGCCTGATCCGCGGTCACGCGAAAGCGGTCGCGGCGGATCGTCTTGCGCAGGCTATGGGACACGTGCAGCGCATCGAGCGGCAATATCCCGCGTCGACGCGGCTCCACCCAGAAGATGTCGGGGTCGTCCGCCGAGTGCGACATGGGAAAAATCCCGATGCCATAGGCACGCAGCAGCATGATCGGATCGATGACAGTGTGATGCACGGCAGGGTGAATCTAGCCCCGCGCGCGCCATCACTCAAGCCCATCCATACGGTATCGCAACGGAAAGCGCGGATCGTCGCCACTCACCGCTTGCACAGTGCGCGCAGTGTCGCTAGAGCGCCGACTTCGCTGGCCGAAGGAGTGTAGCTCAGCTGGTAGAGCGTCGGTCTCCAAAACCGAATGCCGGGGGTTCGAGTCCCTCCACTCCTGCCAAACCCTTGCGCCAGAGGCCTATCGCGCGTAAGGGGGCGACCTTGATTTCCAGACGGATCGAGCGGGTTGATCCGGCCGTCACCGAAAAATCGGTTCGGCTGATTCGCCCGCTGGTTGTGTTTTAGAGGATGTGAAGACAGATCGTGGCGAAGACTTCACCCGGCGAATTTGTCCGGCAGGTTCAGACCGAGGCGAAGAAGATCGTCTGGCCGTCCAGCCGTGAAACGATCATGACGACCATCATGGTCGTGATCATGACGGGCACGCTGGGCCTGTTCTTCTTTGGCGTGGACAGCATGTTTGGCTGGATCGTCAGAAAACTTCTGTCGCTGGCTTCCGGTCAGGGCTGAAGTCGGGCACAACCGCCGATCATCATTTGGAGTTGCAAGAGAGATAATGGCGCGCTGGTACATCATCCACGCCTATTCAGGCTTCGAGAACAAGGTTCGTGACGCGATCATGGCCGAAGCCACGCGTCTGGGCCTCGAAACGCTCGTGGAGTCGGTCGAAGTGCCGACCGAAACCGTGACCGAGGTTCGCCGCGGCAAGAAGGTGCAGTCGGAGCGGAAATTCTTCCCCGGCTACGTCCTCGCCAAGCTGAGCATGAACGACGACGTCTATCACCTCGTGAAGAACACGCCGAAGGTGACGGGCTTCCTGGGTTCGTCGGGCAAGCCGCAGGCGATCAGCGAGGGCGAAGCCGCCCGCTATTTCGGCGCCCAGAAGGCCGCCGAGGCCGCGCCCAAGCACAAGGTCAGCGTCGATTACGAGATCGGCGACAGCGTCAAGGTGCTGGACGGCCCCTTCGCCAGCTTCAACGGCACCGTCGAGGAACTGGATTTCGAAAAGAACCGGGTCAAGGTGTCCGTGTCGATCTTCGGCCGCGCCACGCCGGTCGAACTGGACTTCGAACAGGTCGAACTGTCGAAGTGACGAATTTCCCTCTCCCGCAAGCGGGAGAGGGAAGCGAGACTTGGCGGCTCTGCCGCCTAGTCGCAGCGGGAGAGGGCCTTGCCCCTCTCCAACCTACGCTAGCCAGCAAGCTGGCAAGCTACGGTATCCTCTCCCCCAAGGGGGCGAGGATAATGCAGTGCGGGAGGGTTGCTTTTAGCAGCCTGCTTGACCGCTAAACTTGAACCGGTGGATTTGCTTGCAAATCCGCCAGCAACAGAGTGAGTGAAAATGGCCAAGAAGATTACGGGCTATATCAAGCTCCAGGTGCCCGCTGGAGCCGCCAACCCCTCGCCGCCGATCGGTCCGGCGCTGGGTCAGCGCGGTGTGAACATCATGGAATTCTGCAAGGCGTTCAACGCCTCGACGGAAAAGATGGAAAAGGGCACGCCGCTGCCGACCATCATCACCGTCTATGCGGACCGTTCGTTCAGCTTCGTCACGAAGCAGCCGCCCGCCACCTATCTGATCAAGAAGGCCGTCAACCTGAAGTCGGGTTCCAAGGAACCGGGCAAGGTCGTCGCCGGCAAGATCACCCGCGCCCAGCTCGCCGAAATCGCGCAGGCCAAGATGGTTGACCTGAACGCGAACGACATCGACGCAGCGACGAAGATCATCGAAGGCTCCGCTCGCGCGATGGGCCTCGAAGTGGTGGAGGGCTAAGACATGGCGAAGCTGAGCAAGAAGGCCAAGGTTCTGGCCACCGCTGTGGACCGCGAAAAGCTGCACGGCGTTGACGAAGCGCTGGGCCTGATCAAGACCCACGCGACCGCCAAGTTCGACGAAAGCGTCGAAATCGCGATCAACCTGGGCGTCGATCCGCGTCACGCCGACCAGATGGTCCGTGGCGTCGTCACCCTGCCCGCCGGCACCGGCAAGGACGTCCGCGTCGCCGTGTTCGCCCGTGGCGACAAGGCCGAAGCCGCGACCGCCGCTGGCGCCGACATCGTGGGCGCCGAGGATCTGCTGGACAGCATCCAGGCCGGCAACATCGATTTCCAGCGCGTGATCGCCACCCCTGACATGATGGGTCTGGTCGGTCGTCTGGGTAAGGTTTTGGGTCCCAAGGGCCTGATGCCGAACCCGAAGCTGGGCACCGTGACGCCGAACGTCGCCGAAGCCGTGAAGGCCGCCAAGGGCGGTCAGATCGAATTCCGCGTCGAAAAGGCCGGCATCATCCACGCCGGTCTGGGCAAGGCGAGCTTCTCGGCCGAAGATCTGCGCAAGAATTTCGACGCCTTCGTCGACGCGATCGTCAAGGCGAAGCCGTCGGGTTCGAAGGGCAAATATGTCCGCAAGATCGCCCTGTCGTCCTCGATGGGTCCGGGCGTGAAGGTCGACGTGGCGGAAGTCGCTTCGGCCTGATCCCAGACACAAACAGTTAAGGGGAGCCTCCTTCCTCCGCGCGGGGAAGGAGGCTTTCTTCTTTTATGCTATGAGGCGATGCCGTGTTCCTGCGAAGGCAGGAGCACGGCATTTACCAACACCTCCGGGACATCCCAGGGACGGTGTGAACTTCGGGGTGTGTGACCTTGCACCCCGAGCTCTTGCCTAAGGCGGGAGCGCATCAGGTCATCATGTATCCGTCGGGACTGGCGGGTCGCCTTACCGATGGAAAATATAATGTCTTTTGAACACCTCCCTCCCCTCCTTTCCGACGCGTTGACGCGGAAGGGCTATGAAAAACTGACCCCCGTGCAGGCGCAAGTCACCGAGCCGGAAGCGGAAGGACGCGACCTGATCGTGTCGGCGCAGACCGGTTCGGGCAAGACCGTCGCTTTCGGCCTCGCCATGGCGGGCGAATTGCTGGGCGAAGAGAGCCGCCTCCCCGTCGCCGGCAAGCCGCTGGCGCTCGCCATCGCGCCGACGCGCGAACTGGCGTTGCAGGTCAGCCGCGAACTGGAATGGCTTTACGGCGAAGCGCGGGCGAGAATCGCGACCTGCGTCGGCGGCATGGACGCCTCAAAGGAGCGCCGGGCGCTCAGCCATGGCGCGCATATCGTCGTCGGCACGCCAGGCCGCCTGCGCGACCATCTGGAGCGCGGGGCTTTGGACCTGTCGAGCCTCAAGACCGTGATCCTCGACGAGGCGGACGAGATGCTCGACATGGGCTTTCGCGAAGATCTGGAGGAGATTCTCGACGGCGCGCCGCAGGAACGGCGGACGCTGCTCTTCTCCGCCACCATGCCCAAGCCGATCGTGGCTCTGGCGAAGCGCTACCAGAAGGATGCGCTGCGCATCTCCACCGTCAGCGACGAGCGGGGCCATGGCGACATCAGCTATCAGGCGCTGACGGTCGCGCCGGCGGACATTGAGAATGCCGTGGTCAACCTGCTGCGCTATCATGAGGCGGAGACGGCGATCCTGTTCTGCGCCACGCGCGACAATGTGCGGCATCTGCACGCCAGCCTGACCGAACGCGGCTTTGCAGCGGTGGCGCTGTCGGGCGAACATAGCCAGAATGAGCGTAACCACGCCCTGCAAGCCCTGCGTGATCGCCGGGCGCGCGTGTGCGTGGCGACCGACGTGGCGGCACGCGGCATCGACCTGCCGAACCTCAGCCTTGTGGTCCATGTCGAACTGCCGCGTGACGCCGAGACAATGCAGCACCGCTCAGGCCGCACCGGCCGCGCGGGGAAGAAGGGGACCGCCGTCCTCATCGTGCCCTATCCGCGCCGCCGCCGGGTCGAATCCATGCTGCGCGGCGCGAAAATCCCCGTCGAATGGGGCGCCCCGCCGAGCAAGGAAGCCATTCAGGAGCAGGACAACGCCCGGCTGCGCGCCAGCCTGATGGAAAAGGCCGAGCTGGACGAACTGGACTGGGCGCTGGGCGCCGAACTACTGGCCGAGAAGTCCGCCAAGGAAATCGCGGCGATGCTGGTGAAGAGCGCCCGCGCCGCCCTGCCCGCGCCCGAGGAACTGCTCGACGCCAGCGAAGCGCCTGCCCGCCGCGAAGGGCCGCGTCCGGGCTTTGAGGACACCGTCTGGTTTCGCATGGACATCGGGCGGCGGCAGAACGCCGATCCGCGCTGGATCCTGCCGCTGATCTGCCGTCGCGGCCATGTCAGCCGGGGCGAGATCGGCGCGATCCGGATCGCAGCCAATGAGACAATGTTCGAAATTCCCTCCGCCATCGCGTCGCGCTTCATGGCCGCGGTAAAGCGGACCGGGCAGGCGAACGACGAAGGGGCCGACGTCGCCATCGAGCAGATCGAAGGCGCGCCGCGCGAGATGGCGCGCGAAAATCGCCGCGAAGCGCCGCGCGGGAACGGACGGCCCAATGGCGACCGTGGGCCGCGCCCCCCCGCCCATAGCCCACGCCCGTTCAAGGGCGGCCCCAAGCGGGGCGCGCCCCCCCGCAAGCCTCGGGGATAAGGATTTTAAGGGCCGGTTCTGTCAGGAACCGGCCCTTTTTCCTACCGAAGCCTCAGCCTGCGCCGCAGAGCGACAGCATCCGCGCCGCCAGTTCGCGTTCGCCCATGACGACATGGGGCACGCCCAGCCCTTCCAGATGCGCCACTTCCGCTTCCGAATGGGCGCGGGCGATGACCTGAAGATCAGGGTTCAGGTGGCGCGCATGTTGGTGGATCGCGCCGCCCTCAAACCCTTCCGGCACCGCTATGAGCAAGCGACGGGCCTCGGCTATGCCCGCGGCCAGAAGGTGACGGTCCTCCAGCGCGCTGCCGCGCACGACGGTCAGGCCCGCCTCCTCCGCTTCCTCGGCGCGGTCGGAATCGGCTTCCATCACCACGAACTGCACGCCCCTTTCCGCAAGACGGTGGGCGATCAGCTTGCCCACCCGGCCATAGCCGATCAGGATGACATGGCCGATGCGCGGCTTCGCCCTCGCCTTTTCGGCCGCCGCTTCTTCCTCGACCTCTTCCTTCTTGTGACCGCGCACGATCAGAGAGAAGATCAGCGGGTTGAGGAAGATCGAGACGATCGCACCCGCAAGGATCAGGTCGCGGGCTTCGGCGGGCAGGACGCCCAAAGCTGTGCCCAGCGAAGCTAAGATGAAGGAGAATTCGCCGATCTGGGCAAGGCTGGCGGCAACCGTTAGCGCCGTGTCGCCGGGATGGCCGAAGGCGCGGACGATGGCGAAGGCGGCGATCGACTTGCCGATGATGATGATCGCCACGGTGGCGAGCAAGGGCAGCGGCTGCTCGACCAGCACCGCCGGATTGAACAGCATGCCAACCGACACGAAGAAGAGGACCGCGAAGGCGTCTCGAAGGGGCAGTGTTTCTTCGGCGGCGCGGCGGCTGAGCGGCGTTTCACCCAGGATCATGCCGGCGAAGAAAGCGCCAAGCGCGAAGGACACGTCGAAGGCGACGGCCGCGCCGAAAGCGACGCCCAGGGCTATGGCGAGGACGGCGAGGCGGAAAAGCTCACGCGAACCGCTGTGAACCACCCAATGAAGCGTCCAGGGAATGACGCGGCGACCCACCACCAGCATCAGCGCAACGAAGCCTGCGACCTTGAGCAATGTGCCGAGCAACGGACCCAGCAAGGCCCCTGGCCCGGCCGAGGCTTCGGCATCGTTCATGACGCCGGCCAACGCCGGGAGCAGGACAAGCGCGAGGACCATGACGAGGTCTTCGACGATCAGCCAGCCGACGGCGATGCGGCCCCTGCGCGTGTCCACAAGGTCGGCGCCTTGCAGGGCGCGCAGGAGGACGACCGTGCTGGCGACAGAAAGCGCGAGGCCGAAGACCAGCCCTCCCATCAGCGGCCAGCCCATGAGATGCGCCAGCCCCATCCCCATCAGGGTCGCCACCGCAATCTGGCCGATGGCGCCGGGCACCGCGATATTCTTGACCGAGAGCAGATCGCGCAGCGAGAAATGCAGGCCCACCCCGAACATCAGCAGGATGACGCCGATCTCCGCCAGTTCATTGGCTAAACCCGCGTCCGCGACGAAACCGGGGGTGAACGGGCCGACCACGATGCCGGCCAGGAGATAGCCGACCAGCGGCGACATTTTCAGGCGGTGGGCTATGGAGCCCATGATGAAGGCGACGACGAGACCCGCTACGATCGTGCCGATCAGGGGCGTATGGTGAGGCATATAGTGTCTTTCCTGTCCGACCGATGACAGCGACGCTGTGAACGCGACGCTGCCGCCAACAGATTATACGGTCATTCGACAACTCGACCGCGACGCCATCTTCTGCGCGTCATAAGACGGTTCGAGTCCGAGAAATAGGTCAGAACAGGGAGGGCGGCGCGCGCGCCCTGCGTCCGATATGGCGGAGGAGCGGAACAAAGGCGCTTGGACTGTACCACAGGGGCGAGCCGGGCCGCCGAAGCCAGACCTCGACCAATAGCAGGGCCAGCGGGAGCAGGCCGAGCAGCGCCGTGGGCCAGGTCGGTGCGTCACCCTGCGGACTTGGATCGAGGACGCTCGCCTGCTGGGGCGTGACGGACGAACGCGCCTTCAGCGCAACCGAAGTGGTCGCAGGGTTGAAGGCGGACCCTGTAAGGCGGCTCGACGGCGGGCCTAGCGGGGCCAGCGCCGACAATAGCGCAACGCAGATAGCCATCCACAGGGTCAGGATGAAGAGCCATCGCCCCTTCATGCTGTTATCCCTATACGATGCTGGCTTCATGCGCGTTGCTGGTCCTTCCGTGGTTCAGATAAGCGTGGCGCTTGCTAAAAACCAGTGCCGAACCCGCCCCATATCGGTTGACACAAGCGAGTCATTACCCTACCGGGCCACATTCCCGCGCGGGTCGGTAAGGGCTGTTGTCCTCGACGATCTGCGTAAAGCAGATTTGAACGAGAAGAGAAGAGCCATGTTCGCAGTCGTGCGCACGGGCGGCAAGCAATATCGCGTCGCCGCCGGAGACAAGATCGTCGTTGAGAAGCTGGCCGGTGAGGCTGGCGACAAGGTGACCCTGGACGACATCCTGTTCGCCGGTGAAGGCGGCGATGTGAAGGACGCCAGCAAGCTGACCGTCGCCGCTGAAATCATCGCGCAGGCGAAGGGCGAAAAGGTCATCGTCTTCAAGAAGCGTCGCCGCCACAATTATCGCCGCAAGAACGGCCACCGCCAGAACCACACGATCCTGAAGATCGTGTCGATCGGCGCCTGAGCCAGCTGCAAGAAGTTTCGAGGAGTTTGAGTCATGGCACATAAGAAAGCTGGCGGTTCATCGCGTAACGGTCGCGATTCGGAATCGAAGCGCCTTGGCGTGAAGAAGTTCGGCGGTCAGGAAGTGATCGGCGGCAACATCATCATTCGCCAGCGCGGCACCCGCGTCTATCCCGGCCGCAACGTCGGCATGGGCAAGGACCACACGCTGTTCGCGCTGACCGAAGGCCGCGTGGTATTCCACACCGGCAAGCTCAGCCGCAAATATGTGTCGGTCGACGCTATGGCCGAAGCAGCCGAATAACGGACGATCGATGACGGATCGTCCTCCGATATGGGGGCGATCCTTCCGACAGGCGGTCATTTAGACCACTGCCCGGAATGTCGAGGGAAACAAGGGGCGCCCCACCTGGGAGCGCCCCTTTTTCTGTTTGCCGGGCTCTCCCCTGATTTCCCTCAAGCCCTCTGGCTGAGCCCCACCTGCCTGCGCGTCATGCGGGTGGGGCTCAGCCAGAGGACACCGTCGTCAAGCCGTAACTTTTTGCGGCTACTGGCGCACCGGAATTAGGAGAGTTTTGATGTTCGCCCGTACCCCCCGTCTGCTGCTGAGGCCCGGCTGGATAGAAGATGCGCCCGCTGTGGCGGACGCGATCGCCGATCCGTCGATCCTGCGCAATCTGACACGCGCACCCGCAGCCTATGGGGAAGCCGATGCGCGCGATTTTCTGGCAAGCCCTCAAGACCCGCGCCTCCCCCGACTGCTGGCCTTCACCCGCACTCGGGGGGCGCCGCGCCTCGTCGGCGGATGCGGGATCGAGCTGGCGGCCGATGGCGCGCCGGAACTGGGCTATTGGATAGCGCGTCCCTATTGGGGATTGGGCTTCGCGACCGAGGCGGCGAGCGCCACGCTGAGCATGGCGCGCGCGGCCGGCGTCACCGGCATCCGCGCCGCGCATTTCGCCGACAACCCTGCATCGGGCAACGTCCTGCGCAAGGTCGGCTTTCGCTACACAGGCCGCATCGAGCAGCGCTTCAGCCCGGCGAGAGGCAGGACGGCGGATTGCTTGCTGTTTGAAGAAGGGGTCGCGCGAGCCGTAGCCGCCTATCCCGCCATGGATGTTTACGCCGACGCCATGCCGGCGCTGGCCGCCTGATCCGGGATGAGGGGACGGCGGCCAGCGCCGCCCCTCATCCCATCACGGCTAATCGCGTCTCAAATAGGCTCACTGGCCAATTGAAAGGCGCGGCGATTCCCCGGTTGGCGGGGTGATGGCGACGGCGCTCGACCCCCGTTCAAGCGTTGGCGGATCAAGCCCCGCTCGATGCAGCAAGCGGCGAGGTTTAAATCCGCTGAATAAGCGGCTATGGGCCAGCCATGCATTTTCTAGATCAAGCTAAGATTTACATCAAATCCGGTTGGGGCGGCCCCGGCGCGGTCAGTTTTCGGCGCGAAAAATATGTCGAATATGGCGGTCCCGACGGCGGCAACGGCGGCAAGGGCGGCGATATCATCTTTGAAGCGGTGGCGGGGCTCAATACCCTCATAGACTTCCGCTACACCCAACATTTCAAGGCCCAGCGCGGCCTGCCCGGCGCCGGCAAGAATCGCTATGGCGCGGGCGGCAACGACCTGGTCGTCAAGGTGCCGGTGGGCACGCAGATCCTGTCCGATCCGCAGCCCATCGACGGCACGGAGGATGAGGACGGCTGTTTTGAATATGAAGAGCAGGAGCTGCTGGCCGACTTTACCGAAGTAGGACAGCGTCTCGTCCTGCTGCGCGGCGGTGACGGCGGAAGGGGCAACCTGTCCTACAAGACCAGCACCAACCGCGCGCCCCGCCAGCATGGCACGGGCTGGCCGGGACAGGAAATGTGGGTGTGGCTTCGCCTCAAGCTGCTGGCCGACGTCGGCCTTGTCGGCATGCCGAATGCCGGCAAATCGACCTTCATCAACCAGGTGACGAACACCAAGGCGAAGGTCGGCGCCTACGCCTTCACCACGACCAAGCCGCAGCTGGGCGTCGTCCTGCACCGCGAGCGCGAATTCGTGCTGGCCGATATTCCCGGCCTGATCGAGGGCGCTGCGGAAGGCGCGGGGATCGGGGACAGGTTCCTGGGCCATATCGAACGCTGCCGGGTGCTCCTCCACCTGATCGACGCGACGGTGGACGATCCTGTCGATGCGTTCCGGATCGTGCAGGATGAACTGGTCGCCTATGGCGGCGAACTGGATGAAAAGCCGCAGATCGTGGCGCTCAACAAGGGCGACCTGCTCGGTCAGGAATTGATGGAGGACATCGCCGCGCAGCTTCGTGACGAAGCAGGTGTCGAAGACGTGTTCATCATCTCTGGCGCGACTGGCGAGGGCGTACAGCGTTTGCTGGACGCCGTGCTGCCGTTGCTCGGCAACCCCGCCAGGGAGGAGCTGGCGGAGGATGATCAGGGCGAGGAAGGCGAAAGCACATGGTCGCCCCTTTGACAGAGCGTCCGTCCGCCGGTTTCCCGCCTTCCGACATACGCCGTCTCGTCATCAAGATCGGGTCCGCGCTGCTTGTCGATCCGGCTGGCGAGGTTCGGATGGACTGGCTGCGCACGCTGGTGGCCGATATCGCTGAGCGGAAGGCGGCGGGCCAGCAGATCATCATCGTGTCTTCGGGCGCGATCGCGCTGGGCGCGCGCCGACTGAAGCTGCCCAAGGGCGGGCGCGGAAGCCTGGAGGATGCGCAGGCGGCTGCGGCGACTGGGCAAATCGCGCTGTCGCAATGCTGGGCGGCCTTGTTGCAGGACAAGGGCATCACCGCCGCGCAGATGCTGGTGACGCTGGACGATCTGGAGAACCGGCGGCGCTATCTCAACGCATCGGCTACGCTGGAGCGGTTGATGGCGCTGGATGTCGTGCCCGTGGTCAATGAGAATGACAGCGTGGCGACGGCGGAGATCCGCTTTGGCGACAATGATCGGCTGGCGGCGCGTATCGGACAGGCGGCACGGGCTGACGCAGTTGTGCTGTTGTCGGACGTGGACGGGCTTTACACCGCCAACCCGCATGTCGATGCGAGCGCCATGCTGATAGAGACGATTGAGCGCATCGATGCGCGCATAGCCGGCATGGCGGACAGCGGTTCGGCTTCCGGCATGGGATCGGGCGGAATGACCTCCAAGATAGAGGCCGCGCGGATCGCTACTGGCGCGGGCGCTCATCTGGCGATCATTTCCGGCAAGGTCGATGCGCCGCTGTCCCACTGGGAGAATGGCGGACCTGGATCGATCTTCCTCGCCGCACCGGCGAAGCGCGCGCGCAAAGGATGGCTCGCCGGTCGGCTCACCGTTCGCGGGCGCGTCGTCGTGGACGCGGGCGCCGAAAAGGCGCTGGGCAAGGGCAACAGCCTGCTGCCTGCTGGCGTCAGCAAGGTCGAAGGCATTTTCGCGCGGGGCGACGTGGTGGACATTCTTGCCGAAGATGGCCGCGTGATCGCACGGGGCCTCAGCGAATATGACAGCGAGGAAGCCGCGCGGATCGCGGGCAAGCGCAGCGAGGATATCGCGGCGCTGCTGGGGCACCTGCCGCGGTCGGTGCTTGTCCACCGCGATCATATGGCGATGGTCTGACATCAATATGACGCTTCGAATCGCCATGACCGGCGCGACGGGTTTCGTCGGCGCCGAAACACTGACCCAGGCTTTGGCCGCCGGGCATCATGTGACCGCCATCACACGCCGGGCGCAGCCTCCACGCGCGCGACTGAAATGGGTGCATGGGTCATTGGAAGACCGCGCGGCGCTCAACACCTTGATGCGCGATGCCGATGTGGTGATCCACATTGCGGGCGTGGTGAATGCGCCCGACCGCGAGGGATTCGAACGCGGCAATGCGCGCGGGACGATGGCGGTGGTCGACGCCATGCGCCAGCGGGGCGTGCGACGGCTGATCCATGTGTCGTCGCTCTCGGCGCGCGAACCCCTATTGTCCGACTATGGCTGGTCCAAGGAACTGGCCGAACGGCATGTGAAGGCCAGCGGGCTCGACTGGACGATCGTACGGCCCCCGGCGATCTACGGTCCGGGGGACCGGGAGATGCTGGAGCTGTTCCGCATGGCGAAGCGCGGCGTCATGCTGATGCCGCCAGCGGGGCGACTGTCGGTGATCGAGGTCGGGGATCTGGCGCGCCTGCTGCTGGTGCTGGCGGGAGAGACTGAGGTCAGCCTCGCCCGCAGCTATGAGGTCGATGACGGGACGCCGGGCGGATGGGAGCATGACGCATTCGGGCAGGCGATCGGCCGTGCGGTCGAGCGGCCCGTGCGAATCTTCGCCACGCCGAACTGGATGCTGAACCTGGGCGCGCGGATGGACCGGATGATCCGGGGCAAGGGCGCGAAGCTGACCCCGGATCGGGTCAGCTATTTCTGCCATCCCGACTGGGTGGTGAAGAAGCGCAAGCAGCCGCCCAAAAAGCTTTGGACCCCTGAGGTCGCTACCGAGGATGGGTTGAAAGCGACGGTCGAGGCTTACCACAAGAAGGGTTGGCTGTAAGGCTGGCCGTTACTGGTCCTGACGTTCGGGCTTGCGGGCGCGGCGTTCGGCGACGAACTCGCTGATCGCCTGGCCGCTGGCGTTGAGCAGCGGATAGGTGCGCGCGTCCGACAGCCAGTCGGGGCGGCGGGCGCCGCTGCCGTAGAAGGTGTCGTAGACGAGGCTGAAGGCGAGGAAGAAAAGCGTCGCGCCGATCAGCCCCTTCACCGCACCGAAGCCGCCGCCCAGCACTCGGTCGACGGGGCCCAGGATCGACTGGCGGGTGCGGCGGCCGATGGCGTGGGCGAGCAGCTTGCCTGCGCCGAAGGTTACGCCGAAAACGAGGGTGAATGCCAGAACTGCTGCGCCGCTGGTGGTTCCCACCAAGGGAGTGACCAATTCCGTAGCGGAACTGTGGAACAGGCGGATGGCGAAGATGCCCAGGACCCAGGCGATCAGCGATAATGTTTCGAGAACGAAACCACGCAGCAAGCCCAACAGGGCGCAGCCGCCGATGGCGACGAGGACGAGGATATCGACGGCATTCATGCGCGGTGGCTATCCGCGCCCGAGCATCTGGTCAACCAATTGGCTGAGCGCGCGATAGCCGCTGACCGATATGCCCTGAACCCCGTCCGCAGCCGCAGCGGGCACATAAGCGCGGTCGAATCCGAGCTTGGCGGATTCGCGCAGGCGCAGCGGCGCATGGGCGACGGGGCGAATTTCGCCCGAGAGAGCGACTTCGCCGAAGAGGACCAGATCGGCGGGCACCGGCCGCTCAGCCAGCGCGGAGATCAGCGCGGCGGCGACGGCGAGATCAGCGGCCGGATCGGACAGGCGATACCCCCCCGCGACGTTGAGATAGACTTCGCAGGTCGAGAAGCTGAGCCCGCAGCGCGCCTCCAGCACGGCAAGCACCATGGCGAGCCGCCCGCTGTCCCACCCCACGACCGCGCGCCGGGGGGTGGCCCCGCTCGACAGGCGAACGACCAGCGCCTGAATCTCGACCAGCACGGGCCGGGTCCCCTCCAGCGCGGGAAAGACGGTCGCGCCCGTTACGTTTTCGTCGCGATGCGTCAGGAACAAAGCGGACGGATTGGCGACCTCCTCCAACCCTTCGGCGACCATGGCGAAGACGCCGATCTCGTCGGTCCCGCCGAAGCGGTTCTTGATCGCGCGCAGGATGCGATATTGATGGCTGCGCTCGCCTTCGAAGCTGAGCACCGTGTCGACCATATGTTCGAGCACGCGCGGGCCCGCGATGCTGCCGTCCTTGGTCACATGACCGACGAGGACCAGCGCCGTCCCGCGCTGCTTGGCGAAGCGGATCAATTCCTGTGAGGAGGCGCGCACCTGGCTGACGGTGCCCGGTGCGCCCTCGATCAGGTCGCTGTGCATCGTCTGGATCGAATCGATGACGAGCAGAGCGGGCGGCTCCCCCTCCCCCAGCGTGGTCAATATGTCGCGGACCGAAGTGGCGCTGGCGAGTTGGACGGGCGCGGCTCCCAGCCCCAGACGCTGGGCGCGCAGGCGAACCTGATCGGCCGCTTCCTCGCCGCTGATATAGGCGACGGAGCGGCCCTGGGACGCAATCCGGGCCGCTGCCTGAAGCAGCAGGGTCGACTTGCCGATGCCGGGATCGCCGCCGATCAGCGTGGCGGAAGCAGGGACGATGCCGCCGCCCAGCGCGCGGTCGAACTCAGCGATGCCGGTGCTGGTGCGGGGCGGCAGTTCGACATTGCTGTCCAGCCCGACCAGCGTGATCGCCCGGCCGCCATTGTGAAGGTCGTGCCGCGCGGAAAAGACGGTCTCGGCGGCTTCCTCGACAATGCTGTTCCATTCGCCGCAATCCTCGCACTGGCCCTGCCAGCGGCTGGAGGCGGTCCCGCACTGCTGACAGACGAATTTGCGCTTTGCCTTGGCCATGCCCCTCTTCTCCCGATCGAGAGTGCTATGGCTGGAAAATAGGAACAACACAAGAACATCAACGATGCTCGCTGGAAACATCGACAGAGCTAGGGCATTGTTTCGCCATGAAGCCACTCCGCGTCGCCAGCTACAATATCCGCAAAGCCATCGGCACCGATCGACGCCGCAATCCCGAAAGGGTGGTGCAGGTGCTGGCTGAGATCAACGCCGACATCATTGCTTTGCAGGAAGCCGATCGGCGTTTCGGCGTGCGATCGGCGGCGATTCCGCCATGGCTGCTCGACAGCCTGAGCGCCTACAAGCCGGTGCCCCTGAATGTGCATGTCGATTCGATGGGCTGGCACGGCAACGCCATATTGGTGCGCAAGGAAGCGGAGATCGGCGCGCATGACGTGCTGCACCTGCCCTGCCTGGAACCACGCGGCGCGACCATGGCGGAGGTGACGCTGAACAAGTCTCCGGTGCGTATCTTCGGCATGCATCTGGACCTGTCGGGCCTTTGGCGGCGCAAGCAGGCGGCGGCGGTGATCCATGCCGCGTCCGCGCGCGAGGCGATGCCGACGGTGCTGATGGGCGACCTGAATGAATGGAGCGCCGAGCGGGGGTGCCTGGCCGACTTCGCGCGGCATTATAGTTTCGCGCCGTGCGGCCGGAGCTTCCATGCCCGGCGGCCCGTGGCGCGGCTTGACAGGATCATGCATTGCGGGCGGCTGACGCTGGTCGACAGCGGCGTGCATGACAGCGCGGCGGCGCGGAAGGCGTCGGACCATTTGCCGATCTGGGCGGAATTTGATGTTGGTTGAACGGCGCGATCGGATAGCTCGTGCTCCTGCGAAAGCAGGAGCCCAGGGTTTCAGGTCACGCGCTCCATCCTGGGCTCCTGCCTTCGCAGGAGCACATGCGTGCTGGGGAGGACGGCCATGAAGGAGCGGGAACTGCGGCTCGCGCTCGTCTGCTACGGCGGCATCAGCCTGGCCGTCTACATGCACGGCATCACCAAGGAAATCTGGCGGCTGGCGCGCGCGAGCCGGGGATTCCACGACGGCACGACCAGCGGCAACAGCAGCGAGGCGGTGTATCGCCAGCTGCTCCACGACCTGGAGGCCGCCAGCGGGATCAAGCTGCGCGTGATGCCCGACATCATCGCGGGCGCGAGCGCGGGCGGCATCAACGGCATATTTCTGGCGCAGGCGATCGAGACCGGGCAGTCGCTGGAGCCGTTGACCGACATGTGGCTGGAAAATGCCGATGTCGAGCGGTTGCTGGACCCCGACGCCCGGCCGGCGCGGCGGATCACCAAATTCTGGGCGACGCCGTTGGTGTGGATGGCGGCGCGCCATCCGGGCGACACGGTGGAGCGCACGGTCGCGCCCGACACGCGGGAGGAAGTGCGGCACAAGCTGTCCAATTTCATCCGGTCGCGCTGGTTCGAGCCGCCCTTTGGCGGGGAAATTTTCACGGCGATGATCATGGACGCCTTCGACGCCATGGAGGCGGCCGAGCGCGGCCCGCCGCTGTTGCCCGAGGGGCATCCGCTCGACCTGTTCGTGACGGTGACGGATTTTGAAGGGCATCCGCAAAGCCTGAACCTCAACAGCCCGCCGCAGGTGATCGAGACCGAGCATCGCCTGTCGATCGGCTTCCGCGCGCGCGGGCGGAGCGACCGCGCCTTCGCCGATCCGGCCGAACTGGTGTTCGCCGCACGCGCGACGGCCAGTTTTCCCGGCGCGTTCCCGCCCTTCACCGTGCGCGAACTGGACCGGGTGCTCAAGCGCCGCCATCGCGCCTGGCCGACGCGCGACGCATTCCTGGCCCGCGCCCTGCCCCGCCACGCTGCGCGAGGGACGGCGGAGGATGCGGTGCTGATCGACGGTTCGGTGCTGGCCAATGCGCCCTTCGCTCAGGCGGTCGGCGCGCTGAGAAACCGCCCGTCCCGGCGCGAGGTCGACCGCCGCTTCATCTATATCGACCCCAAGCCGGGGCATCGCTCCATCCGCCTCAACCGGCAGGGCGAAACGGAGGAGGAGCCAGAGGGCGAACAGGCCCGGCTGCCCGGTTTCTTCCGCACCATCTTCGGGGCGCTGAGCGACATTCCCCGCGAGCAGCCCATCCGCGACAATCTGGAGGCGATCGACCGTCATTCCTCCCGCATCCGACGGATGGTCCGCATCCTGAACGCGCTGCGCCCAGGGATAGAGGCGGAAGTGGAAAGCACGATCGGCGGGATATTCTTCCTGGATCGGCCAACGCCCGCGCGCCTTTCCAGCTGGCGCGCCAAGGCCCAGCAGCGCGCGGCCAGTTCGGCGGGTTTCGCCTTCCCCGCTTATGCGCATCTGAAATTGTCGGGCATCGTCGAGGATCTCGCCGCCCTGCTCTTCCGCCTGAGCGGAGAGGAAAGCCCGATGATGCGGGAAAATTACCGGCAGGCGCTGTGGTCGCATGTCCGGGCGATCGGCGCGGACCAGCTGACCGACGATATGGGGCCGGATTCGGCGCCCGTCGCCTTTTTCAGGACGCATGACCTGACCTTCCGCATCCGCAGGCTGCGTTTCCTCGCGCGGCGGCTGGCGGAAACGCTGGAAGTGCAATCGGGCGCGGACGAGGCCGTCATCCAGAAGATGCACGACGCCATCTATCAGGCGATGGCCCATTATACCGAGTGCGAGGGCACGGATTTCTACAATGGCGATATTCGCGCGGCGGCGAACGAAGTGCCGACCGACGCGGGGAAGGCGCTGGACGCGATCGCGCGGGCGCGCGGGCTTCGCGAGCGGGACGGCGTCGCCGACATGATGCTGGCTGAAGCGCTGGCCGCCCTGCCCAAGGCGGAGCGGCGCACCATGCTGCTCTCCTATCTCGGCTTTCCCTTTTACGACATCGCGACGCTGCCGTTGCTTCAGGGTCACGCCATGGATGAATATGACCCGGTAAAGGTGGATCGCATTTCTCCCGAAGACTGTGTCGCAATTCGCACAGGTGGCGCCGAGACGACGTTGAAAGGCATTGAATTCAACAACTTCGGCGCTTTCTTCAGCCGCGCCTATAGGGAGAATGACTATCTTTGGGGGCGGCTGCACGGGGTCGAGCGGCTGCTGGACATCGTGATTTCGGCATTGCCCGCAGCAAGCCGTCTTTCGGAAGACGCAGTGCATGCCTATAGGCGAACCGCATTCCTGGCGATTCTCGATGAGGAGGAGACGCGACTGCCGCATGTCGCTGATCTCATTGCCATTTTGCGGGAGGAAATCGGGTGAGCATGCGCGGGGGGCTGTGTTCGATCTTGGTCGCGCTGGCGCTGGTCGCCGGCTGCCGCGATGCGTCGGATGAAGGCGCCTCCACCGGCAATGCAGCCGCGCCGGTCGCGGCCGCTCCCGACAGCGTCCGGGATGAGCCGGTCGCCGATCCCATTGAAGTCGTCGCCGCTCCGCCGCAGCCCTCCCCTGAAGTGACCGTGCGCGCCCAGCCTGCGCCGCTGGGTTCGCTCGACCTGCCCCCCTCGCCCGACGCGGCGCAATCCACCGCTTTTCCCGATGAGGTCACCGGCTTCATGGTCGATCGCGACGGCTGCGATCATTTCCGGGGCGAGGAGCCCTATGACAGCGATCGGCGCGCCTATCTGGCGGAAAGCATCGCGGAACTGTGCACCGGCACCGACGCGAGACTGGCGATGCTGAGGCGGCGCTATGCGGGCAATCCCGCTGTCATCACCGCGCTGCACGGCTATGAGGACCGGATCGAGGGACGCGCAGCTAATTAAATATTTTCCGTCATCCCCGCGGCCCGAAAGGCGATCACGCGGTAAGAAGCGCCTCTATCCCCTTGGCCAGATCAATGTCCCGGCGCGACAGCCCGCCCGCATCGTGGGTGGTGAGCGTGATATCGACGCGGTTGTAGACGTTGGACCATTCGGGGTGATGGTCCGCCTTCTCCGCCAGCAGCGCCACGCGGGTCATGAAGCCGAAGGCGGCGACGAAATCGGGAAAGGTAAAGCGGCGGCGGATGCCGTCGGGGTCCTGCACCGGCGTCCATTGGGGCAAATCCGCCAGCGCGACGGCGCGTTCGCCATCGTCCAATTTACCAATCATCGCTCTATCCTCCTATTATCGTTTCGCCTATGTCGCAGCCATGTCCGATACTGGTCAACCTCCCAAGTTCGCGCCGTCGCGCGGCCAGATCGAAACGCTCGCGCTTGAGGCGCTGGGACGCCTGCCCGATCCTTTTCGTTCCCATCTGAACAATGTCGTCCTGTTCGTGGAGGAATTCGCCGACGCGCAAGTGTTGAAGGAGATGGAGATCGACGATCCGTTCGGCCTGACCGGCCTGTACAGCGGGCGGCCGATCGGCGATCCGGTCCAGACCGGGGACAGCCCGCCGACGATCCATCTGTTCCGTCGCCCGCTGCTGGACGAATGGGTTGAAACCGGGGCGCCGCTCGACGCGCTGATCACGCATGTCGTGGTGCATGAGGTCGGCCATCATTTCGGCCTGACCGACATCGACATGCAGGTGCTGGAGGACATGGTCGCGCCATGAGCGATGCGGCGTTGCGCCTGTCGGGCGTTGCCTGCGCGCGCGGCGGGCGGCTGTTGTTCCGGGGCGTGGACCTGACGCTGGAGCCGGGCGGGAGCGTGCTGCTGAAAGGTCCGAACGGGATCGGCAAGTCCAGCCTGATGCGGATTTGCGCGGGTTTGCTGCGCGCGACCGCCGGGACGGTCGAACGGCGTGGGCGGATCGCACTGGCCGACGAGCGGCTGGCGCTCGACGCGGAGCAATCACTGCGGGCGGCGCTGGGCTTCTGGGCGCGGCTCGACGGGGCGGACGAGGGAATGCTCGACCGGGCGTTGGAGGCGATGGCGCTCGGGCGCTTGGGCGAAGTGCCGGTGCGGATGCTGTCGACCGGGCAGCGCAAGCGCGCCGCGCTGGCGCGGGTGATCGCGGGCGGCGCTCCGATCTGGCTGCTTGATGAGCCGGGCAATGGATTGGACGACGCATCGGTGGCGCTGTTGGGCGCGGCGGTGGCGGATCATCTGGCGGGCGGCGGCATCGTCGTCGCGGCTTCGCACCAGCCATTACCGCTTTCCGCTCCGGTGACGTTGGCCCTGATGGACTATGCGCCGGTGGAGGAGCAGGCATGAGGGTGGTCCTGCTGCTCGCGGCGCGCGACCTGCGCCAAGCGTGGCAGTCCGCCGGGCTATGGCTGCCGGTCGCCTTCCTGCTGCTGGTCGCCAGCCTCTATCCTTTCGCGGTCGGACCGGATGCGGCGCTGCTGCGGCGATCGGGCGGCGGCATGTTGTGGATCGCGGCGCTGCTCGCCAGCCTGCTGCCGGTCGACCGGCTGGTCGCGCCGGATCGGGATGCGGGGGTGCTGGACCAACTCGCGCTGCGCGGCATTGGCGAGGAAATGATGGTGCTGGCGCGGCTGGTTGCGCACTGGCTGGGTTTCGGCCCGGCGCTGATGATTGCGACGCTGCCGGCGGCGGCTTTGCTGAAGCTCGACGGCGGCACGGTTGCGCAACTGGAGCTGGGGCTGCTGATCGGGACGCCCGCGCTGGCGGCGCTGGGGCTGCTGGTGGCGACGCTGACGGCGGGACTGCGGTCCAGCGGGGCGCTGGCGGGGCTGCTCGCGTTGCCGCTGGCGGTGCCGCTGTTGATATTCGGCGCGGGCACGTTGGGCGACGGCAGTGGCGCGGCGTTCAAGTTTCTGGGCGCGGCGTCCTTGCTGCTGGTCGCGATCACGCCCTTCGCCGGGGGTGCGGCGATCCGGGCGGGGCGGGAATAGGCGCGGCATGATCGCGTTCGCAGCGTCCGTCCTGTTCATCCTGATCTGGTCCACCGGCTTTATCGTCGCGCGAGCGACAGTGCCGTTCGGCGCGCCGGAATTGATCCTGAGCGCACGGCTGACGCTGACGGCGTTGCTGCTGGGCGTCATCGCCTGGCGCACCCGCCAGGCCTTGCCGCGCGGATGGCGATTGATGCTGCACCTGATGGCCGGGGCGATGCTGCACGGCGTCTATCTGACGGTGAGCTGGTGGGCGGTTTATCACGGCATGCCTGCGGGCATCATGTCGCTGCTGGGCGCGCTTCAGCCGCTGATGGTCGCGGTGGCGAGCGTCGCCTTTCTGGGCGACCGGCTGCTGGGCCGGGCATGGGCGGGGCTCGTCATCGCGAGTGCAGGCGTGGGTTGCGTGCTGCTGCCCGCGATCGAGCGGTCGGGAGCGGGCGGCATCGACATCCTGCCTGCGCTCGCCGGACTGATCGCGGTGATCAGCATGGCGGGCGGCACAATGGTCCAGCGCGGGGCGATCGCGGGCGATGGCATCTGGATTTCGGGCGCAGCGCAGAATGCGGGCGGCGCGCTGGTCGCGATTTTTGCGGCGCTGACGATCGGGGAGTTCCGCTGGAGCAATGATCCGACGCTGTGGGCGGGTCTTGCCTGGGCGGTGCTAGGCCTGTCGGCGGGCGGGCTTTCGCTGCTCGTGTGGCTGGTGCGGACGCAGGGCGCAACGCGCATGTCGATGCTGCTGCTGCTGGTCCCGCCGCTCGCCGCTGTCGAAGCGTGGGTGCTGTTCGGGGAGAGGCTGGGGCCGATCCAGTTGATCGGGTTCGCGCTGGCGCTCGTGGGGGTGCTGCTGGGCCGGTCTCAGGGCAAGCGCGAGATGGTCAGCGAGCCGGCCTGAGATCCCGGCTTCCGCTGGGATGACGGTTATTTCTCCCGCAGGCGTTCGTGGTGGCGGATCACTTCGTCGATGATGAAGCGCAGGAATTTCTCGGTGAAGTCAGGGTCCAGATTGGCGTCGGTGGCCAATTGGCGCAGGCGGGCGATCTGCCGCTCCTCCCGCCCGGAATCGGCGGGGGGCAGGTCGTGGGTCGCCTTATATTCGCCGACCGCCTGCGTGATCTTGAAGCGTTCGGCCAGCATGAACACGAGCGCGGCGTCGATATTGTCGATGCTTTCCCGATACCGCTGCAATGTCTCGTCCACGCTCGTCCTCCAGCTTAATCCGGCGCTTTTTGCGCCTTCCAGCCGCCCGCGCAAGCTATTCCCGCTTGCCATCTGCATTTTGCGCCGCCACATGGGCCGGGTCATGACCGCATCCGCATCCGGCCCCATCTCCGGCAACGTCCATCCCATCGGCCGCGCCAACGGCGCGCCTTCGCTCGCCCCCATGATGGCGCTGGTCGCCGAGGGGATGAACCAGGTCAACGCCGCGATCCTGGACCGGATGCAGTCGCGCATTCCGCTGATCCCCGAACTGGCGGGCCATCTGATCGCGGGCGGCGGCAAGCGGATGCGGCCGATGCTGACGCTCGCCTGCGCGCAACTGGTCGGCTATGCGGGGAGCCGCCACTACAAGCTCGCCGCCGCGGTCGAGTTCATTCATACCGCCACGCTGCTGCACGACGATGTCGTCGACGGATCGGGTCTGCGCCGGGGCCGCAAGACCGCCAACATCATCTGGGGCAACAGCGCCAGCGTGCTGGTGGGCGACTTTCTCTTCTCGCGCTCGTTCGAGCTGATGGTCGAAGCGGAATCCTTGAAGGTGCTCAAGATTCTGTCCAACGCGTCGGCGGTGATCGCGGAGGGCGAGGTCAACCAGCTGACCGCCCAGCGCAAGATCGACACCAGCGAAGACCAATATCTGGACATCATCGTCGCGAAGACCGCCGCTTTGTTCGCCGCCGCCTGTCGCATTTCCGCCGTCGTCGCGGACCGGGACGAGGCGGAGGAGCAGGCGCTGGACATCTATGGCCGCAACCTCGGCATCGCCTTCCAGCTGATCGACGACGCCATCGACTATGAATCCGACGGCGCGACCATGGGCAAGGACGCGGGCGACGACTTCCGCGACGGCAAGGTGACGCTGCCGGTAATCCTGGCCTATGCGCGCGGATCGGAAGAGGACCGCGCCTTCTGGAAAGCGGCGATGGCGGGCAATCGGGTAAGCGACGAGGATCTGGCCCACGCGACCGGGCTGCTGCGCAAGACGGGGGCGATCGACGATACGTTGGCGCGGGCGCGGCTTTATGGGCAGCGCGCGATCGACGCGCTGGGCCGGTTCGACGCAGGCAAGGCCAAGGCGGCGCTGACCGAGGCGGTAGAGTTCGCCATAGCGCGCGCTTATTGAGCGGACTGGCGCAGCAGCAGCTGACGGGCCGTGCTCTATTTTCAAGAAGCTCAGCCCGAACGGGGTGAGGCGGGGCGCTACGGGCCATGATTCTTTCGCCTGAAACTCTTGGCTTCCTGATGGCTTGCGCGCTGATGGCGGGGTTCATCGACGCCATGGCGGGCGGCGGGGGCCTTATCACCCTGCCCGCGCTGATGGCTGCGGGGATGCCGCCGGTCGCCGCCGTGGCCACCAACAAGCTGCAATCGTCGATCGGCACATTGGGCACCTGCATCGCCTATGCGCGAGCGGGGCATATGGACCTTCGTTCCTATCGCTGGCCGGTGATCGCCGCCTTCGTCGGGTCGGTGGGCGGCGCATGGCTGGTGCAGCGGACCGACCCTTCCATTCTGGCAGGGCTTATGCCGGGGCTGCTGATCGCGCTGGCTGCCTATTTCACTTTCTCGCCCAGTATCAGCGAGATGGACCGGCATCAGCGCGTCGGCATCGTGGCGCTGAGCCTGCTGGTCGGCGGCGTCGGCTTTTATGACGGCTTCTTCGGGCCGGGCGCGGGAGCCTTTTACGCCACGATATTCCTGGCGGTCGGCGGGCTGGGACTGGTGCGGGCGACGGCGCAGACCAAGGCGGCGAACCTTGCGAGCAATGTCGCGGGGCTGCTGACCATGGTCGCGGGCGGCCATGTGATGTGGATGGCGGGGTTCGTCATGGCGGTGGGCGCCATCACCGGCGGGCAGATCGGGTCGCGGCTTGCGATGCGCCACGGGAGCAGGCTGATCAGGCCGCTGCTGATCCTGATGTCGCTCGCGCTGACGGCGAAGATGTTGGTCGACCCGAAAAACCCGGTGCACATCTTCCTCTTCACCTGACCGTTGCGCTTGGGCCAGAATAGCGCGAGAGGGACCGCATGACCGCCCTGCCCATCCATGATGTGCTGCCCGACCTGCTCGCGCATCTGCGGGATCGGAGCAATGCCGTGCTGGTGGCTCCGCCGGGCGCGGGCAAGACGACGGCGGTCGCGCCAGCGCTGCTGGGTGAGCCATGGTGCGCGGGACAGGTGCTACTGCTGTCGCCCAGACGTCTCGCCGCGCGCGCCGCAGCCGAGCGGATCGCGGAACTGATGGGCGAGGAGCCGGGCGGCACGGTCGGCTACGCCACGCGCATGGATTCGCGCCAGTCGGGGCGGACCCGCATCCTCGTGCTGACCGAAGGCATTTTCGTGCGGCGGATACAGGATGATCCGGAACTGGCCGGCGTATCCGCCGTGCTGTTCGACGAAGTGCATGAGCGCAGCCTGCACAGCGATTTCGGACTGGCGCTGGCGCTGGACGCGCAGGCGGCGTTGCGGCCGGACCTGCGGATCGTGCCGATGTCGGCGACGCTCGATGGCGCGCGGTTCGCCGCTCTGCTGGATGGCGCGCCCGTGATCGAGAGCGCGGGGCGCATCCAGCCGCTGGAACTGCGCCATATCGGACGCGCTGCGGAAAAGCGGATCGAGGATGAGATGGCCGCCGCCGTCCGCCGGGCGCTGGCCGAGGAAGCTGAGGGCGACCTGCTCGCCTTCCTGCCGGGTGTGGCGGAGATCGAGCGAACCGCCGAGCGGCTGGAGGGCGCTGGCGCGGAGGTGCACAAGTTGCACGGGAGCCTGGAGCCGGGCGCGCAACGCGCGGCCATCCGTCCGTCGCGCGAAGGGCGGCGCAAGGTCATCCTCGCCACCTCCATCGCGGAGACCAGCCTAACCATCGAGGGCGTCCGCATCGTGGTGGATTC
>DASVOF010000182.1:0-13635 GCA_036383495.1 Sphingobium sp. | reverse complement strand
ATTTCGGCAGGGGATAATCGGACGTCGATCTTCTAAAACTCGTTGTCGGGTGCCCAGTCAGAAATTATCTTGGGGATCGGCATTCCAAGGCTGCGCTTATCGAGCCACGTGATCTGCCGCCCCTTATTTTCACGCGCCGCCAGCAAATCCGTGTGTGCTTTTTGCATCGAAAGCAAAAGAGCTTGAACAGCATCTACGCCATAAGCTCGTCCTCTATATAACCCTTCGGGCCAATCTATTTCGTAGCGGCAACGAAAATCCTGTCCATCAACCTCTGGGTGATAAAACCTGCATCCGGCGGTCTGACCGTCTATTTGAACTACTCGCTCACAAAATATCTCTGGTATCACGCCCTACTTACCTCAGATGCTCGCAATCATGTTAAGGCTGCTTTTGAGGAGACGCAAACCAAAGGATAGCGTCCGGCTATGGTCGAAAACCGACATGTGTCGGCGCTACCCGCAACCACCATCCAACCACTCTAAACCGGCAGCACCAGACTGGCCTCCAGCCCTCCGCCAGACCGGTTCGCCAGCGTCAGCATCCCGCCGTGCTCCGCCATGATCGCGCGGACCAGCGCCAGCCCCAGCCCGGCCCCGCCAGTCTCGCGGTTGCGCGATCCTTCCATCCGGGTGAAGGGCTGCGTCATCTCGTCCATCCGCTCTTGCGCGATGCCGGGGCCGTCATCCGCGACGACGATCCGGATCGCCCCATCCTCCCGGACCACCGACACATGCGCCCGTTCGCCATAGACAATGGCGTTTTCGATCAGGTTGCGCAGCGCCCGGCGGATCTGCTGCGGTCGCACCGAAGCCACCGCCCGCTCGCTGTCCGCCATCTGCGCGGGCGAACCCAGTTCGACGAAATCCTCGACCACCGCGTCGGCCAGCGCGGACAGGTCCACCTTCTGCGGCGCTTCCGTGCTGCGACCGGCGCGGGCCAGCGACAATATGTCCTCCAGCATCCGGTTCATCTCGTCGATGGTTTCGGACATGCGGGCCCGTTCGCCCTCATCCTCAACCGATTCGGCGCGCACCCGCAGCGACGCCAGCGGCGTGCGCAGGTCATGGCCGATCGCGCCCAGCATCCGGTCCTTTTCATCCAGCATGGCGAAGATGCGGCTGCGCATCGCGTTGAAGGCCATCGTCAGGTCGCGGACATCGCCTGGCCCCCGTTCCTCCACCGGATCGGCCGCTCCGGTCCGCGCGAACTGCTGCGCCGATCGGGTGAGTTGCCCCAAAGGCCGGGACAGCCGCCGTCCGACCCACAGCAGCGGCAGCAGCACGATTCCATAGAGGATCAGCGTCTGGCCCACCAGCCAGCCGCCAAAACGCTCCGGGCGATCGCCCGTCCGCGTCTGCGTCACCACCCATTTTCCGGGCGCATATTCCGCCGCCATGATGAGCCGCCCCGCGCGATGGTCATGGTCAAGTCCGCGCCCGGCGCGCAGGCGTCGCTTTTCCCAGCGGCGCAGCGGTGCGGGCTCGCTGTCCTCGACCACGCGAACGGACCGGATCGGCAGCCCAACTTCGGCGAACATCGCCGCCGCGCGCTTTTCCACCTCGGGCCGCGCCTCGCCCTTGAGCGGCGGCGCGTCGTCCACGAAGCGCGCGCGCATCGGTCGCCCGCCCTCACGCGGCTCGCTCCGCGCGTCGAGCGCATCGACGATCCGATAGACCCCCGGCGCGGTCTGCGCCGTCAAAGTCAGCCGGTTGCGCTCGCGCAGCAGCAGCCCGAAATTGATCGCCTGCGCCACGAACAGCGCGATCGCGACCAGCAGGATGATCTGGCCGACCAGACTGCGGGGCCAAAGACGAAAACGGCTCACAGCTTGCGCACATCCGCGGACAGCGTATAGCCGCCGCCCCACACGGTCTTGATCAGCGTCGGCGCCTTGGGATCGGGCTCGATCTTCTTGCGCAGCCGGCTGATCTGGTTGTCGATCGCCCGGTCGAAGGCATTGGCCTCCCGCCCCTGGGTGATGTCGAGCAACTGGTCGCGGCTCAGCACCTGGTTGGGCCGCGTCGCAAAGGCCAGCATCAGATTATATTCCGCCGTCGACAGCGGCAGCGCCACGCCTTCCCTGTCGACCAGCGTCCGCTCCTGCGTCTTGAGCAGCCAGTCGGCAAAGGCGTAGGTCGCCCCGTCGGGCGCCGTCACCCGCTGCCCGCCGGTGGAAACCCGGCGAAATATCACCTTGATCCGCGCCACCAGTTCGCGCGGGGAAAAGGGTTTGAGCACATAATCGTCCGCGCCCATCTCCAGCCCCACGATCCGGTCGGTCTCCTCCGACTTCGCGGTCAGCAGGATCACCGGAATCTCGCTCGTCTCGCGAATATGGCGGCACAGCGACAGGCCGTCCTCCCCCGGCATCATGATGTCGAGGATGACGAGGTCGATGGCGTTGGCGTTCAATCGCACCCGCGCCTCCGCCGCGCTTTCGACGGCGGTGATGCGAAATCCGTTGCGGGACAGATATTGCGTCAACGGCTCGCGAATAGAACGCTCGTCATCGACGAGCAGCAGATGGGGTCGTTCGCTCATAAGCTGTTCTTGTCACGGCTCTTTGCAGGGGGAAAGGGTGAAGGCGCCTGCCCTCCCCCTTCCCTTCACGATCAGTTCTTCGGCGCTTCGGCGGCCCGCCGCGCCTTCCACGCCTCCCGCGCAGCCTGCATCTCTTCCGCCGTCACAAAGCCGTCCTTGTTGCTGTCGGCCTTGTCGAACATCGCCAGCGGCCCCGCCAGGAACTCGGCGCGCGTGACCGCGCCATCCTTGTCCGCATCGCCACGACCCGGCCCGCCGACCATGCCGCCTTTGCCGAAGCCGTGATGGCCATGCCGTCCGAAGCCTCGCCCATCACGGCCACCCGGCCCGTCGCCATCCGGCCCCCCAAGACGCGCCTGATGCCCGGCGGCGAACTCCGCCTTGCTGATCTGGCCGTTCCTGTCGCTGTCGAGCGCGGCGAAACGCTGGTCCAGCCGCGCCTGACGACCGGCCTCGCGATCTTCCTTCGTCAGCTTGCCGTCGCGATTGACGTCCAGCCTTGTGAAGCGCGCATCCAGCGCAGCAGTCAGCTCCGCCTTGCTGACTTTCCCATCCTTGTTGGCATCAGCCATCGCGATCAGGCCGCCACCACGCGGCCCGTGGCCGTCATGGCCCGGCTGCGCCAGCGCCAGATGCGACACGGCCAGCCCGCCGACGAACAGCGCACTGACGGTGACCGTGCCCAGAAATTTGCGGATCATCCAATCTTCCTTCCAAAAAGGGTTCCTGCGAACGGCGCCGCCGTCCTTGAACACCCTTATGAGGAAGATTTGTCCCGCAACCTTGTCATGTCACGCGCGAAACTGTCGCAATTTGTATCGCCAATCCCCGTCATCCCAGCGAACGCAGGGATCTCAGGCCATGTTGCGCTTCGCCTCCCGAGATCCCAGCCTGCGCTGGGATGACGAGCGGATATCACCGATCCCGCCGCCCCAACAACCGCAACCGCAGCGCATTCAACTTGATGAAGCCCGCCGCGTCGCGCTGGTCATAAGCGCCCGCGTCATCCTCGAACGTCACAACCTTCTCGCTATAGAGCGAATAAGGCGACTTGCGCCCGACGACATAGACGCCGCCCTTGTAGAGCTTCAACCGGACCGTGCCCGTCACCTTCTCCTGGCTATGGTCGATCGCCGCCTGCAGCATCTCGCGCTCGGGCGAGAACCAGAAGCCGTTATAGATCAGCTCCGCATAGCGCGGCGCGAGTTCGTCCTTCAGGTGCGCGGCGCCGCGATCCAGCGTCAGCTGCTCGATGCCCCGGTGCGCCAGATGATAGATCGTGCCGCCCGGTGTTTCATACATGCCGCGCGACTTCATGCCAACGAAGCGGTTCTCGACCAGATCGAGCCGCCCGATGCCATGCTTGCGGCCATATTCGTTCAGCGTTTCCAGCAGCGTCGCCGGGCTCATGCCGACGCCGTTGATCGCCACGCCATCGCCGCGCTCGAAATCGATCGTGATATATTCCGGCGCGTCGGGCGCGTCTTCCGGATTGACCGTGCGCGAATAGACATAGTCGGGCGTTTCTTCCCACGGATCTTCCAGCACCTTGCCCTCGGACGAGGTGTGCAGCATGTTCGCGTCGGTCGAAAACGGGCTCTCGCCCCGCTTGTCGCGCGGGATCGGAATCTGGTGCTGTTCGGCGAATTCGATCAGCTTGGTGCGGCTGGCCAGATCCCATTCCCGCCAGGGCGCGATCACCTTGATGTCGGGGGCGAGGCCATAATAGCCCAGTTCGAACCGCACCTGGTCATTGCCCTTGCCCGTCGCGCCATGCGACACGGCGTCCGCGCCAACCATCTTCGCAATCTCGATCTGGCGCTTGGCGATCAGCGGCCGCGCGATCGAGGTGCCCAGCAGATACAGCCCCTCATACAGCGCGTTGGAGCGCATCATCGGAAAGACATAATCCTTCACGAACTCCTCGCGCAGGTCGTCGATGAAGATATGCTCTTCCTTGACGCCCATCAGCTGCGCCTTGGCCCGCGCCGGTTCCAGCTCCTCACCTTGCCCCAGGTCGGCGGTGAAGGTCACCACCTCACACTGGTAGGTCTGCTGCAACCATTTCAGGATCACGCTGGTGTCGAGCCCTCCCGAGAAGGCTAGGACAATGCGGTTGATCTTGTCGGACATGGGTGGAGCGACCTTCCTTGACTGGCGCGGCAAATTACCGGCGGGCCGGTATCAGGGGTAGGCTCTAAGTGCAACCGAGTCGGCGCAAGCAACCCTGTAATTGACAGGAAAGCGGCTTATTCTCCGCCATCATCCGGAACATCAAGCCTGCTGCCTTCCAACTGACGCTCCAGCCGCTGCGCCTCATCGGCCTGCGCCTGCCTCTCCGCCTTCGTCCGTCCGAACTTGGCGCGATTGGCGTCCGCAACGCGCGCCTTGTCCGCCCGCACCCGCGCCTTGCGCGCCTGCCTCAGGTTGATGATCTGCGCCATGGATGCTCCCGGGACTTCAGTCCGTCAGGAAGGGGGACGGTGGAGCGGGTAGCGGGGATCGAACCCGCATCACAAGCTTGGAAGGCTAGTGCTCTACCATTGAGCTATACCCGCCCGTCAGGCCGAGCGCCCTGCCATCATTCCCCCGCCTTCGTCAACATCACAATACAGGAACGGGCCAATATCGCCCTTAACCCCGCGCGACATTTCCCCTACACAACCGACCATGACAAATCCCTCCCTGCGCCAATTGGACATATTCGCGCAGATGGTGGCGTCGGGCAGCGTCACCCGCTGCGCCCGCGATCTTGGGCTGAGCGTCGACGACATCGCTCGCGATCTCGCCTCGCTGGAAATGCGACTTGGCTACCGTCTGTTCGAAAATCTGTCCGACGACGCCCGCCTGACGCCTGCTGGCCGCAAGACGGCGGAGGCGATGACCTTGCTCTCGCGCGACGAGCCGGAAAACTGGCAGGACACGCCGCCAGAGAAAGCGGGAACGGAGGAGATGCCGCCCGCCCCCTCGCCCGCCGCCGCGCGCCAGTCCATCGTTCTGGCCGCCCCCGCGCCGGTCTTCGGCCATTTTCAGGAGGCGCTCGCGGCGTTCGAGGCGGCCAATGAAGACATTGCGATCACGCTCGACCTCACCATCCATCTCGCCGACGAAGCCGCGCTCGCGCTCGATCAGGGCAAGGTGGACATCGCCTATTTCTACGCGCTGGGCGAACCTGCCGCGCCGCCTTCGCGCTATGGCTGGTCGGAGCAGATCAATCTCTATGCGGGCGTCGACCATCCGCTCGCGCGGCAGGACAGCGTTCGCCCGAGCGACCTGGAAATCACCCCCATGCTCGCCATGGAGCCGCACAACGCCCTGCGCCGGATCATCGACGAAGCGCTGGCCCGCGACGGCGTCAGTACGGGCGCGCCGGTGATCGAGACCGACAATATGTTCGACATCATGACCATCCTGCGCGAAGGCGCGGGCTGCTTCGCCGCCTTCGGCCCCCTGGCGCGCGACCTCGGTCGCATGAGCGGCATTCGCCGCCTGGCGCTGGAACGCCCCCTCCCCGCGATCGAGGTGCGGCAGGCGATCGCGCCGCAAGGGAGCGAGAACTCCGCCGCCGTCGCGCTGGCGGAATATCTGTTCCTCTGACGGGGGATCGCGAGTCGGGGAACAGGCTAGCGAAGCGGCCATCCGCCGCGCAGGCGACCCAGCGCGGACAACCCTTCATCCCCGCACGACGCCATGAATCGACGAACCGAGCCCAGTTTGCGGCCCGCCATCGCGCTCCTCATCATTTCACTATTGTTACGTTATATCATTGTAGATAAGGAGCCTCGCAGTCGATCATCTAAGGGTTTCATTCATGCATTGTGTCACGCTGCTCCGCGCCGGTTGCGCCATGGGCGCCCTTTGCCTTGCCTTCCCCGCTTTCGCGCAGGACGCCGATGGCTCCACCACGCCGCGCAGCTATCATGACCAGCAATCGGACATCGTCGTCACCGCCCTCATCCCCCGTCGGCAGGGCGACATCCTTTCGGGGACTTCGGTGGTCTCGGGCGAGCAACTGACCCGCGCCCTGCGACCCACGATCGGCGAGACTCTCGCGCACCAGCCCGGCGTTTCCGCAACCTCCTTCGGCCCCAACGCCTCGCGCCCCATCCTGCGCGGCTTTCAGGGCGAGCGTGTCCGCATCCTGACCGATGGCGTGGGCAGCTTCGACGTTTCGAACACCTCGGTCGACCACGCGGTCGCGATCAACCCGCTCACCGCCGACCGGATAGAGGTGTTGCGTGGCCCCGCCGCGCTGCTCTACGGCTCCTCGGCGATCGGCGGCGTGGTCAATGTGATCGACAGCCGCATCCCGCGCCGCGTCCCCGACGAACCCATCCATATCGACGGCATCGCCAGCTACGGCAGCGCCGCCAATGAACGCTCCGGATCGGCGGAGGTCGAAGCGCCGATCACCGACAAGATCGTGGTCCATTTCGACGGCAGCTATTTAAAGACCGGCGATCTCGACACCGGCGCCTATATGCTGACGCCCGCGCTCCGCGCCCAGGCAGCGGCGAGCAGCGATCCGGCCATCGCCGCGCTGGCGGACCTGCGCGGCAAGCTGCCCAACAGCGCGGCCCGCAGCTGGGAAGTGGCCGGCGGCGCGGCATTGGTGACAGACGGCGGCAATCTCGGCTTCTCGGTCTCGCACAGCGACAATTTCTACGGCGTCCCTGCGCGCTACTCGCTCGAACCGGGGTCGGAGGCGGAGCAGGTCCGACTGCACATGAAGCAGGATCGCGCCGACATGCGCGCGGAACTGCCCGTCAATGGAAGCTTCCTCGAAACCATCCGGCTGCGCGCCGGCTTTGCCGACTATCAGCATCAGGAGATCGAGGAGTCCGGCGAGGTCGGCACGACCTTCTACAACCAGTCGATCGAATCCCGCCTCGAACTGGTTCAGGCAAAGCGCGGCGGCTGGGACGGCGCGAGCGGCGTGCAATATTTCGCCCGCAACTTCCATGTCGAAGGCGAAGAGAAATTCCTGCCCCGCAACCGGACCGAACAGCTCGGCGTCTTCACGCTCCAGTCGCTGGACTTCGGCACCACGCGGATCGAACTGGGCGGACGCTATGAGCAAAGCCGCGTCCAGTCCGATGCCGACGCTACATTGTTCAGCCCCGCCCATCGCCGCAGCTTCGACGCCTTCTCCGGCTCGCTCGGCGCGAACCAGGAGATCGCGTCGGGGTGGCGGCTGGGCCTGAACCTGTCCCGCACCGAACGCGCGCCATCCGCCGAGGAATTGTTCGCCCGCGGCAATCATGCCGGCACTCAGGCTTTCGAACTGGGCAATCCGGATTTCAGCAAGGAAAAGAGCTGGGGCGTCGAAGGCACGCTGCGTGGGCAGGGGCCGGGCTACACCCTGTCCCTCTCGGCCTATCACAACTGGTTCGACGGCTATATCTTCGACGTGCAGGCGGCTAACTCCGTCTGCATGGCGGCCAATGGCGGCGCGGCGATGGAGTTCCCCTGCTTCCAATATTCGCAGGCGGACGCCCGCTATCTTGGCTTTGAAGCGGAAGCATCGGTGAAGCTGGCGCAGATCGGCGCCTACGCCTTCAATCTGGACGGCGTCGCCGATTATGTGCGGGCGACGATCAAGGACTCGGGCCCCGCGCCCCGCATCCCGCCGATGCGCCTGCTCGGCGGCCTGGAACTGCAAGGCGACCGCCTCTCCATACGTGGCGAGATCGAACATAGTTTCGCGCAGGACAGGATCGCCGAGACCGAGACGCCGACTGACGGCTTCACGCTGGTCAACGCCTCCCTGTCGTTCAAGCCGTTCAAGGGCAATGATCGCACCACCATCAGCCTGTCGGCCAATAACATCTTCGATGTGGAGGCGCGACGGCACGCCAGCTTCCTCAAGGATTATGCGCCGCTGGCCGGCCGCGACATCCGCCTGACGGCGCGCCTGTCGATCTGACAAAGCCGATATATTGCGCCATGTGACAATTTCGTTACAAGGCGCGCATGGGCAAGGGGGTAGGGAACGACAGGCCGTGCATGGCCGTTGTGAAGCGCGACTGATGCGTCAGATCGCCGCCCTTCCCTATGCCACCGATCCCGACGGGTCGATGCGCATCCTCCTGATCACCTCGCGCGACACGCGCCGATGGGTGATCCCCAAGGGCAATCGCGTCAAGGGCATGGCCGGCCATCGCGCCGCCGAGCTGGAAGCCTATGAGGAAGCGGGCATCCACGGCATCGCCTGCCCCGCCCCGCTCGGCCGCTACCGCTATGACAAGCGCCGTCGCAGTGGCGACACGCGCGAGGCGACGGTCGAAGTTTTCCCCCTTGCGGTGACGGGCCAGTTGCCGCAATGGCCCGAACAGGGGCAACGGGAACTCCGCTGGTTTCCGGTCGCCGAGGCCGCGAAGGCGGTGGACGAACCCGATCTCCAATCGATTATCGCAGCGTTTCGCGAACCGCCCCGGCAACCGGGCTGGTTCATCCGCATGCTGCTGCGGATCAGGGAATGGCAAACCGAAAGGACTGGAATGCTGCGCTGGTTTCACGCGCTGATGCCCAAGCAGGGCCGCTTCTTCGAACAGTTCGAGGATCATGCCGCAATGCTGGTCGCCGGCGCCGACGCGCTCGCCCGGCTGCTCAAGGGCGGGCCGGACATGGACGGGCATATCAAGGAAATCTCGGATCGCGAACATGAAGCGGACGACATCATCCGCGACGTGCTGCTGGACGTGCGCCGCATCTTCGTCACCCCCTTCGACCGGAGCGCGATCACCGGCCTGATCGGCGTGATGGACGACGCCATCGACCAGATGAACCAGACCGCCAAGGCCATCGCCCTGTTCGAGGTCAAGGAATTCGCGCCGCAGATGCAGGACATGAGCGCGCTGATCGTCGAATGCGCGCGGATCACGGCGGAGGCTATGCCGTTGCTGCGCTCGCTCAACCTCAATTCGGTGCGCCTGCATGACCTCACCGAAAGGCTGGTGAAGCTGGAAGGCCATGCCGACATTCTGCACGAAGCGGGCCTCAAGGCGCTCTACAACCAGGCGCGGCAGGGCAATCCGATGGATTTCGTCGTCGGCAACGAGATCTACGCCCATCTGGAGAAGGTGACGGACCGGTTCGAGGACGTCGCCAACGAAATTTCCGGCCTGGTCATCGACCACGCCTGATCTGCAAACCACCGTGCTCCTGCGGAGGCAGGAGCCCAGTTCAGACGGCAGGACTGGGCTCCTGCCTTCGCAGGAGCACATCATGCTTTACATTCGCAAGGTGCTGTAATTCCCCTATGGAAGCCCATCTCGCTTTTCCGCTGCTGGTCGCCCTGATCGGCATCGCGCTCGCCTTTGATTTTCTCAACGGCCTGCACGACGCCGCCAATTCGATCGCGACCATCGTGTCGACGCGGGTCTTGAAGCCTCAATATGCGGTGGCGTGGGCCGCCTTCTTCAACTTCATCGCCTTCCTCTTCTTCGGCCTGCATGTCGCCGAAACAGTCGGCAAGGGGATCGTCCAGGCCAGCATCATCGACCCGCAGGTGATCTTCGGCGCGCTCATGGGCGCGATCGCCTGGAACCTCATCACCTGGGCGCTGGGCATTCCCTCCTCGTCCAGTCATGCGCTGATCGGCGGCCTGCTGGGCGCGGGCACGGCCAAGGCGGGCCTGAGCGCCGTCGTCTGGAGCGGCGTGTTCAAGACCAGCGCGGCGATCGTATTGTCGCCCGCCGTCGGGCTCATTCTCGCGTTATTCCTGGTGCTCATCATCAGCTGGGTCTTCCGCCGCTTCACGCCGCAGGGAGCCGACCGGGTTTTCCGCAAGCTCCAGCTCGTCTCGGCCTCGCTTTATTCGCTGGGTCACGGCGGCAATGACGCGCAGAAGACCATGGGCATCATCGCCGTGCTGCTTTATTCGCAGGGCATGCTGAGCGGCGGCTTCCATGTACCCTTCTGGGTGGTAATCTCCTGCCAGGCGGCGATGGGGCTCGGTACGCTACTGGGCGGCTGGAAGATCGTGCACACCATGGGATCGAAGATCACGCGGCTGACCCCGGCGCAGGGCTTCTGCGCCGAAACGGGCGGCGCGATCACGCTGTTCCTGGCGACCCATCTGGGGGTGCCGGTGTCCACCACCCATACGATCACCGGCGCGATCGTCGGCGTCGGCGCTTCCCGTCGGCTCTCCGCCGTCCGCTGGAACGTCGCGTCGAGCATCGTCATCGCCTGGGTCGTCACGCTGCCCGCCGCGGCGCTGATCGGCGCGGCCTTTTATCAGCTGACGCGCCTGTTCTGATTGTTGAATAAACGGCAGCGACGGATCACGCCCCTTCACAAAGGCGGGCGACCGGCCTATATGAGGCTACGAAATCCGGTTCACCTTAGCACCTTCGGGCTGCGGGCGAACCGTCCCCCGGATCGCCCGGGAACCGGCTCCGTTAGCGCGCGAAACCGGCGGGATTGGGCGAAAACGGCGGGTCACAAGACGCTGACAGTGCGGATCGGACAGTCCCGGCCCGCACTTTTTTGCGTGGCGATAGAGTGGCGAATCACCACTCGACTCGACCATGTCAGGCTGAATTTTCGCTGCAATGCGAAAAAACGCGACGAACAGACAGGCAGGATACGCATGGCGACCAAAGCTCTCCCCCCGATCAGCAACACCGGCGCGAAGAAGCGCATAAGGAAGGTGTTCGGCGACATCCACGAAGTGGTGCAGATGCCGAACCTGATCGAGGTTCAGCGGGAGAGCTATGAACAGTTCCTCCGCTCCGATCCCTCGGTCGGCTATGTGTCGGGCCTCGAAAAGACCCTGCGTTCGGTCTTCCCGATCCGCGATTTCGCCGGCACCGCCGAAATGGACTTCGTCCATTACGAGCTGGAAGAGCCGAAATATGACGTCGAGGAATGCCGTCAGCGCGGCATCACCTATGCAGCGCCGATGCGCGTCACGCTGCGCCTGATCGTGTTCGAAGTGGACCAGGACACCGAAACCCGCTCCGTGCTCGATATCAAGGAGCAGGACGTCTACATGGGCGACATGCCGCTCATGACGGGCAACGGCACCTTCATCGTCAACGGCACCGAGCGCGTCATCGTCAGCCAAATGCACCGCTCGCCGGGCGTTCTGTTCGACCATGACCGGGGCAAGACCCACTCGTCGGGCAAATATCTGTTCGCCGCGCGCGTCATTCCCTATCGCGGTTCGTGGCTCGACTTCGAATTCGACGCCAAGGACATCGTCAACGTCCGTATCGACCGCAAGCGCAAGCTGCCGGTCACGGCGCTGCTCTATGCGCTCGGCCTGACGCCCGAGGACATGCTCGGCTTTTTCTACAACAAGGTCACTTTCGTCCGTGGCGAAGGCGGCTGGCAGATCCCCTTCACCGCCGAAGCATGGCGCGGCCAGAAGCCCGCTTTCGACATCGTCGACGCCAAGTCGGGCGAGGTCGTCTTCGCCGCCGGTCACAAGATTTCGCCCCGCGCCGCCAACAAGGCGGAGAAGGACGGTCTTGAGACCCTGCTGATCCCGACCGAGGAAGTCTATGGCCGCTACAGCGCCTACGACCTCATCAACGAGAAGACCGGCGAGATATACATCGAGGCCGGTGACGAAGTATCGCCGGAAAATCTCGAAAAGCTCGACAAGGCGGGCATCGACCGTCTCGAACTGCTCGACATCGACCATGTCACGACTGGTCCCTGGATTCGCAATACGCTCAAGGCCGACAAGGCCGAGGAACGCGATCAGGCGCTGTCCGATATCTACCGCGTCATGCGCCCCGGCGAGCCGCCGACGAAGGAAACGGCGGAATCGCTGTTCGCCGGCCTGTTCTTCGATCCGGAGCGCTATGACCTGTCGGCCGTGGGCCGCGTGAAGCTCAACATGCGCCTCGACCTCGATGCCGAGGACACCGTCACCACGCTGCGCGTCGAGGACATCCTCGCCGTGGTCAAGGAACTGGTGAACCTGAAGGACGGCAAGGGCGAGATCGACGATATCGACAATCTCGGCAACCGCCGCGTCCGTTCGGTGGGCGAGCTGCTGGAGAACCAGTATCGCGTCGGCCTCCTCCGCATGGAGCGCGCGGTCAAGGAGCGCATGTCGAGCGTCGACGTGTCGACGGTGATGCCGAACGACCTCATCAACGCGAAGCCCGCCGTGGCCGCAGTGCGTGAATTCTTCGGCTCCTCGCAGCTCTCGCAGTTCATGGACCAGACCAACCCGCTGTCGGAAGTCACCCACAAGCGCCGCGTGTCGGCGCTCGGGCCGGGCGGTCTGACCCGCGAACGCGCGGGCTTCGAAGTCCGCGACGTTCACCCGACCCATTATGGCCGTATCTGCCCGATCGAAACGCCGGAAGGCCCGAACATCGGTCTGATCAACAGCCTCGCGACCTTCAGCCGTGTGAACAAATATGGCTTCATCGAGACGCCCTATCGCAAGGTCATCGATACCAAGGTCACGAACGACGTCGTCTATCTGTCGGCGATGGAAGAGGCCAAGCACACGATCGCGCAGGCGAACGCTGAGCTGAACGCCGATGGCACGCTGGCCGAAGACCTGATCTCGGCGCGTGAAGCGGGCGAATTCCTGATGGCGCCCAAGGATCACATCACCCTGATGGACGTCAGCCCCAAGCAGCTCGTCTCGGTCGCGGCATCGCTCATTCCCTTCCTGGAAAACGATGACGCCAACCGCGCGCTGATGGGCTCGAACATGCAGCGCCAGGCGGTGCCGCTGGTTCGCGCCGAGGCGCCGTTCGTCGGCACCGGCATGGAAGGCACCGTGGCCCGTGACTCGGGCGCCGCCATCGCGGCTCGCCGTGCAGGCATCGTCGACCAGGTCGACGCCGCCCGCATCGTGATCCGGGCGACCGACGAGGTCGAGCCGGGCAAGTCGGGCGTCGATATCTACACGCTGATGAAGTTCCAGCGCTCGAACCAGTCGACCTGCATCAACCAGCGTCCGCTGGTGAAGGTTGGCAACACCGTCGAGGCGGGCGAGATCATCGCCGACGGCCCGTCGACCGAATATGGTGAGCTTGCGCTCGGCCGGAACGTGCTCGTCGCGTTCATGCCGTGGAACGGATACAATTATGAGGATTCGATCCTCATCTCCGA
>DASVOF010000181.1:0-7641 GCA_036383495.1 Sphingobium sp. | reverse complement strand
CACAGCGAAGGCAAGGATCATGAGCGAGGGCATCGAACGCATCGAACGCGACGGCGTGGTGGAAATCCATATCGACCGCCCCGACAAGAAAAACGCGCTGACCGCCGCCATGTATCGCGCCATGACCGCCGCGCTCGCCGACGCATCGGCCCGCGCCGACATCGGCGCGGTGCTGTTCGCGGGGAAGGGGGACGCCTTCTGCGCGGGCAACGACCTTAAGGACTTTACCCAGGGGCCGCAGGGCGGGGAGGCCGCCTTCGCCTTCATCCGCGCCATCGCCGCTTTCGAAAAGCCCGTGGTCGCCGCCGTCCAGGGCCTCGCCGTGGGCGTCGGCACGACCATGTTGTTTCACTGCGACCTCGTCTACGCCGCCTCGGACGCCCGCTTCATCATGCCCTTCGTGAACCTGGGCATCGTGCCGGAGGCGGGCTCCAGCCTGCTCGCGCCCGCGACCTTGGGCTATGCCAAGGCCGCCGCCATGCTGCTGCTGGGCGATCCGATGGATGCGGAGGCCGCCGACCGCGCCGGGCTGGTGAGCGCGATCGTGCCCGCCGACGGCCTGCTCGACCACGCCCGCGCCAAGGCGGCTGCGCTCATGGCCAAGCCGCCCCAGGCGCTCGCCGCGACGCGCCGCCTGCTGAAGGGCGACACGTCAGCGCTCCTCCAGCGCATCGACGAGGAAGCCCGCCTGTTCGGCGAGATGCTGGAGTCCGCCGAAGCGCAGGAGGCCTTCGCCGCCTTCTTCGAAAAGCGCCCGCCGGTTTTCCGCCGCTCCTGAAACAGTGGGCGCTTTCGCGTCAGTCCTTCTTCATGTCGTTGCCCGCGCGCTCCATCGCGCCGCCCGTTTCGCGCCTGGCTTCGTCCACCTCGCGGCCCGCATCGCGCGTGGCGTTGTCGGCGACCGCGCCGATCCGGTCCGCGCCGTTATCAATCGCCCGGCCGGCGTCGTCCAGGCCGTTGTCGATCCTGTCGCCCGCCCGATCTACGACCGAACTCACGTCATTGCCGATGGCGGAACCCGCATTCTCCAGGCTGTCGGCGGCTTTTTCCGAACAGGCCGATACGCCCAGCGCGGACAGTATCGCGACGGCGGCAAGAACAGATTTTTGCATGGCTATCCCCTTTGCAGATCAACAGTGGCTATTAAGCGCCGCAGCGGGGATAAGGTTGCACGAAGGCCTCACCGGCCCCTGAGCCCGAACACCATCGACCGGTCCTGATCGGGGATCAGTCCCTCCAGCACGCGCCAGAATCCGGTGACGGAACCTTGTCCGGCCTGCGCATAGGCGGCCGCCATCTTCTCCCGCAACGCCCGGAACAGGTCCGCCTCCAGCGCTTTGCCCGCCGGGCTCAGCCGCAGCAGCTTCTGCCTGCGATCGCTGGCGCCCTGACGCGTCTCTATATAGCCGCGCTCGATCAGGTCCCCCAACACCCGGCCCAGCGACTGTTTGGTGATCGCCAGCAGGCGCAGCAAGTCCTTGACGGTCAGGTCCGGCTGGCGCGAGATGAAATAGAGCGCGCGATGATGCGCCCGCCCCAACCCCTGCGCCGCGAGCCCTTCGTCGATCGAGCGGGTGAGGGCGGAATAGCCGAAATACAGCATCTCGATGCCGCGGCGAATCTCATCCTCCCGCAGGAACAGCGGCGAGGCGGACGCGATCTGCGACGAGGAGGAAGGTGCGGGAGAATTGCTTGCAGTCATTGCCGGCCATTCCAGAACGGAGGGATTGAACGGCGTCCATATTGGCGGGCGCGGCGCGTGATGACTAGGCTTTCCTTTCGCGCCGCAGACGCTATATGCCGGTCCGCGCCGACGAAAGGTCGGCCCTGCTGGGGCGTCGCCAAGCGGTAAGGCAGCGGCTTTTGATGCCGCCATGCGCAGGTTCGAATCCTGCCGCCCCAGCCAATATTTTGGCCCATTATGACCAACAAGGTCTCAAGGTTTGCCAAAAAAATGGCCTGTTTTCAGTGGCTTATTTCGTATATTCTGTCCCATACAGGAGCCATTCCGATCGGGCAGTCTCATGCGATTTGTTGGTCAGCCTGTTGGTAAAAACAGGAATCGAAGGCGGAAAAAGCGGTTGCGCAGGACCGAACCCGCAGCAGCAGAGCCGGAGTTCCGTTCATGCTGACCGATCAATCGCTCAACACCCTCGTCGCGCTCGACATCCCGTGCTTGCAGCATAAATCCGTCACCACCCCACCGGCCTCGGTCTCCTTCAAAATGCCGGTGATCTGCTCTTCCGAAAATTGCTTCCGTTTCATCCGCCCGTCCCTTCGTTGGATCGGACTCTAGCGCCAACTGGAGGAAAAAATCGGGGGTCACATCACGCCCACTCCAGCAAATTAGGCCATTTACGCCGTGGCGGGACGCCTCCGGGCTACGCCCTCCGTCATCCCGCCACGGCGTAAGCGCGCATCATCTACCCGGTCCCCTATTGTGCGCCGATCCCGGCCCCCAGTTCCCTGCCGATTGACACCCGTATCTTCCGGCTCGCTCCGGATGGTTTCGGCGATCCAGCGGCGAAGCCAGGCGCAGGGGCCTACTTCCCAATTTTCCTCGCGCGCGACAAATCGGTAGGATCCGATCGTGACCGGCTCCGGTCTCTGGCTTGTAAATCCGATTTCGACCAGCCGCCCGGACAACCCGCTCACGCCCGCGCGATATAACTGGTCAGCCGGCTGAATCTTTTCTAAAATGGATGAAGTCAGTAAATTGCAGAACATATCGTGGCTGACGTGTCGGGGACTTGGGAAAGTTACGACAATCGGATGTTTTGCGACGCCTGAGTGGGCCTGTCGGTGCTTAGTGTATATCTGGGTCCGTTCTATGTACCGGCCCCTACAAAGCTCGATACCGCAGCGATCGATAAGCGACGCTTCCTGACCCGGCGGCGAAAACGGCCGGACGCAAGCTCAGGAAGCCGTCCGCCACATTGTGATTATAGCCCGACACTTCATAGGATCGGCACAAGGTCCACTGACTACCATCCAAACTGTAAAAAAAGCTCGCGACATTCTCATCATTTATAAGCTTCAAATGAACGCGTCGTCCCGGCGATGCGCCTGCCGGAGGATAGAGTGTTTCCGAGCCCATCTTGTAGGGATGGAGGCGTTTTTCATCCAGACCCACGCCGCAGAAGAATTTTTTATTATAGTAGAGCAGCAATCCGCCTACGGCTTTGTCCGCAAGTTCCAATTCAATCCTTACCTCGTAACGGCGATCGCCTGCGTTAAGCACTAGCGGGGCCGAGTCCGCGGGGGACTGGCCTGTCGCCTGCAAAATCAATGCGCCGTCATTCACTTTGACGCGCGCGGCATAGTCTTCCGTCGGACTGAAGAATTGCAGGCGCGCGCTCACCGGATCGCTTTCGAAATCGTCCGAAAGGGCAAGTCCATGCGGTCCCGCCTGAGCGCCGCGCGGTTTGCGCAACGGCTTTGACAGATCGCCGCCGGTCGCGCGGGGCCATCCGTCCTTTGTCCACTCGAAAGGCTCCAGCAACATCTGCCGTCCGAGCGTCCGAAAATCATTCTCATATCCATGGTAGACCAGCCACCAGTCTCCGCGCGGACCCTGAACCGGGGTCGCATGTCCGCGCGACCACCATGGCTCGCTCTTATGTTGTGTGCGGACGATCGGGTTGTGCGGACAATTTTCCCACGGCCCGTTGATCGAGCGTGAACGCGCGACGACGACCATGTGGCCGGTCGGCGGCCCGCCGGTCCCGCCCTGTGCGACGAACATATAGAACCACCCGTCGCGGTGAAGCATTTTCGGGCCTTCAAGCTCAAAACCCTCGACCACCCAGTCTGCCGGATAGCGCCAGCCGTCATAGACCTTCTTGGTCGGGCCCGCGCGCTTCAGCCCGTCGTCGCTGATGGGAACGCGCCGTCCATCGTTGATGAACAAATAGCGCTTGCCATCCTCACCCACGGCATGTCCAGGATCGATGCCATCGAAAATCCTCATCTCGATCGGGTCGCTCCAGGGGCCTTCGATGGCTTGCGCATGAACGACGAAGATCGAAAGCATGGGACGAGGTTTGCCCTGCGATGACAGATTCATCATTCCGGGCAGATTAAGCGCAGGAAAATATATGAAATATCGGCCGTCATGCTTGACGAGGTCCGGGGCATATACCGAGCCGACGGGCTGGCGCAGCGCTGGGCCTACAACCGTCCAGTTGACCAGATCGGTCGATTTCCAGACGATCAGTCCGGGATAATATTCGAACGACGACGACACCTTATAATAAAATTCGCCGTCTCGCAGGACGCTTGGATCAGGCTGATCGCCAGCCAGGACGGGATTGCGATATGTGCCGTTGCCCAGATCCCCGCGTCTTTGCCCTTCAATGCCCTGTGACCATCTTACGCCGGATTTGCCTGCCTTTGACGACGTATCGCACACCGGCTGTGCAAGTGCGCTGCCGGACGGGATACCCGTGCCCGCCGCGCCCGCCAGTGCAAGGAGCAACGCATCGCGCCGGGTGGTTTCCGAAGTCCGCATCTAATAATCCTTCTACCTATGCAGGGGATAAAACACTGCCTCATAAGGGAGACATAAAGGAACAGGTTAGCTCTGCCTACATGACCGCCTTCATGCCGGCACCCATTCCTTTCGCCGGGCTCGCATCTTGGCGCGGGACAACTCGACCACGGCGCGCGTATCACTGGCGTTTGCTTTGTTCTCGCCTAGCGTTGTTTAGCATAGCATCATCGGTCTGCGGCGACATTAAAGGTAGTGCGGAACGGCACCCGAGAGTCCCCGCCAACCGCCACGTCGAACACAGCCTCGTCCGCCACCCAATCGTGCGTTGCGCTGTTCCAATAGCGCAAATCCTCCGGCCGCAGCTGGAAGCTCAGGCGTCGCGTTTCGCCGGGTTTGAGCGTCACGCGCTGGAATCCCTTCAACTCGCGCACGGGACGCGACGCCGTGCCGCTACGCTGATGGATATAGAGTTGCGCCACTTCGTCCGCGGCGCGCGCGCCCGTGTTGCGCAGGTCGACCGACACCTCGATCGGCTGACCGGGGGCCACCGTTTCGCGGTCCACCTTCAGGTTGGAATAGGCGAAACTGGTATAGCTCAGCCCATAGCCGTACGGCCAGGCCACCGGACCGGGCTGATCCCAATAGCGTTTGGTGGCGTTGTTGGGCTGATGCGAGTTCAGGTGCGAGTAGATGAGCGGCACATGCCCGACATTGGCGGGCCAGGTGAAGGGCAGCTTGCCGCCCGGCGCCACGTCGCCCAGCAGCAGGTTCGCAACGGCCGCGCCGGCTTCGGAACCGGGATACCAGGCGTCCAGGATCGCCTGCGCCTTCGTCCCGCCCAGATCGAGCGGACGGCCATTCAGCAGCACGATGACGACCGGCTTGCCCGTCGCGACGACGGCATCCAGCAACGCCTGCTGCTCGCCGGGAAGCGCCAGCGACGCGCGCGATGCGGACTCGCCGATCATATCCTGATTTTCGCCCAGCACCATGATGGTGACGTCCGCGGCGTTTGCGGCGGCGACCGCCTCGGGAATGCCGACCTTCGAATCTGTTAGGTCCGTGGGCGCCTTGGCGAGCCCGGCGAACGGAGAGGCGACGGCGCGGACGGCCCTTGGCACACCCTGCGTGTAGCTGATCCGCACGCCCTTCAGGCGATTGCGGAGCCCGGCCAGGATGCTGCTCGACGGCGGATTATTCTCTTTGAACACCCATGGCCCCAGCGCGTCCGTCGCGGAGTCGGCGAGCGGACCGACCACCGCCATTGATCGCAACTTCTTCGCGTCGAGCGGCAACAGTCCGCCCTCATTGCGTAGCAGCACCGCAGCGCGTTCCGCAGCGCGGCGGGCCAGAACCCGCGTCTTCGGATCGGCGAACACGCGCTCCGCCTTCGCCTCGTCGACATAGGGTTTGTCGAACAGCCCCAGCCGCATCTTGACCGAAAGGATGCGGCGCGCGGCCTCGTCCAGCCTTACCGGATCAACTTTTCCAGCCGCTATCGCCTTGGGCAAAGTGCGGAAAGCCGGGCTGGCCAGCGCCATCTCCATACCCACGCCGGCATTGATCGCCCGCACGGCGGCATCGTCCGGGCCGGTGGCGAAGCCTTCGGCGATCAGATTCCTGACGCCGTCGGCATCGTTGACCACGAAGCCCTTGAAGCCGAGCTTGTCGCGCAGCACATCGTTCAGCAGCCAGCGACTGCCGGGCGCGGGAATGCCGTTCACCTGCATGTAGGCGGCCATGACATTTTCAGCACCCGCGTCGATCGCCGCCTTGAAGGGCGGAAGATAGACATTCCACAGCTGGGCGTCGGAAACATCGACTTCGTCATAGTCGCGCCCGCCGAGCGCAGCGCCATAGCCGACGAAATGCTTGGGGCCTGCAAGCACCCGGTCCGGCTGCCCCAGCGCTCCATTCTGGAATCCGCGCACCTGGGCCGCCGCCATCGCGCTGCCAAGATAGGGATCCTCGCCGGCGCCCTCCACCATGCGGCCCCACCGGGGGTCGCGCGCAATGTCGACCATCGGGGCGAAGGTCCAATGAATGCCTACCGCGCGGGCCTCCCGCGCAGCGGCGGCCTGCGCCTGCTCGACGATAACCGGATCCCAGGATGCCGCCATGCCGATCGGCACGGGAAAGATGGTGTGCAATCCATGGATCACGTCAAAGCCGAACAACAGCGGTATCTTGAGCCGCGACTGTTCGACCGCCATCCGCTGGAAACGGTTCGTGTCGGCCGCCTTGCTCAGGAAGAGCACAGAACCCAGCTGGCCGCCCGCGATCTGCTTGCCAAGCGCCCCTTCCATGCCTGGCAAGGCGAAGACCTGCGATATTTGCCCCGCCTTCTCCTCGACCGTCATCTGCTTCATCAGCGCATCGACGCGGGCATCGACCTGCGCCTGGCTCTGCGCGGTGGCGGGCGTTTGGGCGATCACTGCGGGGCCGGTGATCAAGGCGGCGGCAAGGACAGGGACAACGCTGCCAAGCAACGAGAGGTTCAGGACTTTACGCTTCATATTTTCTCCTGGTCCGCGAGTTGGAGTGGCGCGCTATCCACCGATGGCGGATCATACCCAGGAGACACTGCTAGCCTCATCCCCGCTCTCGTTTCCTGACATTTCAAGCTGGTGCTTACGCCTTGGCAGCTGTCAGGCCAATAGTCGAAATCGCACCGACATCCGCGTCGTCGATATGTCAGCCGTAGCCCGCCCCAATCCGGTGTGAGAGCAGATCGAGGGACCCAGCTTAGCGTCCGCCCATCCCCGCCCACACCTCATCGGGCATGCTGGTATATTCAAGATAGTGGCCAAGCTCGGCGCGAGCGTCGAGGTAGAGGAACTTGAGCGACCCTGCTTCGCCTTCGAAAACCAAGGGATAGGGTTGATTGTCCAGCCCGGCGCGAAAGCCGTCCCAGTCAGGCACGCGCATGGCGATGTGGTGAAAAGCTAGAATGCCGGACCGGGGCAACGCATCGCGATAGAAACCAACCTCTCCACCGACCGGCTGAATTAGGGCCGATCGACATTCAGCGTAACCAGATCATGGCGGCTGCGAGGTGGATGAAGCCGGCAAAGTGGCTGGTGCGCCGGTCGTAGCGTGTTGCGAAACGGCGGAAATGCTTGAGGCGTCCGAAGCATCGCTCGATCCGG
>DASVOF010000180.1:0-20535 GCA_036383495.1 Sphingobium sp. | reverse complement strand
CTGATCCAGCCCCTGAAAATAATCCCAGTTGCGGTTATATTCGCCGGCGTGATCGGCGCAGAAATACCAGCGTTCTGGGCTGTTGGGCGATTTGGGCGCAGGGCAGTCCCCCGGCTGGTCGCAGCCATGGCGGTCGCACAGACGCACCTTCTGCGCCTCACGCGATGCGCCGTAGCTGCGCCAGCGGGGAAAGCCCCAGTCATTTGATCGGCTGCTTCGTGCCATCGGTCCAAACTAGGCAGGCCGGAAGCGGAACGCCACCCCGGCGGGGTTAAAATTAACCGCCTTTCAAATCCTCCCCGCGCGAACGCGGGGGGAGGTGGCGGCGCGCAGCGCTGACGGAGGGGAAAATGCGCAACGTCGCCCCATTCCCCTCCACCAGCCTATGGCTGCCCCCCCTCCCATCTTGCGATGGGGAGGATTGAAAAAGCATGCCAGAGGGCCTGTAAGCCGGGTTCTGTTCCCGCTCTTGCGAACGAGTGACGACCATTCCTCTAGGGGACGGATTGCTCCGTCCCTCAAGCAACCAACCCGGGCGGTCTCAGCCGAAATCAGCCTAGCAGTTTCCTGCGCGCCGCCCCTATTCGGTCTTGCTCCCGGTGGGGTTTACCGTGCCGCCTTCCGTTGCCGGAGACGCGGTGCGCTCTTACCGCACCCTTTCAATTTCGCGTGGCCTAGGCCGTCGCGACCTGCTTTCTGTTGCACTGTCCCTTGGATCACTCCAGCCGGCCGTTAGCCGGCACCGTTATTTCGTGGAGCCCGGACTTTCCTCGCCGTGGAAGTTACCCGCCACGCCGCGGCCGTCCAGCCCTCTGGCTGACGCGCCTATATAGGCTTTCGATCGATCAGTCATCCCCCCTGGGCTTCGGCAGCAGCAAGGCGAGCAGAATGGCCCGGCATTCGCCGTCGATGACGCCGTCGATCAGTTCCGGACGGAAGCGGCGCTGGAAGGCCACAACGGCCGCCTGCGGTTCGGCGATGTCATAGCCGAACCGCTCCAGCGCGAGCATGAAGCCGCCGTCGCTCCAGAGCGGATCCATCAGATTCTTCGTCGGGCGCGGCAAGGCCAGGCGCAGGCGCGCCAGTCGCCCCCAGGGGAACAGCTCGCCTGGGTCCTGCTTGCGCGCCGGGGCGACGTCGCTGTGGCCGACGATGTTGCCGCGCGTGATGCCGTGGCGCTGGACGATGTCATGCATCAGGGGAATGAGCGACCCGACCTGTGCGTCGGGAAATGGGCGATATCCCCATTCATGACCCGGATTGACGATCTCTATGCCGATGCTTGCCGAATTGATGTCGTCGACGCCGCGCCAGTGCGACCGACCCGCATGCCAGGCGCGCTTCGCCTCATCGACCATGCGGACGATCTCTCCGCCCTCGGTAACGACATAATGGGCCGAAACCTTCGATTCCGGGCTGGCGAGCCAATTAATGGCGCTCACGGCGTCGGGCATGCCGGTATAATGGAGCACCAGCATGGAAACCGGCAGCTTACGCTCGTCGAAATTGGGCGACGGCGTGTCGATCATCGGAATGTCGTTCATCGGCAAAAGCCAGCCATTACCCCATCTCTTTACCGCATCGCCCTGTTTACCGCATAGCCCTGTGTTGCGATGCGGAACAAGCGTGGCGGACAATGGCGGAGAGCGGCGGACCAATCAAGGCTCCTGCCGCGCGAGCGGATCAGCTCACCCGGCGAATCGGGTCGGCGGCGCCAGGCCGGGCCGCCAGCCTGCGGCCGTAGCCGCCGCGAAAGTCGGGATGCGGGATGAAATCTTCGCTGTGGCCGATCACGGTCTCGCCCGCGCCCAGCAGCAGCACGGAACGTTCATGACTGTGGCGAAGGAGCAGGCGGAACACGCTCTGCCGCCGCTCCTGCGTGAAATAGAGCAGGACATTGCGGCACAGCAGCAGGTCATATTCGCCCGCCGGCGCGCGGGCGTCGAACAGATTGTCGGTGCGGAAGTCGATCATCCGCCGCAGTTCGGGACTGGCGCGCCATTCGTCGCCCACCGGCTCGAACCATTTGATAAGATCGCCCACGGCCAGGCCGCGCTGCACATCCATCTGGGAAAAGACGCCCGACCGCGCCTGATCTATTGCGGCGGTCGATATGTCGGTCGCCAATATCTCGATGCGCCAACCGCGCCAGAGCGCCATCTCGTTCCGCAGCTGGATGGCGAGGGAATAGACTTCCTGGCCGGTCGAACAACCCGCGCTCCAGATGCGTAGCACCCGGTCCTTCCGATCCGCATGGATCGCCGGAAGGATATGGCGGTGGATCATGTCGAAGGTCTGGAGATCGCGGAAAAAGCTGCTTTCATTGTTGAGCAGCGCATTGACCACTTCCTCCTCAAGCCGAGGATCGCGGTGCGCCAGCAGTCGTGCGGCGAGGTCGTCAATGTCCGACAGGCCATGGTTGCGCAGCACCGGCTTCAACGCCGTCTCCATGCGCCAGGATCGGCTTTCCGACAGGATCTGACCCGTGCGAGCCTCCAGCAACGCGGAAAATATGCGGGCGGCGCCGCGCGAGGATTGTCCGGTCAAAAGGGTCAATGTGTCAGCCTTTGCTCTTTCCGCGGCGCGCGACAAAATCCATGATGGCGTGGGGCTCCAGCAAGGCGCAGCTCAGGCCCGCCCCCGCTACCGATCCCGGCATGCCCCAAACGACGCTGCTTGCTTCGTCCTGGGCGACGATCCAGCCGCCGGCGGCGACAATGTCGCGCGCGCCGGCCGTCCCGTCGCGTCCCATGCCCGTCAGCACGATGCCCGCCGCACCCTCCCCATAGGCTTCGGCCATGCTGGAAAACATGGGATCGACGCCGGGCAGGTTGCCCACGGGCGTGCGCTCAGGATTGAGCACCACCGACACTCGACCGTACAGGCCCCGACGAACCTGCAGGTTCGCGTCGCCCGGCGCGAGGTAAACCATGTCGGGCGCCAGCAGCTCTCCCGGCTCGGCCACCTTGACGCGCAAGGTCGTCATGCGCGCAAGCTGCTGGGCGAAATAGGATGTGAAGCTCACAGGCAGATGCTGGGTCAGCAGGATGGGAACGCCCAACGGCGCGGACAGGCCCGCGAACAGCTGCCCCAGCGCGTGGATGCCCCCGGTTGACGCACCGACGCCCAGACACGCCAGCGGCGCCTTTGCCTGATCCGATACAGCGGCGACGGCTGGCCCCAGAAGCGCCGGGTCGGAGGCTGCGCCAAACAGGCGGGACAGCCGATCGATCAGCGATCGGGGGAACTGCTCACCGAAACTGCCGCTATCCGGCTTTGTCAGGATGTCGCTGGCTCCGAGCGCCAGCGCCTCCATGGAGGCGGCGCTGCCTTCCTCGCAATTGCCGGACAGGATCACCACCTTGCCTTGCGGATTGGCGCGCAAAATGGCCGGCAACGCGGCCAGACCGCTTTGCCCCGGCAGTTCGATGTCGAGCAGAACCAGGTCGACCTCATTCTCGGCCAGATAGCCCAGAGCATGTTCGGCGCAATTAGTCTTGTGGACCACGCCAAAACCCGGATCGGCGTTCAATATCCGTTCGATGACGGTGCGCACCACCACCGAATCGTCGACAACCATCGCGCGGACGGCGCGCCGCCCGCTGTGGTTGGCTATGATCGGCATGGGGACGGTCATTAACGAGCTTTCTGGCGTATGTTCGAGGACAGGATCAATGCGACGGGACTTATATGACCCCGACGATCGCCAGCTTGCTTTCCAGCGTTTCGCGATCGAAGGGCTTCATCACATATTCGTCGGCCCCGGCGTCCACGGCCGCCTTGATATGGCTGATGCCATTTTCGGTCGTGCAGAAGATGATCTTGGGCCGCGCCGCCATCTTGGCGGTGCCCAGCGCCTGGAGGAATTCCATCCCGCTCATCACCGGCATATTCCAGTCCAGCAGGACGACATCGGGCGGCGACGCTTCGCACTGGGTCAGGGCGTCCTGCCCATCGACCGCCTCGCTGACCGAAAGGTCCAGCGATTCCAATATGTGCCGTGCGACTTTGCGGATGACTTTGGAATCATCGACTACCAGGCAGTTCTTCATGATCGCGTCCCTTGTTGAATTTTTTTGCTTCCCGTTCGGACAGGCTTAACGGGTAAAGCCAAGTAATTGGTAAACGCCGCCCGATACTATGCGGCCTGCGCCAACGCCCCCGTTTCGATGAAGCTGGCGAGCGAGACGAGCAGATAGGGTTGGCCGTCATGCTCCACGATGGCGCGGGCATAGGACGCCCAGGCCGGACCCAACTGGCCACGCAGGGGCAGATCGCCTTCCGGCACCTGACAAATGTCATGGATGACATCGACCATCAGGCCGTAGCTGTGCCCGCTTATATCGGCGATGATGGCGAAGCCGCGCCGCTCCCGGGGCGTCGGCGCCCCGTTGATCAGCGCCGGCACGTCGATGATGGTCAGCACCCGGCTCCGCAACGCCGACAGTCCGGCCACATGCGCGCCCAAGCCCGGCACCGGCGATATGTCGGCCAGCTTCACCACCGCTTCGACCTCGCGCGTGTCGACCGCGACCCTGACGCCTGCGAGCGTCGCCAGAAGATAGAGTTGATCCATGGTCCGCCTCCTTAACGCCGCGTGCCGGCGATGGCCGCCATGAGGGCGTCCTGGTCATAGCGATAGATGCTGCCGTCCTGCGGCCCCGCCGGCCGTGGCGAGGCGCGAAGCTGGACGACGCGGCAACCGCACATTTCGGCGGCTTGCGAAACGTCATCCCCCGAACAGAGCACGACATCGTCGGGATCGACCGGCGCATCGGACGGCAGGCCCATAACCACTTCATGCCCCGCCTGCCGCAGCAGCGGCGCCAATATTTCGCGCGTCCACCCGTCTTCGCTGTCAGCCAGCAGGCAACGTCCACGCCGCCTTTCTGCAATAGGCCCACCCGGCAGGGCGGCGAACAGCGCGAAGGGATTGATCACCTCCAGATGTTCGCCATCGATGACCGTGACGCCGCTCAACATGCCGTGCATCGCCACCATGTCGGGAACCGCAGGCATGTCCACGATGTCGAGCACCGCCGCGACCGGATAACAGGCCTCTTGCACGCCATCGCGCAGGCGCAACGCAGAAACATGATTGGCGGCGAAGCTGTGGACGCCATTGGCCACGGGCACCAGCCGTCCGTCCAACCGGACGAAGGCCTGTCCGCCCGAACGGCCAAAGAGACCGGCGTCGACATCCTCCACCCGCTCCACGAGCGAGAGTTTCAGGAGGCGCTTTTCGCCCGAAAGCTCTTCGAAACGCAGCGCCGGGACCATCTCCACCCCGGCCGAGGGTTCATTTTCTTCCGCCTGACCCGCCGCGCGGTCGTCCACCACGTTCGGCAGGCGCGCTGCATTGGCGAGACCAGCCGCATCCAGCAGCAGCATCGGCTTGCCATTGTCGGGCAAGGTCATGCCCGCATAGACGCCGGACGCCATCACCAGCGGCGATGCGGGACGTATAACCAGTTCCTCATGATTCTCGACCGCCGATACGCCCATGGCGAACGGCGCGCCGGTGGCCGAACGCACGACCATGATGACGCGGGGGCAAGTCTGCGCGGGCTTGTCCATGCCGAGCACGTCTTCCAGATCGATCATGGAATGGCGAACCGATCGGATGGTCGCGATCTTCGCGCCGCCCACTTCGGCGACGCGCAATGTTTCATTATTGTCGTGCATGATTTCCACCACCGCCGCGCGCGGGATGGCGAAATGCAGGCCACCCGCGCGAACGATGAGGCCGGGAATGATCGTCAGCGTCAACGGCACGCGCAGCAATATGCGCAGCCCCCGGCCGGGCCGGTTATCCAATGCGATGACCCCGCCGATCCGCTCGACATTGGCGCGGACCACGTCCATGCCGACCCCCCGGCCGGATATGGTCGTCACCTGCTCGGCAGTCGAAAGGCCCGGCTGGAAGATGAGGTCCAGCTTATCCGCCTCGGTCATCCGCGCGACTGCGTCCGACGTCAGCTTGCCGGCGGCCAGCGCCTTTTCGACCAGCCGGCTGGTGTCGATCCCCTGGCCGTCGTCGCTGATCTCGATCACGATCTGATTGCCGGACTGGCGAGCCGCCAGCTTGAGCGCGCCCACTTCGGGCTTGCCGAGCGCGCGACGACGCTCAGGCGTCTCGATGCCGTGGTCGATGCTGTTGCGTACGATGTGGGTCAGGGGATCGACCACCATCTCCACCATTTCGCGATCCATCTCGACATCGCCGCCTTCCAGCGTGAGGTCGATCCGCTTGCCCAGATCCCGCCCAAGGTCGCGGACCATGCGGGGAATGGCGGTGAACAGCCGATCGACCCGCTGCATGCGCGTCTTGGATATGGCGTCGCGCATGTCCGCGACGCAGGTCGACAACCGCTCGAAAGCGCCCTCCAGTTCGGGATCGCTCGATCGCTCGCGCAGTTTGCGCGACAGTTCGTTCCGCGCCAGCACCATGTCGGACACGCCGTTCATCAACTGGTCGATCAGCGACAAGGGCATGCGGATGGTGCGCGGCACGGATTGCGCGATGCCCTGCCGCGCGATCGCGACAGGGGCTTCGGACGACGCGTCCGAACTCTCGGGGCTCTCCGGCGTCTCTTCCTGCGCGGTAAGGGCGCCGATCAGATATTCGTCATTCTCACTGGGAAGCGCGGCGCCGATCGCCACGGCTTCGGTGAGTTCGGCGATGCGGTCCATGATTCCCAGCACCGCGCTGACGGTCGCGGGATCGGCGGCGCGCTTGCCTGCCCGGATTTCCGACAGCACGTCTTCGGCCGCGTGGCTGAGCCGCTGGAATCGCGGCAGATGGAGGAAGCCGCAGCTTCCCTTCACCGTGTGGAAAAAGCGGAAAATGGCGTCCAGCCGATCGCGATCGCTGGGGTCGGCTTCCCAGGCGACGACTTCGCCTGCGAGCGCCTCCAACGTTTCCTGCGTCTCGGCTATGAATTCCTGAAGTAGCTCGTCCATTCCCCACGCCTTCACGGATGCCGCGCAGCACCATGGGGATCGCGTGGTTAAAGCCTCGTTAAAGACACGGGTCGTCCCCGCAAAAAGAGCGTCGCGACCTTGATCACGACGCCCCTGTCATGCTCGGGAAGCAAGAGCGAAAACTTACCGCTTTTCTGCCTTTTCCACCGCGTCTCCGGCCTTCTCGCCTGCCTCGCGGGTCGCTTCAGCCTTGTTCTCCAGCGTGTCGGCGGCGTTTTCCGCAGCGCTTTCAGCGTTACCGGACAGGTTGTCGGCCATCGCTTCCATATTCTGCGCTTGATTGTCGAGTGCGTCCGCCTGATTCTCGTATGCGTTCTCGACCCTGTTCTCCTGCTTGGAATCGCATGCAGCAAGCGCGATCAGGCTGGTAAGGCCAAGGACTGAGACGATGGTTTTCACGGCGTTTCTCCTGCTGCGCCCTCCTGGGGCTGACGTCATTCGGCATCGGGTCCGGCCGCGCCACGCCGCCATGGACCCTGACGCCCATCAACTGGTCGCGCGATGGATGGTTCCCCCACACGCTCCTTTCGTCGCAGAAACGATTTATTTTTTCAGGGAATCCCTGATCTCGCGCAGCAGGGCGATGTCCTCGGGCGTCGCTGCCGGAACTTCTTCCGGCTTGGCCGTCAGTCTGTTCACCGCTTTCACCAGCAGGAAGATGATGAAGGCGAGGATGAGGAAATTGACGAACACGGTCAAAAATTCGCCCCAGCCCAACATCGCCACGCCAGCCCCTTTCAGGTCGGCATAGCTTTCGGGATTGCCCTTGAACCCGGCGGGAATGTCCCCAAGCCGGACAAAGTAGCGGGAAAAGTCCGCGCCGCCGAACAAATAGCCCACGACCGGCATGATGAGATCGTCGGTCAGCGATTTGGTGATGGTCGCGAACGCGCCGCCGATGATGACGCCGACCGCCAGGTCGATCACGCTGCCGCGACTGACGAAGGCTTTGAACTCGGAAATCAGTCCCATTGTGAACCCCTTGTCCTGATTGCGATAATCACAGGATGAGCCGTTGCGCCCGCTTCCACAACCACCTATTTCCGTCGTCATAACAAAGTCGAGGCTATTCCATGACGAACCTGCGCCGTCTTCCCGCCTTTCTGCTCCCCCTGCTGGGCGCCTTCGCCCTGTCCGCCTGCGGCATCAACAGCGTGCCCGCCGCCGAAGAAGTGGCGAAGGCCAAATGGGCCGACGTCCAGGCGCAATATCAGCGCCGGGCCAACCTGGTCGGCAATCTCGTCGCCACGGTGAAGGCCGCCGGCAAGCAGGAACAGGATACGCTGGTCCGCGTCACGGAGGCCCGCGCCAAGGCGACATCGGTCCAGGTGAACGCGGAAGACCTGTCCGATCCCGCAAAGGTCCAGCAGTTCCAGCAGGCGCAGGCGCAGCTTTCGCAAGGGCTGGGGCGCCTGCTCGCTTCGGTCGAGGCCTATCCGGACCTCAAGACCAACCAGAATTTCCTCGACCTCCAATCGCAGCTGGAAGGAACGGAAAACCGCATCGCCGTCGCCATCCGCGACTATAATGAAGCGGTGCGCGGCTATAATACGCGCATCCGCACCTTCCCCGACGCGATCGGCGCGAAGATCATCCATGGCGCAAAGCCGATGACCCCGTTCCAGGCGACCACGCCCGGCGCGGAAGAAGCGCCGAAGGTCGACTTCGGTAACTGATAGGCCCGTGATCCGCCGCTTACTCCTATTCCTGCTGCTGCTGGCCCTAGCGCCAGCCGCGCAGGGGCAGACTTTCCCCAAGCTGACCGGGCGGGTGGTGGATGACGCCGCCCTCCTCTCCCCTCAGCAGGAACAGGCGCTGACCGAGAAGCTGGCGGCGCTGGAACAGCAGAGCGGGCGGCAACTGGTGGTGGCCACCATTCCCGACCTACAGGGCTATGACATATCCGATTATGGCTATCAGCTCGGTCGGGCGTGGGGCATCGGGTCCAAGGACAAGAATGACGGCGCGCTGCTGGTCGTCGCGCCCAATGAGCGGAAGATACGCATAGAGGTCGGTTACGGGCTTGAGGGCATCATGACCGACGCGCTCTCTTCGCAGATCATCCGCAACGCCATCACCCCCCGCTTCAAGGCGGGCGATATGGCGGGCGGGATAGACGCCGGCGCGGACGCCATCGGCAGGCTGCTGACCCTGCCGCCCGAGGAGGCGAAGGCGCTCGCCGCGCAGGCGGCGGCGCAGGCGCGGGATGCGTCCGACGATGGCGGGTCGGTGATGGTCGTCTTCTGGCTGTTCGTCATCTTCATCATCGTCGGCTCCATGCTGTCGAAGCGGGGCCGCAAGGGACAGCGCTATCGCGGCGGATCAGGGCCGATCATCCTCTGGGGGCCCGGCGATTCCGGCTGGGGCGGTGGCGGCGGATCGAGCTGGGGTGGCGGCGACGGCGGATTTTCAGGCGGCGGCGGCAGCTTCGGCGGCGGCGGCGCTTCGGGGGACTGGTGATGCGCCTTCATCTGAGCGAAGCCGATCATGACCGCGTGACGCAGGCGGTCGCCGACGCGGAAAGGGAAAGCGACGGAGAGATCGTCACGATCATCGCGCGCCGATCCGACGCCTATCATGACGCCGGTCTGCACTGGGCGATCGGCGCCGTGTTCGTCGCCCTGTCGCTGGCGGCGGCCTTTCCGGTGCATTTCCGCGCCCTTTGCACCTGGCTGCTGCAAAGCTGGGAGCATGATGTCGAGGACTGGAAACTGCTGAGCGTCCTGCTCGGCATCCTCATCCTCAAATTCCTGATCGTGCGCTATGCGCTGGCGTGGACGCCGCTCCGGATGGCGCTGACGCCGCGCGCGACGAAAGCCCGGCGAGTGCGCCGCCGCGCCATCATCCTGTTCCGCGCCGTGGCTCAGGGGCGGACGCGCGGCCAGACCGGCGTGCTGATCTACCTCTCGCTGGACGAACATCGCGCCGAAATTGTCGCCGACGCCGCTATCAACGAGAAGGTGACGCCGGAAGTGTGGGGCGACGCCATGGCCACGCTGATCGATGCGGTCCGCGACGGGCGCGCCGCCGAAGGCATGGCCGGGGCGGTGCGGCAGGTCGGCTTGGTGCTGGCCCGTCATTTCCCCCGGCTGGACAGCAATCCCAACGAACTGCCCGACAGGCTTATCGAACTATGAGTGAACAGGACGGGTCCCCGCCCGAGGAAATCATGTGGGCGGGCCGCTTCATCACGGCCAAGCGGCGCGGACGCTGGGAATATGTCGGCCGCGCCCGGGGCATCCACGCCGCCGTCATCCTCGCGATCGAGGAAGATGCCGATGGCGATCGCCATGTGCTGCTGGTCGATCAGTTTCGCGTGCCCCTCGGCCGCCGCTGCATCGAATTGCCGGCGGGCCTGGTCGGCGACCATGACGAAGGCGAGGACGCAACCATCGCCGCCGCGCGCGAACTGGAGGAAGAAACGGGATACCGCCCCGGCCGAATGGAATCGATCGGCGAGTTCTACAGTTCGCCCGGCATGGTGTCGGAAAGCTTCACGCTGTTCCGCGCCCATGATCTGGTGAAGACCGGCGAAGGCGGCGGCGTCGATGGCGAAGATATCCGCGTCCACCGCGTGCGGCTGGACAGCCTCCCGCAGCAGATCGCGACCTGGCGGCGGGAAGGCTTCGCCATCGACGTGAAACTGCTCCTCCTCCTTGGCGGCACGCTGCTCCTATAGAGGCACTTTATACCAGCCCGCCACCCGGTCCAGCGCCAGCGTCAGCACCAGCTTGCCCGCCCGACTCGGCCAGCCCAACGCCCGCTCCGCCGCCGCCAGCCCCTCCCCGGCGCAGGCGACCCGCCATAATATGTCGCTGAGCCCCGGCCCCGCAGCGGCGATCGCCGCGTGGAATCGGTCGCGCGCGGAAAGCTGCGCCAGCGTGGGATCGGCGGGCCGATTTCCTCCCTTGCGTCCGCCCTGCGCCGGAGCGGCGTCCCACCGCATCGTCACCCGTGGACCAAGCCCCGCGCGCTCCCAATCGACGCGCAACAGGTCGCCCGCCCGGTAATGCCGTTCGCTCAAATGGCCGCGCGCATGCAGCCAGGCGAGCGGCGATTCGCCCAAATTCACCGCAACCGTCTGGACCTGACCGGCGGGATCCTCGATCTTCTGCTCAACAAATTGGGGTCGCATCGACGCTTCCTTCCTTCACTTGACGCAAGGCGCTTGCCATCAAGGATCGTTTGTAGGAAAGAAGAAAAACCAAATAGGTGAAATCAGGAACCAGCATGATCACCCGCATCCGTGATGTTCGCAAGGCCAAGGGGCTCACATTGGAACAAGTCGGCGCGTTGTGCGATCCGCCGACGACCGCGCAGACGATCGGGCGACTGGAAACCGGAACCCGAACCGTATCGGTCAACTGGCTGAACCGGATCGCGCGCGCGCTGGGGGTCGCCTCCTCCGAACTGGTGGCGCTTCCGGGCCAGAGCGTGGTGCCGGTCGCCGCCCTGCTCGGGCCGGAAGGCGCCCGCGCGCCGACCCGCGCCCTCTCCTTTCCGCCACCGGCCCCCGCCGATGCGATGCTGGGGGTTCAGGTATCGGCCAGCATAGGCGACTATCGCAGCGGCGACGAAATCTGGTGCCGCCGAATCGGGCCGGACGAATTTGCGAGCGCGCTCAACCGCGACATGCTTCTGCCGCGCCACTCTGGCCGCTTCCTCTTCGGCAGGCTGATCGGCCGCGAGGGCGATCGGCTCCACATCCTGCCGCTGGGCAGCGGCAGCCGCCAGCAGGTCATCACCGACCCGCCGTGGGGGGCGGTGGCGGTGCAACTGGTAAGACAGCTATAGCCAAGAACCGGGTTCATCCCTTACCTTGGATTAACCGCGATACTGTAAGGCAGGCGCCATGACGCTGAATATCCTCACGCTATCGACCCTGTTTCCGGACATGAGCCGGCCGAATTTCGGCGTGTTCGTCGAACGGCAGGCGCGGGAACTGGCGAGCCGGCCCGATGTAAAGGTGACGGTCATCGCGCCGCTCGGCGTGCCGATCTGGCCCTTTGGGCGGGCAAGCGCCTACGACGCGCTGCGCGCGCTCCCGCGCAAGGAACGCTGGCAGGACCTCACCGTCTATCGGCCGATATTCACCACCATCCCAAAGGTCGGCGCGCGCCTCAATGTCGGGAACATGACGCGCGCGATCCTGCCGCTGGTGCAGGAACTGCACGCGCAGCAGCCCTTCGACGTCATCGACGCCAGCTTTTTCTTCCCCGACGGCCCGGTCGCCCAAAGGCTGTCGAAAGCGCTGGGCATCCCCTTTTCGATCAAGGCGCGGGGCGCGGACATTCATTATTGGGGCGCGCGCAAGGACACGCGGGGCCTTGTAAAACGCGCCGCCGAAAGAGCCACGGGCCTGCTCGCCGTCTCCAACGCGATGCGCCGTTCGATGGCGAAGATCGGCATGGATGCGGACAAGATCCGCGTCCACTATACCGGCGTCGACCTCGACCGGTTCGAAATCAGCGACCGCGCCGCCGCAAAGGATGCGCTGGGGTTCGAAGGGCCGGTCATCCTGTGCGTCGGTGCGCTCATCCCGCGCAAGGGCCAGGATCTCCTCGTTCAGGCGCTTCCCCGCCTGCCCGGCGCAACCCTGCTGTTCGCGGGACAGGGGCAACATCGCCGGGCGCTGGAGAAACAGGCGGAAGAACTGGGCGTCGACCGCCGCATCGGCTTTCTCGGTTCCGTGCCCCACGACCGGCTGCCGCGCATCTACGCCGCCGCCGATGTCATGGCCCTGCCCTCCTCATCGGAAGGGCTCGCCAACGCGTGGGTTGAGGCGCTTGCCTGCGGGACGCCGATCGTCATCACCGACGTGGGCGGCGCGCGCGAGCTTCTGGACAGGCCGGAAGCGGGCCAGATCGTCGCCCGCGAACCCGACGCCATCGCCGCGGCCATCGGCGACATCCTGACCAATCCTCCGGAACGCGAGGCGGTTCGCGACACGGCGCTGCGCTTCACCTGGACGGCTAATGGAGACGCGCTGCTCGACCATCTGCAACGCGTCGCGCGCGGCGCTTAGAACTTGTTCTGATGGGATTGGAGCGCAATGTGCTCCTGCGAAGGCAGGAGCACGGCTCAACTTAAACAGGATAGTCGCTCATTTCTGGCAGGCGACGATCGCGGCGATGACCGCCAGCGTTTCCTGCGGATCGCGAACGCGCACGGTGTCGAGGCCGATTTCCTTCGCCGGATAGTCATTGCCGCCGGGAAAGATGGCGTCGCCGATGAACAGCATCGCGTCGAGCGCTATGCCGCTGGCGTCGCGCAGCTTCTTGAGGCCATAGCCCTTGTCCACGCCTTCGCGGGTGATGTCGATCGACGTCGCGCCGCCCATGTTGATCGACAGACCGGGCAGCCGTTGGCGCAGGTCCGCCTGGATGATCCGGCGCTTGGCGAAGTCGGGGTCCCAACCTTCCTTGGCGTGGATGGGCGCCTGCTGCCCCAGCGCCGAGAAGGTGATCTGGCTGCCGCGATCCTCGATCCGTTCGCCCCAGGTTTCTTCCGGAACGAAGCCGGTCGCCTCCAGCGATGTGTCGAATGCCTCCAATATCTGGCGCTTCTGCGCATCATCGAACAGTTCGGCATAGACAGGCGACCATGCGCCTTCGCGATGCGTGTAGAGTTTCGTGCCCGTGGTCGGCATCAGCCACAGGCGCGACAGGTCCGTGCGCGCCGGCAGACGGCTCGCGACCTGCTTGTCGAACTGCGGCCAATCGCCGCCCGAAATGACCGCGACATGGGCGACCGTCAGCAAATCGGCGATCGCCTCTCCCATCTCGTCGCCCAGCGGCTGCTTGCTTTCCGCCAGCGTTCCGTCAAGGTCAAAGGCGATCAGTTCCTTCATTTGGAAAGCTCCGGCATATGATGGGGTGGACGATTGCGTCGCGATCGCGCGCTATCATCAAAACAGAAACGCCTCAAATCTCTACTGCAAGAACCCTGAAACATACGGAACCCGCGTACGCCATGTCCTACGAAATCGGCAAGAACTGGACGCTGCTGGGCAGGGGCAAAAGTTCACGGGTTTTCAGCATGCGGGACGGAAGGGTCATCAAGCTCTTCCATTCGGCTGTTTCCGAAGAGATGATCCAGCGGGAAATGGCCGCAGCCAGCCTCGCGACGTCGCTTCATCTCCCTACCGCAGCCCCGCTGGATCGCGTCAGCGTCCAGGAACAGGCCGGGCTGATCTATCCGGAGATTACTGGTCGACCATTGACGGCCATGATCCGCAAAAAGCCACTCTTGGCTGCGGCGCTTTTAACCAGAATGGCTGAGCTGCATCAGGCCATCCACAGCCAGTCCATAACCGGCCTGCGGACCGTCAAATCCGTCCTGCAAACCGATATCGACTATGGTCCTGCGGCCCCCTCGCTGAAGAAAGCGGCATCGACCTATCTCGCTGATCTGCCCGATGGCGACCGGCTTCTGCACGGCGACTTCCACATCGACAATATCATCGTGCGCGGTGACGACCTGATCATATTGGACTGGGCCAAGGCGGCGATGGGAGACCCGGCCGCCGATGTCGTGAGAAGCGAAATGCTCATGCGGTTCGGCGCAGGGCCGACCGATCCGGTTACGAACCTGTGGCGCGACTGGGCCGCGCGCCGACTGGGACGAGCCTATAGGGATCATGGCGGACCAGCCGCCGACCGCCTCGCCCGCTGGCGTCCCGTCGTGGCTCTCGCCTGGCTGCGAGCGCGGCCGCCAGTGCGCAGCCGCGCCTTTCACGCTTACCTCAATCAGGCGCTGCGCGGCGCCGGTCTTCCCCTGTTCACCCCCTGACGCGGCGACGGCGTCAGCGCACGCTCGCCAACTGGCTGACCTTGGCCCGGCTGTCCGGCCATTGCGCGCCCTTCGCGCTATCGGCGCACAGCCGGTCCACCGCGTTTTTCACCAGCATGGTGAGTCCCTGCTCGCTCAAAAGGCCGCCGCGAATCAGGCAGCGATTGATGAGCACCCGGCGGAATGCCGCATAAAGCGCCTCATCTGGCGCGCCCGGCTCCAGCCAGAATTCGTCCAGCCTGCCCCGGTAGACAACGCCCGGCACCTTGTAGACCGCATGTCCCAGCACCAGCACCGGCTTGCCCGCGTTCAACGCCAGCGTTCCGACCGTGCTGTTGACCGTCACCACGCCCAGCGACTTGCCGACGACATCGGCTATGTCCCAGTCCGCGAGGTAGAAAACGCGGTCGCCAACGCCGTAGCGGGCCGCCAGCCGTCGCGTCAGCCGGCCCCATGCGACCAGTCCCGAATCCAGCGGATGCCGCTTCACCAGCAGCGAGGTTCCCGGCGGCGCATGGCGGGCGAAGCTCTTGATGACGAAACGCAGCGCCGCCCGCATGTTGCCAAAGGGCGAATGGACGCGGATCTGGTAATCGGAATCCAGCTGCAACGGCAGGGCGAAATAGGGCCTGTCCTTGACCTTGGCCCATTGGGCCTGCGCCGAGCGCGCATCCTTGTCGCGCAGGACCAGCTTCTTGAACCATCCGACCGCCTCCACCATGAAGCCGCGCGGGCGATGCGTGCGATAGAAGGGGAAGAGCGGCCGCATGACCGCCGAAGCCAGGCCGTTTCGCGTGGTGTTAACCGCGCGTTGGCGGAAGGTGGAGGGAATAGGCGGTTCGGCCCCGCCCTCCGGCGGCAGGTTCCGCGCCTCGTCCAGATACCATTGCGGGTCCAGCGGCAGGGTTGAATTGCCGTTCACCCCATCTTTCTGCAACGTCATGAAATCCGGGCGGATATAGCCTTCTTCCAGCACATGCACGCGAACTCCGCGCAGCTGCGCCATGCCGTGGGCCGAGCTGTGATAGGGCCGGCAATCGCCATAGAGGATGAGGTCCGTCACCCCATGATGGGCGATGAAGTCGTCGAAGAAGAGCGGCCAGTTGCGGAAGGCGCCGCGATAGTCGGTCGCCTCCCCACGCCAGTCGACCTTGTCGCCGCCATTGATGTTGATGCGAAGCGCAAGGTGCCCACGCGCGCGCAAGGCGTCGGCCAGCATCGCGAAAAAGGGTCCGTGGGGCCCTTGCAGGAACAGGAAAGTCTTGGGGCGCGCGTCAGCCATGGAGATGCTCGGCGGACAAAGTCATAAATCTCTGTATTTTTCCCTGTAACATTCGCAACCGGATCAGCCATGAAATCGGTGACGTTGACCCGTTCGCCATGCGCTCCACCATCGTTTCGGGGCCGCACGGCAAACGCGTTACCGGGTCCAGATAGCGAGGATAGAGAATGAGCGCCCCGGCGACAAGCTGGTCGATGGTCAGCGGACGGCCCCGCCGCCCGTTGGGTTCCGCCAGATCGCGCGTGAGGCCCCATCCGGCATAGAATGGCATGCCATGCACCGTCACCGGCCGATCGCGCATCAGCGCCTCGAACCCGGTGAGCGACGAGAGCACATGCACTTCGTCGACCGCCTGGACCAGCGCCATCAGCGGCGCGCCCATGTCGATCGAATCGGCATGTTGCAACACCGTGCGATCGCTCAGATGACCCCGCCGGAGCCCTGCCTGCACATCGGGATGCGGCCGGTAGATGATGTGCGCTTCGGGCTCGGCCTGTCGCACCCGCTGCAACAGGTCCAGATTGCCCGCGACGCCGGCGCCGCCCATCTGCACCGAAAGATCATCCTCTACCTGTCCGACCGCCAGCACGACGCGACGGCCAACGGGAAGCTTCAGCGCCTCGCCCCCGTCCGACCCATATTTGGTGACGCCCGTCGCCCTCACCGCGGCCCGCAAGCGACGCGCCCGGTCGATCAGCGCAGGCGGGAAATCATGGGTCGCCAGCAACGTTTCCAGATCGCTGGCCGACCGCGCATCATAATAGATGCCCGTCCGGTCGAGCACGACAGACCCCGGCGGCGTCAACGCCGCGCCCAGGCCCTTCGATCGCAGGAAGCCATCCTCGACCCTGGCGACCGGAACGCCGCTCGCTCCCGCCTCCCGCCAGATCGTCGACGGAACCCGCGACGGCCACACTGCGAGCGTTCCCCCAGCCTGACGAGCCCGGCGCAACCCCTTTTCCGCAGAGAGGAAAGGCGGCGATCGGCGACCGTCCCACAGGAAATGCCGCATCGTCTCGCGCTTCCAGAAGGCCATGCCGCTTGCCGCTACGATCCCCTGATTGCCCTGCAAGTGCCGCCGCCAGTCTTCCAGCTGCGCGACCGCATCCTCGACAGCGACATCCCGTCCGGTGAAGCAATCGCGGTAATGCGCCGACGCGACAGCCCGCCGGGCCGCTTCTCGCAATATCTCCGGCGCGATCAGTCGCCCGTCCGGCCCATGGACCGGCGTCCCCAGCAAACCCGCCACGATCGCCAGTTCATCATCCGCCGACGCATGGACGGAACGCGCTTGTCCCACCAAGGTCCAGGGATCGACCCTCGCTCTCCCCGGCAGGACAACCGCCTCCTCCGGCGTCAAACCTTCAAGCAGTTCCGGCGCGACTACGACCCCCGCGCGCGCGACCAGCTTCACCCCGTCGAGCGCTTGCCCCCAGAAATCCCCACCCACGCGCGCGTCAGCGATGCGATCCAGCAGCGCGTCGGAGATGACCGCCGACACGCCGTCGACTTCCCGCGCCATGCTGACCGCCGCAACCGATGGGGCGACGCCCGGAAAAGGCGGCGAACGCAGGAAAGGCGGAGCTTTCACCAAAGACGGCCTTCATGGTTCGCGACAGGCGCACGACGCGCCCCGGCCTCGGAAAAAGTGGAATTCACAGCCATTCCCATGATCGCCCGCTGTGCAGACGTCAAGCGACCGCCGCCGCCGTCACTTCGTCCAGCAGGTCGGTGACGATATCGAAATATCGTCCCCAGGTGGGCGGCCCCCATGCGGCGATGCGGGCGATCTGCGCCTGCCGCTCCGGCGACTCCGGCTGTCTATAGGCGTCGATGATCCGCAACCATCCCAGCCCGTCGAGCGGATCGAGATAGTCCGGCGCATCGCCGCCCACTTCACGATGAGCGATGATGTCGCTGCAAATCACCGGCACGCCCGCCGACAGCGCCTCGACGACCGGCATGCCAAAGCCTTCCTCGAAAGAAGGCATCACCATCGCCCGCGCCCCGGCGACCAGCGCGTTCATCTCATTGTCCGACACGCCGCCCGCCTCTATCACATGGCCGCGCAATATTTCCGCGCGCTCCAGCATGTCGACGACATTTTCATTTTCCCAGCCGCGCCGACCGATCAGCACCAGCACCGGCGCATCGTCGCCCAGCCGCTCGACCAGCCGCCGCCAGACATTGAGCAACAGCAGGTGATTCTTTCGCGGCTCTATGGTCGAGATATAGACGAAATAGGGACGCTGCGGCACGTCATGGCCGCCCTCCACGACCATGTCGGGCGGGTCCGCGCCGAAATGGGCGACGCAGACGCTGCGCCCGTCCAGCCCACGCTTCAGGCGCGGAGCGAGCGCGTCGATCGTCGCCTGGCTGTTGCCGATGATCCCGTCGGCATGCAGGTCGATGGTGCGCACGCGCCGCATATGCTCCTCCGCCCCTTGCGGCCGCGCGAATTCGGGATGGGTCAGCGGAATGACGTCATGCACCAGCGTCACAAACTTCGCGCCCTCGGCCCGCAGGATCGCGCCTACCTGATCGGCATCGTCCAGATGATGCGGCGACACTTGCAGATAGACGCGCGGTCCCTTGGCGCGCGGCACGGGGCGGGGGCGCAGCGCAATGAGGTGGCGGATGATCGCAGCCTGGCCGATGCGCTCGTCCGGAGCCTCCGCATTGCGCCAGCGGGCGGCGGTAAAGGCCAGGAACTGACGAACGGCGGCCTCATTCAACCGCCCATAATAGCCGCCCGCCGGATGCACAGCCGCAAAGGCCAGCCAATCGGGCATGCGTTGCAGCAGTTCGCGCGCATAGACGAACTCCACCCGGTCGATCCCGGTCGGCGCGGCGTGGAAGCTGCGCGACAGCAGGCGCGAAATATCGAGGATGACCTCGGCTTTCCCTTCGCTTCCGGCAAAGCGCGGGCTCGCGGGTTTGGACCGCAACGCGAGCCGGGCGCCGGGCGCCTTGAACGGCTTTAGCGCCACACTATCGCACCTTCGCCGTCATGAATGGATGCACTGGCTCAGAAATGCGCACGTATCTCTTCCGCCAGCGCCTGGAGTTCGGCGGCGTCGGCGAACTTGCCCTGCGCATGAGCGGAAAAGCCGGTCGGCCCGCCCGTCCATCGCGGCACGATGTGGAAATGGAGATGATAGACGGTCTGCCCCGCAGGCGCGCCGTTGAACTGCGCGACATGGATGCCGTCCGGATTCAGCGCCTTGCGCAGCGCGACCGCGACCTTCTTCACCGTGGCCACCACCTGGGCCAACGCTTCCTCTTCAACATCCAATATGTTGCGCGCCTTCGACCATTTCGAAATGACCAGGCTGTGCCCCTGGGACTGCGGCTGAATATCGAGGAAGGCGAGCGTATGCTCATCCTCATAGAGCTTGGTCGAAGGCAGCTTGCCCTGCACGATCAGGGAGAAGGCGTTGCCCTCGTCATACACACCGTCAAGGCTCATGACGCTTAAGTCCTTCAGCTCACATAATGGGCTGTGGTTTTAGCGGCGACTTCCTCCGCCGTCACGCCCGGAGCCAGTTCGACCAGCTTGAACGGGCTGTCATGATCGGGCCGCTGGAACACGCACAGGTCGGTGACGATCATGTCCACGACATTCTTGCCGGTCAGCGGCAGGGTGCAGCCCGGAATGAATTTGGGCGAACCGTCCTTGGACGTGTGCTCCATCACGACGATGATCTTCTTGACGCCCGCGACCAGATCCATCGCGCCGCCCATGCCCTTGATCATCTTGCCCGGAATCATCCAGTTGGCGATGTCGCCATTTTCCGCGACCTCCATCGCGCCAAGCACCGTCAGGTCGATATGCCCGCCCCGGATCATGGCGAAGCTGTCGGCGCTGGAGAAATAGCAGGTTTGCGGCAATTCGCTGATCGTCTGCTTGCCCGCGTTGATGAGGTCGGCGTCTTCCTCACCCTCATAGGGAAAGGGGCCGATGCCCAGCATGCCGTTTTCCGACTGGAGCGTCACTTCAACGCCGGCGGGAATATGGTTCGCCACCAGCGTCGGAATACCGATGCCAAGGTTCACGTAGAAACCGTCCTGCAATTCCTTCGCCGCGCGCGCGGCCATCTCGTCACGGGTCCAGGGCATTATTAACCTCCTCGAACGAAGCGATGTATCTCAGGTTAAACCAAAAGCACCTAATTGTTACTCAGTTATCATCGCCTAGAATGGAAATATTCACGTGCTTCCTCCGGCGGAAGAGAGCCTCCGACAGCTTTCTCAGATAATTTCCCGAGCATTCCTAACTCGAGCATAATGGAAGCATTTGAACCAACTTCATCAGCGCACTGCCCAAGAAAAGCGTCGAACCCTTCATGATAGCGCTGATCTACTTTACGAAGGATAATGGGCGTCCTGTATTTGCGTATGAACCAATGCTTCCCAGGCCAAAGCGCCGACACCCCATAATGCTTAAATTGAACTCCCATACGCTCAAAAGAAAGCTG
>DASVOF010000179.1:0-3865 GCA_036383495.1 Sphingobium sp. | reverse complement strand
TCGACGCTTGCTTCCACCAGCACCGGCTGATGCGGCGGATCGATCGGCGGCAGGATGAAGTCTCCTCCCCCTCCCGTCCCCGTCAGTTCGCCGCCCGTCGCCACGTCGCCGCCGCCAGGGAGCGGGACGACGGGATTGGTTCTGGTAGGCTGGGGATCGGAAACGGAGCGCGTGGGTATCTTGCTGTCCTGCACCTCTCCTGACGGTTCGGGCGGTGGCGGCGGATCGAGCGGGATCTGATTGCCGATGAAGATTTGCGGCACATAGGGCGCGATGGCCTCCTTCGGCATCAACAGGAACGCGCCCACAACCAGCGCATGGACAGCGATCGCGCCGCCAATGCCGACGGGCGAGCGCGATCCGCCCCTGTAGCCGGAGGTCGCCTGTCCGCCCGCCGCGCGCATCATCATGACACCCATCGCATCCTCCATCCTTGCCGCCTCACGCGATCGTCCCGCCGCGCATGCAGATGTTACATCATATCTTATGATATGTTGCAACATTCTATCAAACGAAGCGCGGGGCGAATGCTTGTGCGCGGGCGTCGCCGGCTTTACCATGACCCCATGACACAGACGCCCGACGATATGACGCTGGACGAACTGCGCGCCGCGCTGGCGCCGATCCTGCCCCGGCACGCCGCCTTCGATGGCTGGCGCGCGGAGGCGGTCGCGATGGCGGCGGCCGAACGCAAGGTCGATCCGGACCTTGCCCACCTCGCCTTCGGCAGCGGGGCCATGGACATGATCGACGCCTGGTTCGCCAGCATCGACGCCCGCATGCTGGAGGCCGTGCCTGGCGAAAAGCTCGCCGCCATGCCGATCCGCCAGCGCATAACCGCGCTGATCGAGGCGCGCCTGGCGCTGCTCGCGCATGATCGGGAAGCGCTGCGCCGGGCGATGGCGGTCATGGCGATGCCGCAGAACAACGCGAAGGCCGCGCGGCTGGGCTGGCGCGCGGCGGATGTGATGTGGCGCGCCGCCGGGGACAGCGCGACCGACTTCAACCATTATACCAAGCGCCTGACGCTCTCGACCGTCTATGCCACGACGCTGCTCGTCTTCGTCGATGACGAGAGCGAGGATTGGGCGCAGACCCGCGCTTTCCTGGGCCGACGGATCGACGGGGTGATGCGGTTCGAGCGCGCCAAGGCGCGGTGGAAGGGTCTGGGCGGCGGCGAACGGCTCAGCCTGGCGCGGTTCATCGGGCGGTTGCGCTACCCGGCGGTCTGACCCGCCACGGGCCCCTGCCGCGATTCCATCTGGCCTTTCCCAATCGAAATTGATAGTCACTCGCATAAGTTTGAATGAGTGCCCTTCCCTTGCGCCTGACCGACCTGCCGCTGCGCCAACCCGCCACCGTGGACCTGATCGACTGGAACGCCCTGTCGGCGTCGGACGGGCAACGCCTGCGTGAATTCGGCCTGTGCGAGGGCGCGAGCGTCGAAGCGCTGCATCATGGCGGGCTGCTGGGACGCGGGCCGATCGCCTGCAAGGTCGGCCGCATGACCATCGCGATGCGGCGCAACCATGCCGCCGCCATCACGGTTAGCGCCTGCCCGCAGGACGTCGGCGCATGAGCAGCCTTCCACTGGTGGCGCTGGTCGGCAATCCCAATGCCGGGAAAAGCGCCCTGTTCAACGCGCTCACCGGCGCGCGGCAGAAGCTGGGCAATTATCCGGGCGTCACGGTGGAGCGCAAGGCGGGACGCCTGTCGCTGTCCGATGGCCGTCCGGTCGAGCTGGTCGATCTGCCGGGCACCTACAGCCTCAACCCCACCAGCCCTGACGAGCAGGTGACGCGCGACGTCGTGCTGGGCAGGCAGGACGGCGAAAAGCTGCCCGACGCGCTGGTGGTGGTGGTGGACGCCTCCAATCTCGACAATCATCTCCGCTTCGCGCTGGAACTGTTGTCGCTGGGCCTGCCGACCGTGATCGCGCTCAACATGGTCGACCTCGCCACGCGCGACGGGCTGGAGCTGGACCCGGATCTGCTGTCGCGTGAACTGGGCGTGCCGGTGATCTCGACCGTGGCGGTGCGCAAGCGCGGGCTCGACCATCTGCGGGCCGAACTGGAGGGGATGCTGGACGTCGCCCGCGCCCCGCGCAGTCCGGCCAACCTGCCCGATTTCGACGCGCTGCGAAGCGAAGCCCGCCGCATCGCCCGCGCCGCGATCGTGCGCGAAACGCCCTCGCGCCGTCTGACGGCGGCGGTCGACCGGGTGGCGCTGCACCCGGTCCTCGGCCTGTTCCTGCTGCTCGGCCTGCTCTTCGTCATGTTTCAGGCGGTCTACGCCTGGTCCGCCGCCCCGATTGCGATGATCGAGGGCGTGGCGGAGGCGACCAGCAACCTTGTCGCCGATGCGCTTCCTGCCGGGTTGCTGCGATCCTTTCTGGTCGACGGAGTGATCAACGGCGTCGGATCGGTAGTGGTGTTCCTGCCGCAGATCCTCATCCTCTTCTTCTTCATCCTGATGCTGGAGGCGACCGGATATATGGTCCGCGCCGCCTTCCTGATGGACGGCATCATGGCGAAGGTCGGCCTGTCGGGACGCGCCTTCATCCCGCTGCTCTCCTCCTTCGCCTGCGCGGTGCCGGGCATCATGGCGACCCGCACCATTGCCGACCCCAAGGATCGCCTCACCACCATATTGATCGCGCCGCTCATGACCTGTTCGGCGCGGCTGCCGGTCTATGCGGTGATCATCGGCGCTTTCATTCCGGCGCGGAACGTGGGTCTGGGCATCGGCCTGCAAGGCCTCGTCCTCTTCTGCCTCTACGTTGCGGGCATAGTCGGCGCGATGCTGGTGGCGCTGGTCCTGCGCCGCACCGTCACCAAGGGGTCGAGCGGCGGCTTCCTGATGGAGATGCCCAAATATCAGTGGCCGCGCCCGCAGGATGTGCTGCTGGGCCTGTGGCAGCGCGCGGCGATCTTCCTCAAGCGCGCGGGGACAATCATCTTCGCTTCCACCGTGATCCTGTGGCTGCTGCTCTCCTTCCCCAAGGCGCCGGAGGACAGCGCGGTCAGCCAGGTCAATTATTCGATCGCCGGGCGCGTCGCCAACGGGCTCAACGTCATCCTCGAACCGATCGGCTTCAACCGCGACATTTCGCTGGCGCTGATCCCCGCCATGGCGGCGCGCGAAGTCGCGGTATCGGCGCTGGCGACCGTTTATTCCATCGACGCGGGCGATGACGAGGCGCGGCTGGAACGGAGCCTGGGCGACCGGTTGAAGGACAATTGGCCGCTGCCCACCGCGCTCGCCTTCCTAGCCTGGTTCGTGTTCGCGCCGCAATGCATCTCGACCATCGCGGTGACGCGGCGGGAAACCAATGGCTGGAAATGGCCGCTGTTCATGGTCGGCTATCTTTTTGGGTTGGCCTATGTGGCGGCGGGGCTCACTTACTGGACTGCCGTCGCAGCGGGACTATAAGGGCCTGCTAAAGCATTCGGAGGAAACATGGCGGGTTCGGTCAACAAGGTCATTCTGGTAGGCAATCTGGGCGCAGACCCGGAAGTGAAGAGCTTCCAGAATGGCGGCAAGGTGTGCAACCTGCGCATCGCCACCTCCGAAAGCTGGAAGGACCGCAATTCGGGCGAGCGCAAGGAGCGCACCGAATGGCACAGCGTCTCGATCTTTTCCGAAGGGCTGGCCGGCGTCGCCGAACGTTTCCTGCGCAAGGGATCGAAAGTCTATGTCGAAGGCCAGCTGCGCACCCGCAAATGGCAGGACCAGTCGGGCAATGACCGCTACACGACCGAAGTCGTGTTGCAGGGTCCGGGCGCGGTGCTGACCATGCTCGACGGCGCGCCGGGCGGCGGCGGCCAGGGCGGCGGCCGATCGCAGGGCGGCGGCGACTGGGGCG
>DASVOF010000178.1:0-28975 GCA_036383495.1 Sphingobium sp. | reverse complement strand
TGCGTGCCTCAGCCATGATCTGCCCCCTTGGCGCCCTTCTTTTGTCGAAGCGCGTCTTCGACAATACGCTCGACCAGCTCGGCATAGTCAATGCCAAGTTTCGCCGCCTGCTCAGGAACAAGACTGAGCGGCGTCATGCCTGGCTGGGTGTTGACCTCCAGCAGGAACAGCCCTTCGATACCCTGGCTGTCGTCCCAGCGGAAATCCGACCGTGACGCGCCCTTGCACCCGAGCAGCTGATGCGCGCGCAGCGCGAGCGCCTTGCACGCCTCGCTGATCTCATTGGGAATTTCGGCCGGGCAGACATGTTCGGTCATACCGTCGGTATATTTGGCGTCGAAATCGTAGAAGCCGCTTTTCGGGCGCAGTTCCGTCACCAGCAGCGCCTCTTCGCCCAGCACGGCGGTGGTGAGTTCGCGCCCGCGAATATAGGGTTCGGCGAGCAGTTCGGCGAAGTCCTGCCAAGGGCCGACGGCGTCGCGGGCGATGGGGTCGCCGTAATTGCCCTCCGCCGTGACGATGGCGACGCCGACCGAGCTGCCTTCATTGACCGGCTTCACTACATAGGGACGCGGCAGCGGATCGGCTTCGAACAGGCTTTCGCTCGCCACGATATGGCCGCCGGGCATGGGGACGCCATGGGGCACGAGCGCCTGCTTGGTGAGTTGCTTGTCGATGGCGATGACGGAGGTGGCCAGGCCCGAATGGGTGTAGGTGAGGCCCATCAGGTCCATCATGCCCTGCACCGCGCCATCCTCACCGGGGACGCCGTGGAGGGCGTTGAACACGACATCGGCCCTGGTTTCGGACAGGCGCAGGGCTACGTCGCGGTCCATGTCGATCCGCGTGACTTTGTGCCCGCGCGATTCCAGCGCCTTGGCCACGCCCTCGCCGCTCGACAGCGAGACGGAGCGCTCGGCGGACCAGCCGCCCATCAGGACGGCGACATGCCAGGGGCCACGATTCATCTGTCTTTTCCTTCAAATAGCTCCCCTCCCGCTTGCGGGAGGGGTCGGGGGAGGGCCTGTTCCGGAGATGTCTGAGACATGCCCTCCCCTAACCCCTCCCGCAAGCGGGAGGGGGACTTGACCCCGACCCGCTGAATTTCCCATTCCAGTTCGACGCCGCTCTTTTGCCGGACCCGGCGGCGCACTTCCTCGCCCAGCGCCTCGATGTCCGCGCTGGTCGCGTCGCCAAGGTTCAGGAGGAAATTGGTGTGCTTTTCCGAAACCTGCGCGCCGCCCAGTTGCAGGCCACGGCATCCAGCTTCGTCCACAAGCGCCCAAGCCTTGTGCCCGGCGGGATTCTTGAAGGTCGATCCGCCGGTCTTGCTGCGCAGCGGCTGACTTTCCTCGCGGGCGGCGGCGATGCGGTCCATTTCCGCCTGGATGGCGGCGGGTTCCCCGGGAACGCCCCGGAAAGTCGCGCTGACCACCACCGCGCCTTCGGGCAGCGAACTGTGGCGATAGGTGTAGTCGAGCGCCTCAACGGCCAAGATGACGCGCTCGCCCGAACGCAGCACGACATCACACTCAACGAGAATGTCGCAGGTCTCGCGGCCATAGGCGCCGCCGTTCATCCGCACGAAGCCGCCGACCGTGCCGGGGATCGAGCGCAGAAACTCAAGGCCGCCAACGCCGGCATCGCGCGCGGTCGAGGAGACGAGGATGCCCGACGCCCCTCCCCCACAGCGCAGGGTCGTTGCGTCGATCTGCTCGACCCTGGCGAAGGGCTTGCCAAGGCGCACGACGACGCCCGGAACGCCGCCATCGCGGACGATCAGGTTGGAGCCGAGGCCGAGCGCCATCACCGGGATCGCCGGGTCCAGACCGCGCAGAAAATCGGACAGGTCGTCCGCATCCTTCGGCTCGAACAGCCATTGCGCGACGCCCCCCGCCTTGAACCAGACGAGGGGGCCAAGCGGCGCATCCGCTTTCAGCGAGCCACGGACCGGAGGAAGGGCCATCGCCGTGCCCGTCACCCGATCGCTCCCTGGGGCGGCAACCGCATCAGGCCGGTTCCTTCGCAGCGACAGCGGTCGCAAGGCCCGCCGCCCATTTGGTGATGTCGCCCGCACCGAGGCAGATGATCATGTCGCCTTCCTGCACATCGGCGGCGATCAGGCGAGCGAGATCGTCCGCGCCCTCCACCGTCGAGGCGTGGCGATGGCCCCGGCGCTTGAGGCCCGCGACCAGTTCGGCGCTGTCCACGCCCTCGATCGGCTGCTCGCCCGCCGGGTAGACGGGCGCGGCATAGACGATGTCGGCGTCGTTGAACGCCTGCTGGAAATCATCCATCAGGTCGCGCAGGCGGGTGAAACGGTGCGGCTGGACCACGGCGATGACGCGGCCGCTGACCCCTTCGCGCGCGGCGGCGAGCACGGCCTTGATCTCGACCGGATGGTGGCCGTAATCGTCGATCACCGTGGCTGCGCCCTCACCCGCCGGAATTTCCCCGACCTTGGTGAAGCGGCGCTTCACGCCGCCGAACTTGGCGAAGCCGGTCTGGATCGTCGCGTCATCAATGCCCATTTGCAGCGCCACGCCGATCGCGGCCATGGCGTTCAGCACATTGTGGCGGCCCGGCATCGGCATCTCGATCCCCTCGATCCGGCGGAGCGAGCCGTCGCGTTCGCGGATCTGCACGTCGAAGCGGTTGCCGCCGGGGACAGGCTGGACATTCTCGCCGCGAATATCGGCCTGCGCGGAGAAGCCATAGGTGACGATGCGGCGGTCCTGCACGCGGGGCAGGATCGCCTGCACCTCCGGATGGTCGAGGCAAAGCATCGCCGCGCCGTAGAAAGGCACATTCTCGACAAATTCGACGAAGGCGTCCTTCACCTTGTCGAAGCTGCCATAATGATCGAGATGCTCTGGATCGATATTGGTCACGACCGCCAGTGTGCCGTCGAGGCGCAGGAAGCTGCCGTCGCTCTCGTCCGCCTCGACCACCATCCAGTCGCTCTTGCCCAGGCGGGCGTTGGAGCCATAATGGTTGATGATGCCGCCGTTGATGACGGTCGGGTCGACCCCGCCCGCATCCAGCAGCGCCGCGACCATGGAGGTCGTGGTGGTCTTGCCATGCGTGCCCGCGATCGCGACAGTCGATTTGAGCCGCATCAGTTCCGCCAGCATTTCAGCGCGGCGGATAACCGGGACACGTTTTTCCAGCGCCAGCTCCACCTCGGGATTGCCCCGCTTGATCGCGGTCGATGTCACGACCACGGCGGCGTCGCCCAGATTTTCGGCCTTGTGGCCGATCATCACCGCAATGCCCTTCTTGCGCAGACCTTCGACGACATAGCCTTCGGCGACGTCGGACCCCTGAACCCTATAACCCAGATTGTGCATCACTTCGGCGATACCGGACATGCCGATGCCGCCGATGCCGATGAAATGGATCGTGCCGATGTCGGTTCCGACACCCTTCATGCGCGGGATTCCTTATTAACAGAAAAGAGAAAACCGTTCGGGCTGAGCTTGTCGAAGCCCTTCACTTCTCTTCTTAAGAAAGGAAAGCCCTTCGACAAGCTCAGGGCGAACGGAGGATAGAGCGATACAATCATGCAGGGACGCCCTGCAAATTCAGGCTGGTCGGCACCGGGCCTACGCACAGCGGGTCGTTGACGATCGGCGCGGGGCCGATGCTTTCGAGCAGGTCGGCCATGTCGCGCGCGGCATGGGGACGGCCGCAGGCGCGGGCGCGCCGGGCGGCGTTCTGAAGCGCGCCGGGCTCCAGCGCCATTTTCTGCATCTGCTTAGCGAGTTCGACCGCGGTGAAGCGCGCCTGGCTGATGGTGCGCGCGCCGCCAGCCTCTGTCATTTCGCGGGCGTTGGCGGTCTGGTGATCGTCCATCGCGCTCGGCAGCGGGATCAGGATCGCCGGGCGGCCCGCGCAGGTCAGTTCCGCCAGCGTCGAAGCGCCAGCGCGAGCGATGACGAGGTGCGACCAGCCCAGCTTTTCCGGCACGTCGTTGAAATAGGTCGCAAGGTCCGCCGGGATTTCGAGGTCGGCATAGAGTTTGCGGACGCGCTCGATATCCTCGGCGCGGCATTGCTGCGTCACTTGCAGGCGGCGGCGCAGGCTGAGCGGCAACATGGCCAGGCCGTCGGGCACGACGCTGGACAGGATCGTCGCGCCCTGGCTGCCGCCGGTCACCAGCACGCGGAAGACGCTTTCGTCGGTCAGCGCGGGAAATTCCTCGTCGCGCAGGGCCTTCACTTCCTCACGCACCGGGTTGCCGACCAGATGGACCTTGCCGGCATATTTGTCCCGCAGACGCTCCACCACCGGATAGGCGGTCGCGATCGCATCGACCCGACCGGCAAGGTAGCGGTTCACGCGGCCCAGCACCGCATTCTGCTCGTGGATCGCGGTCGGAATGCCGTCGGCTAGCGCGCCCAGCAGCGCAGGCATCGCCGGGTAGCCGCCAAAGCCGACCACGGCGGTGGGACGGAACGTCTCGTTCAGGCGGCGCGCCATCGCACGGCCCGCCAATATGGCCTTCAAGGCGCCCGGCCAACTTTTCGGATTGCTGGTCATGCGCCCGGCGGGCAGGACATGGACCTGCGCCCGATCGAATATCCCCGGGATCTTCGCGCCGCGCTCATCCGTCACCAGCGCGACATGATGGCCGCGCGCCATCAGCTCCTCCGCGACAGCATGGGCCGGAATCATATGTCCACCCGTCCCGCCGGCGGCGAGGACGAAGTGTCGGGAAATGCTCATCGACCACTCCATTTGACGACCGTGTGCCGACCCATGAAGGGATTGCGCCGCGTGAATGCGAGCAGCAGGCCGACCCCGATACAAAGCGCCAGCATAGAGGAGCCGCCATAGCTGATAAAGGGCAGCGTCATGCCCTTTGAAGGAAATATCTGCGCATTGACGCCCATATTGATGATCGCCTGCAACCCGAACTGGGTCGTAAGGCCCGCAGCGGCCAGAATCGTGAAATTATCATCCTCGTCCAGCAGGCGCAAAAGCACCCGGACCACCACGGCCAGATAGACGCAGGCGATGATGATGCAGGCGAGCAGGCCGAACTCCTCCCCGATCACGGAAAAGATATAGTCGGTATGCGCTTCGGGCAGGCGGAACTTGTTCTGCCCGCCGCCCGGCCCGACGCCGGTGAAGCCGCCATGGGTGATGGTGCGGAAAGCGAGTTCGCTCTGGTCCGGCCCGGTATCCTGCGCGACGCCTATCCCCAGGAAGTCGTTGATGCGCTGCCGGCCATTTTCGTAGAACATATACATGCCCACCAGCCCGGCGAGGCCGACGCCCGCCATGATGCCGATGAAGCGCATCGACACGCCGGTCAGCAGCAGCAAGCACCCCCAGCAGGCGAGGAAGATCACCGTCTGGCCGAAATCCGGCTGCTTCATCAGCACCGCCGCGACCAGCAGCGTCAACACGCCCGTCAGCGGAATGACCGGCAGCGCCAGGTCCTTGCCGCGCAGGGACAGCAGCCAGGCGGTGGTGACGACATAGACGGGCTTCAGGAATTCCGACGGCTGGAACCGGAAACCGGGCAGGTCGATCCACCGCCGCGCGCCGTTCACCGACGACCCCAGAATCGGAACGCACAGCAGCATGACGAAGAAGAAAATGGACATGAAGAGCGCGAGCCGCCGCGCCTGCTGACGCGGTAGCATGGAGATGACAAGCATGATCGGCAGGCCCAGGAACACCCAGATGAGCTGCCGGTAGAAATAGATGAGCGGCGTGACCGAAACCGTGCTGGTCGAACGGTCGATCGCCGCCACGGGCGAAGCCGCCGCGACCGCGACAAGGCCGATCGCCATGAGGGCGACGATCAGCGACAAAAGGACGCGATCAATCTCCCAGAACCAGATGGCCAACGCCGTGCGCTCGCGCGGGACGGTGCGGTTCTTGAACCCCTTCACCAGATCGCCTGCCCTGAACATCCCCGTCGCCCTTTCCGTAAGCGCCTTAGTCGCCCGAATCCCCTTCTTCCAACGCCGCGACCGCCGCGACGAAAGCATCGCCCCGCGCCTCAAAATCGCGGAACTGGTCGAAACTTGCGCAGGCGGGCGAAAGCAGCACCACATCCCCCGGCTGCGCCACCCGCGCCGCGCGGCGGACGGCGGCCGATAGCATCTCGCTGTCATCCACCGCCATAGAGGGCCGCAGCAGGTCGGCGAACATATGGCCCGCCTCACCGATGGTATAGGCCTGCGCGACATTGCCGAACTGGGGAGCGCATTCGTCGAGATTGTCGGTCTTGGCAAGCCCCCCGACGATCCAGTGCACGCGCGGACGTCCGTCGATCGGCGGATAGGCGGCCAGCGCGGGCGCGGTGGAGGCGGGATTGGTCGCCTTGCTGTCGTTGACGTAGAGGACGCCGTTCAACTCGCGCACCCGCTGCATGCGGTGGGGCAGGCTGGCGTAGGTCTGGAGGCCCTGCTCGATGGTCGCGTCAGCGATCCCGAGCGCGCGGGCGACGGCGATGGCGATGGCGGCGTTCTGGGCGTTGTGCGGGCCCTGGAGCGCGGGCCAGCGGGTTTGGGCGGCGGGGGCGATGTCGCTCGACTTCACTTCCACAACACCGTGCTCCCCGCCTTTTCCACCGTCATCCCCGCGCAGGCGGGGATCCATCTCCCCAGCGCCGCCTCCAGACGTGAGGTTGGGAGATGGGTTCCCGCCTTCGCGGGAATGACGAATAGAAGAAAGAATTGCGCGGCTTGGTTCATCCTCGGTCGCGATCACCGCGACATGGTCTGCCGACTGCATGTCAAAGAGCCGCGCCTTGGACGCTACATAGCCTTCAAAGCCATTGTATCGGTCGAGATGATCGGGCGTGATGTTGAGCAGCACCGCCACGTCGCAATCGAGGCTTTGCGTGAGGTCGATCTGATAGCTCGACAATTCCAGCACATAGACGCCGCCGTCGGGAAGCGGGTCCTGACCCAGGATCGGCAGGCCGATATTGCCGCCCATCCGGGTCGGGATGCCCGCCGTCTCGACGATATGGTGGATGAGCGCCGTCGTCGTCGACTTGCCGTTAGTGCCGGTGATGCCGACGACCCGGTGCGCGGGCAGCGTGGGCCGGGCGAGCGCGAACAGTTCGATGTCGCCGATGACCGGCGTTCCGGCCAGCTTGGCGTGCATCACGATCGGATGCTTGTTGAGCGGCACGCCCGGCGAAACGACCACGCCATCGAAGCCGGCAAGGTCGATATCCAGCGGGTCGGCCAGTTCGGCCTTGTCGGCGACGAGCGCGCGCGCCTCATCCCGATTGTCCCACGCGACGACGCGCGCGCCGCTGGCGACGAGGGCTTCGACAGTGGCGAGGCCCGAACGCGCGAGGCCAAGGACGGCGTAGGTCTTGCCTGCAAAGGCGCTGGAAACGAGGCCCATCACCGCAACTTCAGCGTGGCGAGACCGGCGAGCGCCAGCACGAAGGAGATGATCCAGAAGCGGATCACAACGGTCGGCTCGGCCCAGCCCAGCTGTTCGAAATGATGGTGGATCGGCGCCATCTTGAACACGCGCTTGCCGGTGCGCTTGTAGAAGAAGACCTGGATGATGACGCTCATCGCTTCGACCACGAAAAGCCCGCCGATGACGCCCAGCACGATTTCATGATGGGCGGTGACGGCGATCACGCCGATCGTGCCGCCCAGCGCAAGGCTGCCGGTGTCGCCCATGAAGACGGCGGCGGGCGGCGCGTTGAACCAAAGGAAAGCGAGGCCCGCGCCGATGATCGCGCCGCACAATATGGTCAGATTGCCCGCCCCCGGCACATGCGGAATGCCCAGATAAGAGGCGAAATCGGCGCGTCCGACCAGATAGACGATCGCCATGAACGCCATGCAGGCTATGATGACGGGCATGGTGGCCAGGCCATCGAGCCCGTCGGTCAGGTTCACCGCATTGCCGAACGCGACGATCACGAACGCCGCGAAGAGGAAGTAGAACGGCCCCAGCTCGATCGCCGGACCATTGTAGAAAGGCAGATAGAGCGCCGTATTGCCATGCTGGTTGACGATCAGCCAGGCGGCGAAGCCCGCGATCAGGAACTCGAAGAGCAGGCGCATCTTGCCCGAAAGCCCCTTGTGGCTGGCCTTCGTCACCTTGTCATAATCGTCGAGGAAGCCGATCGCGCCGAAACCCAGCGTCACGAACAGGCAGGCCCAGACATAGGTGGACGACAGGTCCATCCACAGCAGCACCGACGTCATGACGGCCGTCAGGATCATGAGGCCGCCCATGGTCGGGGTGCCGCGCTTGGCGAGGTGGGTCTGCGGGCCGTCGTCGCGGATTGGTTGGCCCTTGCCCTGCCGCACGCGCAGCCAGCCGATGAAGCGAGGCCCGATCAAAAGGCCGATGACCAGCGCGGTGGCGATCGCCGCGCCCGCACGGAAGCTCAGATAGCGGATGAGGTTGAACACACCCGCGAAATCCATGGTCTGGGCGAGCCAATAGAGCATCAGTTCCTGTTTTCCCCAAGCGCGGCGACCAGACGCGACAGTCCGATGCCGTTTGAACCCTTGACCAATATCGCGTCGCCTGCGCGCATTTCCGTCCGAATGAGGTCGGTCGCCGCCGCGCTGTCCGGCACATGGTCGAACGCCACCACACCGCCGGGCGTTTCGGCCAGCACTTCGGCGAGCGGCGCCATTTCGTCGCCGACCAGTATAGCATAGTCGACCTGCCCAGCCGACAGCGGCTCGACCAGGCCCGCATGCAGTTCCCGGCTGCGGTCGCCCAGTTCGCGCATGCCGCCCAGCACCGCGATGCGGCGGCTCGCCTGCTCCTTGCCCAGTTGCTTGAGCGTCGCCGCCATGCTGAGCGGATTGGCGTTGTAGCTTTCGTCGATCAAAAGCGCCTCGCCGCCAGCGACCGGCACCACGCGCCGTTCGCCCCGGCCCGGCAGGCCGGGCATCTCCGCCAGAGCCAGTCCCGCCGCCGCAAGATCCCCGCCCAGCGCCTCAACGGCGGCCAGCACGGCCAGCGCGTTGGACACCCAATGTTCGCCGGGCGCACCCACCGTGAAGCACAGCTCCGCGCCGGGCAGGCTGGCCGTCACCAACGTGCCGCCGCCCGCCGCCGGAACCATGTCGCGGGCGTGGACATCCGCCTCCGGATCAAAGCCGAAGGTGAGGATGCGCGCCGCATATTTCTCCGCCTCGGCATAGAGGGTGGCGATATGCGGGCTGTCATAGGGGATCACCGCCGTGCCGTCGGGCTCCAGTCCCTGGAAAATCTCCGCCTTGGCCTGCGCGATCTTCTCTTCGGTGCCGAAAAATTCGATATGCGCCGGGGCGATGGCGGTGACGATCGCGACATGGGGACGGACCTGCCGGGTCAGCTGCGCCAGTTCGCCGGCATGGTTCATGCCCATTTCGAACACGCCATAGGCCGATCCGCGCGGCATGCGCGACAGGCTGAGCGGCACGCCGACATGGTTGTTGTAGCTCTTGACCGAGCGGTGCACCGCGTCCGGGCAAATGCGGTCGAGCGCGTGGAAGAGCGCTTCCTTGGTCCCGGTCTTGCCGACCGATCCGGTGACGCCCACCACCTTGCCCCGCATCCGGGCGCGCGCGGCGCGGCCCAGCGCTTCCAGCGCGGCGGCGCTGTCCTTGACCAGCACATGCGGCTGGGCGATCGGCTCGCTGACGATCGCGCCTGCCGCGCCCTGACCGAACGCCTTGTCGACGAAGCGATGCCCGTCCGTCGCTTCCCCTTTCATCGCCACGAACAGGTCGCCGGCCGTCACCTCGCGGCTGTCGAAGGCGACGCCTGAAACGGCGAAGGGCGCCGATGCGACGCCCTCCGTGGCCTGCGCGATTTCAGCCGATGTCCAAAGGTCGCTCACCCGGCGCACTCCCGCGCAACGGTCACATCGTCAAAGGGCAGCACGCGATCGCCGATGATCTGCCCCTGTTCATGGCCCTTGCCCGCAAGCAACAGGATATCATCCGCCCCCGCCTGCGCAATGGCGGCGGCGATGGCGGCGCGGCGGCCGCCAATCTCTTCCGCGCCCGGCGCGCCGGCCATGATCGCGGCGCGGATGGCCGAGGGATCTTCGGACCGGGGATTGTCGTCGGTCACGATCACATGGTCGGAAAGCTCAGTCGCGACCTGGCCCATTTGCGGGCGCTTGCCTGCATCACGGTCCCCGCCGGCCCCGAACAGCGTGATCAACCGCCCGCGCGTATGCGGCCGCAGCGCCTCGATCGCAGCGCGCAACCCGTCGGGGGTGTGCGCATAATCGACATAGACCGGCGCGCCCGCCCGGGTGATGACCGCCCGCTCCAGACGACCGCGCACCGGCTGGACCCGGCCCAGCAGTTCCAGCGCCTTGGCGACATCCTCGCCGCCCGCGATGACGAGCCCGGCGGCGGTCAGCGCGTTGGCGGCCTGATAAGCGCCGATCAGCGGCAGATTGACCTTGAAGGACTTGCCCTCCGCCTCGACCTCCAGCGTCTGGCCCAACTGGGTCGGGGTGCGGTTGGCGAGGCGTAGCGCCCGCCCCTGCACCCCGACGCTCAGCACACGAAGCCCCCGCTTCGTAGCCCGCTGGATAACCTTGTCCGACCATTGGTCGTCGGCCCAGACTACCGCCGTCCCGCCGGGCGACACGACCTCGTCGAACAGCCGCATCTTGGCTTCGAAATAGCTGTCCATGTCGCCATGATAATCGAGATGGTCGCGCGACAGGTTGGTGAAGGCGGCGACCGAAACCGGCAGGCCCTCGGTCCGATATTGGGCGAGGCCATGGCTCGACGCCTCGAACGCGGCATGGGTTATGCCCTCGCGCTTGAGGCCCGACATGTTGGACAAGAAAGTGACGATGTCGGGCGTGGTCAGCCCGGTCGACACCTGGTCGACGGAGGTGGTGACGCCCAGCGTGCCGATGGACGCGGAATGATGCCCCAGCATGCGCCAGAGCTGTCGGGCCAGTTCCACGGTGGAGGTCTTGCCATTAGTGCCGGTGACGGCGACCGTCACATCGGGAAAAGGCGCGAAATAGCGGGCGGCGAGCAATGCGAACAGGCGGCGCGGATTGTCATGGGCGATGTGCACCGCCCCTTCCACCTTCGCTTGCGGACGCGCCACGATGGCGACGGCGCCCGCGCGCACGGCGTCGGCAATGAAGTCCTCGCCATTGACGCGCGCGCCCTGAAAGGCCCCGAACACCGTGCCCGGCGCGACCTTCCGGTTATCGATCGCGAAGCCCGACACCAGCCTCTCTAGCGGTGCGTTGGCGTCGAGCTTCGCATCCAGCCCCTCGATCAGCGACCCGAGGCGCATATCACTCCTTCTCCTTATCCTGCCCCAGCAAGGGCATGAGGTCGGAAATATCGACGTCCCGCCGTTCGTCAGGCAATACGCCCAGCATCGGCCCGATCCTCTCGATGACGCGCTTGACCACCGGCGCGGCGGTCCAGGCGGCGGTGCGCAGGCCGAATGTCTGGGCGTTGCCCTTGGGCTCGTCCATCATGGTCAGCACGACGTAACGGGGATTATCCATGGGGAATGCGGACGCGAAAGTCGTCACCAGTGAACTCTTGTTATAGCGGCCCTCTTCAGGCTTCTCTGCGGAACCCGTCTTGCCGCCCACCCGGAATCCCTTGGCGTCGGCGCTGCGACCTGTACCCGCCGCCACGATCATCCGCAACAGCTGGCGCATCCGGGCGCTGGTGGCGGCGGAAAAGACGCGATGACCCTCCGGCACTTCATTGGCGTGCAGCTTGCGCAGCGTCGCCGGACGCCAAATGCCGCCATTGACCAACGCCGCATAAGCCGCCGCCAGATGCAGCGGCGTCACGGCGATGCCGTGGCCGTAGGAAACCGTCATCGTCGTAATGCGACCCCAATTATAGGGCCAGATGCTCTTCGCCCGTTCCTTGAGTTCGATCGGTCCGCGCTGGTCGAACTGGAGGTTGCGGAACAGCTGCTGCATCGGCGCCGCGCCCAGTTCGTCCGCGATCCGCGCAGTTCCGATGTTGGAGCTGTGCACCAATATCTCGGGCACGTTGATCCAGCGGCCGAGCGGATGGTCGTCCTTGATGTGGAAGCCGGCGACGGCGAGCGGGGCTGTCGCGTCATAGCGCTTGGCCATCGACGTCACGACGCCCCGATCCATGGCCGCCGCGATCGACAGCGGCTTGAAGGTCGAACCCAGCTCGTATCGGGCCTGCACCATATGGTTGCAAAGCGGCGATTCGCTGCAATTCTTGCCGGCGTAATTTTGTAGCTTGTTGGGATCGAACACGGGGATGGAGGCCATGGCGATCACTTCGCCGGTGTTGGCGTCCATGATGATGCCGCCCGCCCCCTTGGCGTTGTGCGCCACCATCTGCGCGTAAAGCTCGCTTTCGAGCGCGCCCTGCACCCGACTGTCGATGGATATGGCGAAAGGCTGGCCACGCAGCGCGGCATCGGTCAGGCGGTCGTTGAACGCGGCCTCCACGCCCATGCCGCCTTCCCCTTCGGCGTTGGGCGCGAAGCCAAGGACATGCGCCGCCAAAGTGCGTTGGGGATAGAGGCGCTCCTTTTCGCGCGGAAATTCGATGCCGATTTCCCCGAGCGCGTTCACGGCGGCGACTTCCTCGGGCATAGCGCGGCGACGGAGATAGGCCCAGCCCTTGCCCGTCAGCTTCTTGTGGAAGGTCGATTCCGCCTCGTCGGGGAAGATTTCGTGCAGCTTGCGCGCCAGTTCGACAGGATCGCCGATCAGCTTGGAAGGGCGCACCGCGATCGAATAGGCGTCCATCGTGCGCGCCAGCGGCACGCCGTTGCGGTCGACAATGTCGGCACGCGCGGGAAGAAGGCTGGACGCGCCGTCGTCGCCATGTCCCGCACTGGCGAAGACGCCTACCCAGATGAGCCGCAGGATCACGACGGCCGTAATCCCCATGAAGAGGATCAGCAGCAACATCAGCCGGTTATGCGCAATGGCGGTCAGGTCGACCCGCTGCTTGCCCGCCCGCGCGCCGCCCGGCTGGACGATGATCGTCGCCATCAGCGGGCTTCCTTCTTGCGCTCGCGCGCGGCCTTGGCGCTGATGTCGCCGATCGTGCTGTCATCCAGCAGCTTGGCGTCCAGCATCGCCATCCGTTCGGCGCGCCGGGCCAGCGGATTGGGTTTCGCGACATCGGCGTCGGCCTGAGCCTTCTCGTTCGCGGACCGGGCGGCCGGCTTGGCGATCTTTTCCACATTGTCCGCCGCATGCGCCTCACGAATCACGGCGATGTCGCTGCGAATCTGGGTCGCGGCGGGACTCGCCGGGGCGGGCTGCGGCGCGGAGGGCAGGTCGGCGGGCGTTTCGACCATCGCCACCATCACCGGCGGCGCGACATAATCCGGGCCGTTGGGCTGGACGCCGTCCAGATCCGCCAACGCCCGTTCCCCGCCCAGATATTGCTGGGCGGTGGGCGTGGCGTACAGGAAATCCTGCTGGTTCCAGCGCTCCAGCTGCCGCATGCTGGCGCGCGCGCTGAACTCCGTCTCCAGATAGCGAATGTCCGCACGGGCCCGCGCGATCTGCGTCTGCACGCGCGTCAGTTCGTTGCGCTCGGTCGCGACCTTGAGCGAAACGAGATAGGCGCCCAGCGCGCCCAGCGCGACCAGCACGATCCAGATCAGGCTCTGCAATCTCTTGACCGCGATCATGGACGGGCACTCCGGGAGGAAGCGGGGACAGGGGCGGCAGTCCGAACGGCGCTGCGCAGCGTGGCGGATCGGGCGCGGGGGTTGCGCGCCAGCTCCGCCTCGCCCGGCCGCACGGCCTTGGCGGGCTTGGCGAAGGTGGGCGCGTCGCCCGCCCGTCGTTCGGGCAAGTGGCGCGATCCAGCCGCATCCCCGCCGCTGCGCTTGCGCAGGAACTGCTTGACGATGCGGTCTTCCAGACTGTGGAAGGTGACGACGGCGATCCGGCCACCCTCCTCCAATATCGCCTCGGCCGCCTCCAGCCCGCGCTCCAGTTCCTCCAGCTCGCGGTTCACATGGATGCGGATCGCCTGGAAGGTGCGGGTTGCGGGGTCCTTCTTGTCATGCGGCTTGTGGCCCAGCGCGCGGCGCACGATGCTCGCCAGTTGCCCCGTGCGTTCGAGCGGGCGCGCATCGACGATGGCGCGCGCGACCCGGCGCGATCGCGGTTCCTCGCCATAGCGATAGAGAACGTCGGCGATTTCCTCCTCAGGGGCGCTGTTCAGGAAATCTGCGGCGCTCATCCCGCTCTGGCTCATGGTCATGGAAAGCGGGCCGTCCACCTGGAAGGAAAAGCCGCGCTCGGGCCGGTCGAGCTGCATCGACGACACGCCGATGTCGAGCGTCACGCCGGCGACCGACGATACGCCCCGCTCGGCGAGCAGCGCGTCCATGCGCGAAAACTCGCCTTCGATCAGGGTGACGCCCTTCTCGTCGGCGAGCGCCTGGCCTTCCCGGATCGCATCGGGATCGCGGTCGAAGGCGAAGACCCTCGCGCCGCGCGCCGCCATCGCGCTCGAATAGCCGCCCGCGCCGAACGTGCCGTCGACATGGATCTCGCCGGGGTTGATGGCGAGCGCGTCGAGCACTTCGTCGAGGAGAACCGGGATATGACGGTCGGGATTCGCAGGCGCGCTCATTGGCCGCTTCCCGCCGCCCGCTGGTCCAGCCAGCGACGCACCTTGTTGCGGATCAGTTCGGGCCGATCCGGGCTGTCGACCAGCGTTTCCGGCTTCCACATCTGGATGTAGCGGCCCACACCATAGAAGAAGACGGCGTCGGCGATGCCATATTCATCCTTAATGTCGGGATGCATGGCGAACCGGCCGCCGTCGTCGAAATTCACTTCCTCGATCGTGCCGAGGCGGCGCTCCATCTCCAGGTCGGCGTTATAGTCGCGACCCTGCGCGCGCGCCTCGCGAGCCAGTTCCTCGACCTCCGCGAACAGGAAGCGGCGGTGCGATTCGCCAAAGCCCGTGGCGCAGGGGTTGCCGCCATGGACCGAGAGGAAGAGCTTCGTTTCGCCGCCGCTGGAGAGCTTGACCTGGCGGCGCATCTCCAGGGGCAGCACGAACCGGCCTTTGCCGTCCGCGACGCTGAACGCGTTGCCCGTAAAGAGAATGACTTCCGACACAGTTGGATCCGCTCGCCCCTTTGCTCACAGGGCGCAGGCCGTCATCCGCCAACCGCATTACAGCGGCCCGGTGCACAGGACCCACAAAGCCTGACAACCCCTATGGCTTTCAAATATCAAGCCCGGCCCGTCAAGGAAAGGGAAATTTCGGGAATAACCGGGAAATCCTGTTTTGTTCTGGTTTTTACTACTTATTAACCATTTTCGAGCTGCTGAATACATGGCAACACGCTCATCGAACGGTGGGACCTTCTGGGAAAGCCCACCCCCGCGCGGCTCATGAAATTCCGAGGAGAGGGACTTACGGTGCATCACCGCTCCGACTGGGACGACGCACATTATCCGGCATCACCCCATCCCCGTTCGTCCTGAGTAGCCACTGAGCTTGTCGAAGTGGCGTATCGAAGGACAGAGGCTTGGCGTGAATATTTCGATACGGGCCCCTTCGACTGCCTGCTTGCAGCAGGCGCTCAGGACAGGCTTCGCCAAGCTCAGTCCCTACTCAGCACGAACGGTGTCGGATCAAAATGAAGTCATCCCGCCTAGCGGGCAGGCTGAAGATCGCGATCCATCGGCTTTTTCAGATTGGGATCGGGCTGAAGATCCGGCACGATCGGCGCCTGCTCCGGCGCAGGCTGGACGCCCAGTTCAGCGAGCGGCTCCTTGGGCGTCACGGCGTTCGCATCCAGCGTTGGGACGGTCGGCGGCGGGACCGTCGGATCGTCTATCCGCGCCTTGTCGATCACGATATTCGCCAGCCCGACGAGCAGAACCACGCCCGCCAGCCCGGTAAGCCCGATCTGGACGCGTTGCAGCCCTTCCTGTCGGCGGGGTGTTTCTGCCATCAAATGCTCTTTTTCTTTGGCGCCACGACCCGCGTCGGCGCTCAACGATTGTGCGCGAGCCAGGGGAATACCGTCAAGCCCTTCGATTCGAGCCACTCACGGTTATAAAGGGTGGAGAGATAGCGAAAGCCGGTATCGGCCAGGATGGTGACGATCCGCTTGCCGGGGCCCAGCTCCTTCGCCAGCGCCACCGCGCCCGCGACATTGATGCCCGACGACAGGCCAAGGCACAGCCCCTCCTCCGCCAGCAGCCGCCGCACCCACAGCAGCCCTTCCTCGTCGGAGATGCGGAACTGCGTGTCGATCGGCGCGCCTTCCAGATTGGCGGTGATGCGGCCCTGCCCGATCCCTTCGGCGACCGACGAACCCTCCGCCTTCAACTCGCCATGGGCGTAATAATCGAAAAGCGCCGCGCCGTGCGGATCGGTCAGCGCGATGGTGATATTCTCGTCATGCGCCTTGAGGCCCAGTCCGACGCCCGCAAGGGTGCCCCCTGTCCCCGCCGCGCAGGTGAAGCCGTCGATCCGGCCTTCCAGCTGCGTCCAGATCTCTTCGGCGGTGCCGACGATATGCGCCTTGCGGTTCGCGATATTGTCGAACTGGTTGGCCCAGATCGCGTTTTCCGTCTCTTCGGCGATGCGGCGCGACGTATGGACGAAATGGCCGGGGTTCGAATAGGCGGCGGCCGGCACCGTCACCAGTTCCGCGCCCAGCGCGCGCAACGTGTCCATCTTCTCGCGGCTTTGCGTTTCGGGCATGACGATGATCGTCTTATACCCCTTCGCATTGGCGACCAGCGCCAGGCCGATGCCGGTATTGCCCGCCGTGCCCTCGACGATCGTGCCGCCGGGGTTCAGCAGGCCCTTTTCCTCAGCGTCATTGACGATGAACAGCGCGGCGCGATCCTTCACCGACGCGCCGGGATTGGCGAATTCGCACTTGGCGAAAATATCGCAGCCCGTCTCTTCGGACGGCCCGGCGAGGCGCACCATCGGCGTGTTGCCAATCAGGGCGAGGCTATCATTTTGAACCAGCATGACGCTGGCATAGCGGACCGCACGCACCCTTGCCAAGCAAGGGAATGATGACCGGGCAAAAGAGCCGGTTGCCGACTGGCCCTTAACCCTCTCCATCATCCTTGTGCCAGTCCGGGACGGGGGCGGATCGGGACAGGAATTGGCAAGGCTTTTCCTATAAGAGGCTCCTTGAGCGCGGATTTTTCGCACAAGGGAGGGCGAGCGGCGTTGGTGAAGTCGGGAGAAGAGTTGCGGCATGTGGCGATGGCCGCGCTGGCGCTGCTGGCGCTGGGAGCGCCGCGCCTGATCACCGCCGCACCGCTCGACCTGCTGGCCGACGCCGCGCGCCCGACCCGGTCGGCCGAGGATCCGCGCGAGAATTTCCCCGGTTCCGCCTTCTTCTTCAGCCAGGGCATGTTCGACCGGCTGCCCGCGCAGATCGGCGACAGCGAGCATGTGCTGGCGCTCGCCAGGGTCGAAGCCGCCCCGGCCTCCGCCTTTCGCGGCCTTACGGCGGTGGACAGCTATCGCGCGCTCAACTGCCTCACCTCCGCCATCTATTATGAGGCGGGCAACGAGCCCGAAGAAGGACAGCGCGCCGTCGCGCAGGTCGTGCTCAACCGGGCGCGCAGCCCGCTCTGGCCCAACAGCATCTGCGGCGTCGTCTATCAGGGGTCGGAACGAACCGACCTGCGCTGTCAGTTCACCTTCAGCTGCGACGGCGCGATGGCGCGGCGGGGCGATGCGCGCAGCTGGGCGCGGGCCCGGCATATTGCTCAGCAGGCGCTGGCCGGGCGGGTCTATAGTCCCGTGGGCCTCGCGACATTCTATCACACATTGGCGGTCCGACCCGGCTGGGCGGCCACGAAGCAGCCTGTCGCCGTGATCGGCGCGCATATCTTCTATCGCATTCCCGGCTTCCAGGGCAGCAGCGGCGCGTTTCGGATCGCCTATTCGGGTCGCGAGCTGCAATCGGGACCAGCGGCGCGTCCATGGCCCGCGCCGGTCCGGCTGTCGGAGCGAGACCATCGGCCCGTCTCTGGGCTCGACGCCGGCATCCCTTCGACGCCCCCCGCCTTCGCGCCGCCGCCAGCCGACGAAGCCAGCCTGCCCCCATCCACGATCCGACCCGAATATCGCAACAGCGGGCGGCCCCTCATCTGACGAGGATTTTTCGTCGGAAAGTTCCGTCAATGGAACAATGCATTGAAAATGAACGATTTTAAAAATATCGATTTTTTTGGAAGGGCGTGGAACCAACCGCGCAGGCCGATAGTTGTGCAGTTCGGATAGCAAATCTTTTGCCCCCCGCTCTTGCTATCCAAAAAAACATGAGCCCGGAACGCATCTCCCCCCCCCCGACGCGTTCCGGGCTCAGAATTTTTACGGGCGATTCCTTGAATCAAACATATTTCCGGCTGCGGAACACATGCTCTGGCGGCGGGTTTTCTTCCTGTCCGCTGGATTGGCGCGACCAATCGGCTGAGTTTCTCAAGGAGACGATCATGATCAAAAAGATCCTTGCCGCCCTGCTGCTGACAGGGTCACTGCTTGTCGCGGCATGCAACACTGTGGAAGGCGCCGGCAAAGACGTGCAGAGCGCCGGCAAGGCGGTCGAAGACGCCGCCGAGTGAGTCGCGCCACTTTGTGAAATTTCCCATGACACGGCCCGCCTCTCCCGGCGGGCCTTTTTTATGCGGAAATGTCAGCCGCTTCCTTTTCGCGGGCCTGCCTGCGATCGGTGAACCAGATCGCGATGATCGTGATTTCGTAGAGCAGCAGCAGCGGGATAGCGAGCATCAGCTGCGACACGACGTCGGGCGGCGTCAGCACAGCCGCCAGCACGAACGCGCCCACGATCATGTAGCGCCGCATGCCGATCAGCTGCACCCGCGTCACGAAGCCCGCCCGGTTGAGCAGCATCAGCAACACCGGCATCAGGAAACTGATCCCGAAGGCCAGGATGAATTGCATGACCAGCGTGAGGTAGGCGTCGGTGCTGGGCAGCGCCTCGACCGTCAGTCCACCACTATTGCCTTGAAATTGCAGGAAGAAATGGAACGCCGTCGGCATGACCACATAATAAGCCAGGCTCGCGCCCATCAGGAACAGCACCGGCGTCATGATGATGAAGGGCAGGAGCGCCTTCTTCTCCTTCGCGTAGAGACCGGGAGCGACAAAGGCCCAGAGCTGGTTCGCGATGATCGGGAAGGACAGGCAGAAAGCCCCGAAGATCGCCACCTTCACCTGCACGAAAAAGGCTTCGTAGAGCTTCGTGTAGACGAGGCGTCCGCCGCCGTCGCCGAACGCTTCCTTCAGCGGGTGGACGAGGAAGGCGAACAGATCTTGCGAAAAATAAAAGCAGACCGCCCCCGTCAGGAGCAGCGCCCAGACGCATTTCAGCAGCCGTCCCCGCAGTTCGATGAGATGGTCGAGCAGCGGCGCCTTGCTATCGTCAATGTCCATCATGCCGCAGCGTCGCCCTTTTTCATGTCCGCGTCGGCGGCGATATAGGGGGGACCTTCGGTGGCGGGCATGGACGCGACGGGAGCCGACTGCGCCACGAAGGGCGGCGGATTTGCCGGCGCGGCAGAATCAGCGGACGGCGCGGGAAGCGGCTCCATCTGCGGCGCGGCCAGCGCCTCGGGCGGATGTTCTTCCATGATCCGGCGGTTCTGATCGGCCCATTTTTTCTCAAGCTCTTCCAGCTCGACTTCACGCACCATGGCGTCGACGCCAGTGCGGAAATGACGCGCCATGCCCCGCGCCTTGCCGACGATCTGCCCCACCTTGTAGAGCGCGCGCGGCAAATCCTTCGGACCGATCACGACCACCGCGACGATCACGATCAGCAAAAGTTCGGACGAACCGATATCGAACATGCGAGCCTACCGCGCCAGCCGGAGGAAATCAGGCCTTGGTCTTTTCTTCCGTGGCGGTCGGCGCATCCTGTTCGGGCGCGCGCTGTCCCTCAATCCGGGTGGCGGGCTTGGCGGGCGTGACGGCGTCGTCATCCTCGGCCATACCCTTCTTGAAGCTCTTGATGCCCTTGGCGACGTCGCCCATCAGCCCGGAGATCCGGCCACCACCAAAGAGCAGCATGACCACCAGGAGAACGATGACCCAGTGCATCAACGAAAACGAACCCATCTCAATTCTCCTGTAACGACCCCTATCTAGGCGTCTTCATCGTCATTTTCCAGAACGGATTGGGGGCCCAGCCCCTCCAGCGCGAGATCGACCGGATCGAGCAGCCCGGCGGCGCGCAGATCGTCGATACCGGGCAGGTCGCGGCGGCTGCTAAGCCCGAAATGTGACAGAAATTCGTGCGTGGTCGCATAGATGAGCGGCCGTCCCGGAACCTCGCGGCGACCGGCAGGGCGAACCCACCCCGCCTCCATCAGCACGTCGAGCGTCCCCTTCGCCACCTGCACCCCGCGAATCGCCTCTATTTCGGCGCGGCTGACGGGCTCATGATAGGCGATGATGGCCAGCGTCTCCATCGCCGCGCGGGACAGCTTGCGGGTCTCGTCCTTTTCGCGGCGAAGGATATGGGCGAGGTCCGCGGCCGTCTGGAAATGCCAGCGCCCGCCGCGCTCGACAAGGTTGACGCCGCGCCCGGCATAATGATCGGCAAGCGCCGCCAGCGCAGCCGGCAGGTCGCCCGCCTCGCCTACGTGCAACCGCAGTTCGCCGGGGGTCAGCGGATTTTCCGCCACGAACAGCGCTGCTTCGACCGCGCGGAGAAAATCATCGGGTTCCTGCATCACAACAGACGCTCCCTGCCCTCGTCCAACAGCGCCGCGCGCAGGTAGATGGGTTCGAATATCCCGTCCTGCTGTATTTCCAGCCTGCCCTGCCGCGCCAGTTCCAGCGCGGCGACGAAGCTGCTGGCAAGCGCCGACCGGGCCATCGGGCCGTCCCGGTCGGCGGGCAGGAAGGATTCGAGTGTCGTCCAGTCGATGGCCGATCCGACCAGCGCGCCGACGCGCTGGATCGCCTCGTCCAGCGTCATCACGGGACGGGCGGCGACCATATGGACGGCGGGCTGGGTGCGCGCACGCAACTGGCCGTAGGATTGGAGCAGGTCGTAAAGGCTGGCCGCCCATTTCGCCTTGCGGACGAGACAGAGCCCTTCCGGGCGCGGGCGCACGAACACGTCGCGGCCGATACGATCGCGCGCCATCAGACGGGCGCCCGCCTCGCGCATCGCATGAAGGCGCTGGAGCCGAAGCTGGAGGCGGAGGGCGAGTTCTTCAGGGTCGGGATCAGGCCGCGCCTGCTTGGGGAGCAGCAGCGAGGATTTGAGATAAGCGAGCCACGCCGCCATCACCAGATAATCGGCGGCGAGTTCCAGCTTCAGCTTCCGCGCATTCTCGACATAGGTCAGATATTGCTCGACCAGCGCAAGGATCGAGATTTCACGCAGGTCGACCTTCTGTGTGCGGGCGAGCGCCAGCAGCAGGTCGAGCGGGCCTTCCCAGCTTTCGAAGCTGACGGTGAAGGTGTCCGGGCGGGGTGTGACGGGAGGCGTGAAGAGGTCGTTCATCAGACGCTCGCCGGGAAGGGGCGCGCCGCGAACCACCCATTTCTCGTCATTCCCGCGACCCGAAGGGCGGCGTTAGCCAACGCGGGAACCCATCTCCCAAAGTTGAAGCCAGACGGTTGGTTGGGGAGATGGATCCCCGCCTTCGCGGGGATGACGGTAAAAGCGGGAATGACGGTGAAAAGCGAATAGACAGCGCGCGCCTTCAGGGAAACGCTCCTTCTGGGGACATCCCTCACGCCGGAACCAGCGCCAGCAGAGCATCACGGGTGGCGAGCAGTTGCTCAAGCGGCGGCCCTTCCTCCGGCACGCGCACGGACGCCATGGCGCGGTCGAGGCGGGCCTTCGATTCGGCGCTGATGTCCGGCAGCAGTTCGGCGATGCCGACCATGTCGTCCATTCGCGCCCAGCAATTGAGCGCGAGGTCGCAACCCGCCGCGACGACGCCCGCCGCCAATTCAGGGATGCTGCCCTTCAACGCCTTCATGTCGAGATCATCGGACATCAGCAGGCCGTCGAAGCCGATGCGCCCCCGAATGATGGTCTCGATCACCGAGGCTGACAGGCTGGCGGGCAAATCCGGGTCCCACGCGGTGTAGACGACATGGGCGGTCATGCCGATGGGCGCATCCTTCAACGTCTGGAAGGGCGCGAGATCGGTCGCGAGCGCCTCTTCGTCGGCGGTGACGATGGGAAGGTCGTGGTGACTGTCCACCAGCGCGCGGCCATGGCCCGGCATATGCTTGACGATGCCGACCACGCCGCCTTCGGCCAGCCCGTCGATGACGGCGCGGCCCAGCGCCGCGACGCGCATCGGTTCAGCGCCCAGCGTACGGTCGCCCATGATGTCGCTCGCCCCTTCCTGCCGCACGTCGAGCAAGGGGAGCGCGTCGACGGTGATACCGACTTCGGCCAGCGTGACGGCGATAGCATGGGCGTTGGCGCGGGCGGCGGCGATCGCGCTGGACGGAGCGAGTTCGTAGAGGGAATCGAATATCGCGCCCGCCGGGAAGCTGGGCCAGATCGGCGCCTGCATCCGCGCGACGCGCCCGCCCTCCTGGTCGATCATGATGAGCAAGTCGTCGCGGCCGTGAAGCGCGCGCAGATCGTCGGTCAGGGCGCGAAGCTGCGCGCGATCGGCGATGTTGCGGCGGAACAGAATATAGCCCGCCGGCTGCGCGTCAGAAAAGAAGGCGCGCTCGTCAGGGGAAAGCGTTTCGCCGGAGAGGCCGAAGATTACCGGTTTCATGAGGCAGGATGGTAGCGGCTGTCAGGCGCGGTGTCGAAGGGGTTTGTGGGGTGAGAGTCGCGCAACCCAAGTCACCCTTGCCTCCCCGTCATTCCCGCGCAGGCGGGAAGCCATCTCCTTGCCTATCCTCTTGATCTGGCGTTGGGAGATGGGTCCCCGCCTACGCGGGGATGACGAAAAAATGGATGATTTTCGAGTTTTACAACTCTCCCCTGAACAGGAGAGGAAAACCTAATTCACCACGATGCAGCTCTCGCCCGCGACCTTGAGCTTGCCGCACACGGTGCTCGCCTGAGCGCCGACCGACGCGCGGAGGCGATAGAGGGTGCTGCCGCCGACTTGCGCCGGTTCCACGGACATGGCGAATGGCGCAAGATAGGCGAAGCGCTTGGAGAGCCGCGTCCAGGCGTCACGCGCGCCCGACTGGCTGCCATAGGCGCCCAGCTGGATCACCGCGCCGCCGACGCCGCGCGCGGGCTGCGTCGCGGCCGGGCGGACGTTGGTTTCGTCGGCCACGCGCGCGGTAACGCTCTGCCCCGGCTTGACCGGTCCCGTGCGCGTTTCGCGAGCGGAGCCGGTGGACGTGATCGGGGCTTCGGGCACGCGGCTGGGGTCGATATGGCCATCGCGCGCGACGCCTTCGCTGGCGGCGAAGCTGGCGTCGCCTTCGCCCTCGAACTTCTTGGCGTCGGCTTCCTTGGCGGGGACCTTATAGTCGCCCGACGGCGCGGCGATCAGCTTGCCTTCGCCGCCGCTGCGATGGCGGTCCTGCAACAGCCAGATGCCGCCTACCGCCAGGCCGATCAGCAGCAGGCCGCAAAGGATGACGCCCAGCAGCCGTAGCGGCGAGAGCCCCTCCGCTTCCTCATCCTCGATACCGGGCTCGAGCCAGGGCAGACGCTCTTCGTCGTCGAGATCGAGCCGCCCCCTCGCGAAATCGCCCATCTTGCCAAATCCCCGTTTCGCTACTGCATTTCCGTCAAAGCGACCACGCCCATCAGGGCCAGGCCGTTCCGAATGATCTGCCCGATTCCGCGGCTCAAGAAAAGGCGCGCGGATGTGGTCGCCGGATCGTCGGTCAGGATGACGCGGGCGCGCGGATTGTCGTTGCCGACGTTCCACCAGCTGTGGAATTCAGAAGCCAAGTCGTTGAGATAGAAGGCGATGCGGTGCGGTTCGCGGGCCGACGCCGCCCCTTCCACAACGCGCGGAAACTGCGCCGCGAGCTTCACAAGGCCCAGTTCCTCAGTCCCAAGGCGGGACAGGTCGGGTGCAGGAAGTGCGATTCCCGCCTCCTCCGCCCGCCGTCCGAGCGAGGAAATGCGGGCATGGGCGTATTGCACGTAGAAGACAGGATTGTCCTTCGACGCCTCCACCACCTTGGCGAAGTCGAAGTCCATCTGCGCGTCCGCCTTGCGGGTCAGCATGGTGAAGCGGACCACATCCTTGCCCACTTCGCGGACCACATCGGCCAGCGTCACGAAGTTTCCGGCGCGCTTGGACATCTTCACCGGCTCGCCGTCGCGCAGCAGGCGGACCATCTGGATCAGCTTCACGTCGAAGCGGGCCTTGCCCTCCGTCAGGGCAGCGACGGCGGCCTGGATGCGCTTCACCGTACCGGCATGGTCCGCGCCCCAGATGTCGATCAGCTGGTCGGCCGATTGCGCCTTCTGGAAATGATAGGCCATGTCCGCGCCGAAATAGGTCCAGCCGCCGTTCGACTTTTTGATCGGGCGGTCCTGATCGTCGCCAAACTTTGTCGAGCGGAACAGCGGCAGTTCGACCGGCTCCCAATCCTCGGGCGTCTCGCCCTTGGGCGCTTCGAGCACGCCGTCATAGACGAGGTCATGGGCGCGCAGCCACGCTTCGGCGGCTTCGGGCTTCCCGGCGGCCTGCAACTCCGCTTCGGAAGAGAAAATGTCGTGATGGATGCCCAGCAGCGCCAGGTCGCTGCGGATCATCTCCATCATCGCGGCGACGGCGCGGGTGCGGAACGGGACCAGCCATTCGCCCTCCGGCGCGCCGACATATTTGTCGCCGAACTCGGCGGCGAGCGCCTGCCCAACAGGGACCAGATAATCGCCGGGATAGAGGCCCTCGGGGATCGCGCCCACATCCTGGCCCAGCGCCTCGCGGTAGCGGACATGGGCGGAGCGGGCGAGCACATCGACCTGCCCGCCTGCGTCATTGATATAATATTCGCGGATCACCTTATGCCCGACATATTCGAGCAGGGTCGCAAGCGCGTCCCCCACCACCGCGCCCCGGCAATGACCCATGTGCATGGGGCCGGTCGGGTTGGCGGAGACATATTCGACATTTACGGTGACGCCCTCGCCCGCGTCGGAGCGGCCATAATCCTCGCCTTCCGCATGGAGCGCGGCGAGTTCGGCGCGCCAGGTGGCGTCGGTCAGCCGCAGGTTGATGAAGCCCGGCCCGGCGATCGCCGCGCTCTCCACCTCGTCCAGCTTCTCAAGGCCGGCGACGATTTTCTCCGCCAGCGCGCGCGGATTGGTTCCGGCGGGCTTGGCCAGCACCATGGCCGCGTTGGTGGCGAGGTCGCCATGGCTCGCGTCGCGCGGCGGCTCGACCGTCACGGGCTTGCGGTTCAGCCCCGCGGGCAGCGCGCCGTCCGCCTCCAGCGCGTCGAGGACGGCGTTCAGATGGGCGGTGAAACGGATGTAAAGGGACATGGGCAACGGTCCTGTAATCACCGTTCGTCCTGAGTAGCCATTGAGCTTGTCGAAATGGCGTATCGAAGGACTGCTACGCACCCATGCTTCGATACGGGCTTCGACTACGCTCAGCCCTACTCAGCACGAACGGCATTTAATTTGGCTAGGTTCGCTCTTAACGGGTCGCGTTATATCGGAGCTGATCCTGGGTCAGGTTGAAACCCACGAGCAGCTCGAAGCTGGTTCGCTGCAACGCCGCCCGGACATCGGGCTGGGCGAAGGGATCGATCGCCGCGTCGGCTTCGCCCGCCTTGCGCTGCTGCGTGATCTTGCGCTGGACGTCGGCAGGCAGCGTGGCGGCGGCCTTTTCGACATAGGAGCCCGCCTTCGCCGTCGCGCTGGCGCGATACTGACCGGCGGGGAAGTCCAGCACGACCTGGCCCACGCGCTTTGCGATGACCGCGTTGCCGCCCCGCACCACGGCGGAGAAATAGGGCAGCGTCACCTGCCGCGCCGCGCTCGCGTCGCTGCGCCGCGCGTTCACGGTGAAGGTCGCCTCGGTATAGAATTGCGCGCCTTCCGAACAGGTCGAGCGCAGGTTGGTGATGTTCGCCACCACGTCGATCGCGCGCGCGTCCGTGCTGCCCGCCGGGTTGAACAGCGTGACATCGCCGGTCTGGGCCGGGATCGCCGCCACCGGGCAGGCGGAGCGGACGGACACGATGCCGCCGGTCGCGTCGATTTCCCCTCGCCGCGAACAACTCGCAAGGGCAAGGGCCAGCATTCCGGTCAGCGCAATACGAGAAAAGGTCACGAGATAATCCCTTGGGAACAGGCGTGGGGCTTCTTATCCGCAGCATGCCGCCGGCGCAACCGAAAGCAACGCGGCCCCGCCGCTCGCCTCTTCCTTCCGGCGCGACATTGGCTTAAGCGCCTTCGTCATGAATGCCCGCCCGCCCATGAAACTGCTCATCGCCGCCCCGCGCGGCTTTTGCGCCGGTGTCGACCGCGCGATCATCATCGTTGAAAAGGCGATCGAAAAATATGGCGCGCCGGTCTATGTCCGCCACGAAATCGTCCATAACAAATTCGTCGTCGACAATCTGAAGGCGAAGGGCGCGATCTTCGTCGAGGAACTGGATCAGGTGCCCGACGGCGCGCCGGTGGTTTTTTCCGCCCATGGCGTGCCCAAGGCGGTGCCGGCGAAGGCGGAGGAGCGCGGGCTCGACTATCTGGACGCCACCTGCCCGCTGGTCAGCAAGGTCCACCGTCAGGCGGAGCGGCAGGTCGAGGCGGGCCGCCACATCCTGTTCATCGGGCATAAGGGGCATCCGGAGGTGATCGGCACCTTCGGCCAGGTCGACGCCGGTCATATGACGTTGATCGAGACGGTCGAGGATGCCGAAGCCTTCACCCCCGCCAATCCCGAAAATCTCGCCTTCCTGACGCAGACGACGCTGTCGGTGGACGACACCGCCGCGATCGTCGCGACCCTGAAACGGCGCTTTCCCCTGATCCACGCACCCCGGGGCGAGGACATCTGCTACGCCACGTCCAATCGGCAGGCGGCGGTCAAGGCGATCGCTCCGGCCTGCGACGCGCTCTATGTGATCGGCGCGCCCAACAGCTCCAACTCGCTGCGCCTGGTCGAGGTGGCGGAGCGCGAAGGCACCCCCGCCCGCCTGATCCAGCGCGCCGACGAAATCGATTTCGCCTGGCTGGAGGGCGTCGGCGCATTGGGACTGACGGCAGGCGCGTCCGCACCCGAAATATTGGTGCGCGAGGTGGTCGACCGGCTCGCCACGCGCTTTGACGTGAGCGAGGAACAGGTGGAAACGGCGCAGGAAGATATCTCCTTCAAACTGCCGCGCGGGCTGGAGACGGCGTAGGATCATGGCCGTCTATACCCATGTGCCCGCCGAGGAGATCGACGCCTTCCTCACCCGCTATGACGCCGGCCGCCTGGTTTCCGCCAAGGGGATCGCCGAGGGGGTAGAGAACAGCAATTACCTGCTGGAAACCACCGGAGCCGACGGGACCGGCCATCGCTATATCCTGACGCTCTACGAAAAGCGCGTGGATGAAGGCGACCTGCCCTTCTTCATGAACCTGCTCGATCATCTGGGCGCGCGGGGCTGCCTGGTGCCACGCTTCATCGCCGATCGGGACGGCAGGCGATTGCAGCAGCTGGGCGGCCGCCCGGCCTGCCTGATCGAGTTCCTGACCGGCATTTCCGTGACCGAGCCGTCGGCGGGACAGGCGCGCGCGGCGGGCACGGCGCTGGGGCAGTTGCATCGCGCGGCGGAAGGCTTCGCGAGCGAGCGGCGAAATGCGCTCGACCTGCCGGGCTGGCACGAACTGGCGGCGAAATGCGGCGAACATTTCGACGAGATCGCGCCGGGCCTCAACCAGCGGGTCGCGGACGAACTGGCCTTCCTCGACGCGCACTGGCCCACCGACCTGCCGCGCGCCGTCATCCATGCCGACCTGTTCCCCGACAATGTGCTGATGCTGGGGGATGAGGTGACGGGCCTCATCGACTTCTATTTCAGCTGCACCGACATCCGCGCCTATGACCTGGCGGTGACGCACAGCGCCTGGTGCTTCAGCAATGACGGCGCGACCTGGTTCGGCGAGCGGGCGGCGGCGCTATGCGCAGGCTATGAGGCGGCGCATGGGCTGTCGGAGGCGGAACGGACCGCTTTCCCGATCCTGTGCCGGGGCGCGGCGCTGCGTTTCCTGCTGACGCGCGCCTATGACTGGATCAACACGCCCGCCGACGCGCTGGTGACGCGCAAGGACCCGCTCGCCTATCTGCGGCGGCTGGAATTTTATGCGCAGGCCGCGCCGTCCGAATTGCTGGGCGCATGACCGAACTGCCCCGGGTCGAGATTTTCACTGATGGCGCGTGCAAGGGCAATCCCGGCCCCGGCGGCTGGGGCGCGGTGCTGCGCTTTGGGGACAAGGAAAAGGAAATTTCCGGCGGGGAGGCGCTCACCACCAACAACCGCATGGAGATGACGGCGGCGGTAGAAGCGCTCAATGGGCTGAAAAAACCTTGCCGGGTGACGCTTTATACCGACAGCAAATATGTCATGGACGGCATCACCAAATGGGTCTTCGGCTGGCAGAAAAACGGCTGGAAGACCGCCGACAGAAAGCCGGTCAAGAATGCCGAGGTGTGGCAGGCCCTACTGACGGCGACCGCGCGCCACCATGTGACGTGGCAATGGGTGAAGGGCCATGCCGGTCATCCCGAAAATGAACGCGCTGACCAGCTTGCCTGCGCAGCGGCGGAAAGTTTCCGAAAGTAAGGCTACCAGCTCCGGTGACGCTACGACCGATCTCCCTGTCTGAAATGGACAACCTCGCCAGGCAAAGTGACCCAAGGGTGCTTTGACTGTTCCCAGACAGAGATGTGGGGCGCCGGGAAGCCGGGATCAGTAATGGCTCCAACCGCAACGCCGATCATTGTCGGCTGCTTGCCCAGCTTTACATATAGTGCAGAGCCACATTCCGGACAGAAGAACGTCTGAACCAGGTTTCCTTC
>DASVOF010000177.1:0-11885 GCA_036383495.1 Sphingobium sp. | reverse complement strand
GGTAAATTTTCGCTTCTTTTCGCAGATAGCCGGTTTTCAGGTCGTCGCGAATGAAGGGCGGAACGTCCCCTGAGACGAACGGATCATCGGAAAAGCGGGTCCGGGCGTCCCACCACCGATTGTCATTCCAAGACATTTCTGTCCTGCTGCTTCGCAACATAAATCAAAAAAGGCTGCGGATGTCTGATGCATTCACGCCGTCCCGGTGGCGGTTAGCTGTTTGACGTCACGACACAAAAAGGGTTGCAGATGTCGAAAATTGATCTGGCGATCGAAGGGTCTCCCAGTCGCCAGCCCGCATCAACCGCCGTCCAGCGGAATGTGAGGCTTTGGCTATGTCTATTGCTATTGGTCGCCGACCTGGCGGCGCTCGCCACCGGCTTTGGCATGGGGCTGCGCGCCGCCGGCGTGCCGCTCATGTCGGGCGAATTCTGGCAACCGCTGGCCGGCGGCATGATCGTCTATGGCGTCGTCGCCTTCCATAACCAGGCCTATAATCCCGCCTGCCTGACGCGCCTGACGAAGTCGCTGCGCAACGCGATGATGGCCTTTGCGGGCACGTTGCTGATCTTCCTGCTGGTCGTCTTTTCACTGAAGGCGACTGGGCATTTGTCGCGGCTGGGCATTTCGGCCGGCATATTGTGCAGCGGCACGCTGCTGATGCTGCAGCGGTTGTTGATTGTGCGGGCGGTGCGGCGGAATTTCAGCGACAATCTGTTCGCGCAGTTGCTGATCGTCGATGACGGGGTGATCCCGCATGACGTCAGCGGCATGACGATCGTCGACGCGGCGGCGTCCGGCATCAAGGCTGATCTGGACGACCCCTACATGCTGCATCGGCTGGGCACCTTGCTGCGCGACTTTGATCGCGTCGTCATCTCCTGCCCCGCCGATCGCAAGGCCGACTGGGCGCAGATGCTGAAAGGCGGAAATATCCTGGGCGAGATCATCGTGCCGGAACTGGACCCGATGGCGCCGCTCGCCGTGCAGACCTATCGCGGCGTGTCGACGCTGGTGGTTTCGCGCGGACCGCTCAACCTCGCCAACCGCGCGAAGAAGCGACTGCTCGATATCTCGATGACAGTGCCGCTCCTGATCGCCTTGTCGCCGCTCATGATCGTGATCGCAATCGCGATCAGGCTCGATTCGCCGGGACCGGTCTTCTTCAGACAGGAACGGATCGGGCGTGGGAACCGGTTGTTCCATATCCTGAAGTTCCGCTCCATGCGCATCGAACAATGCGACGCGGCGGGCGCGGCTTCGACCGGCCGTGACGACCAGCGCATCACGCGGGTCGGCGCATTCATCCGGAAGACCAGCATCGATGAACTGCCGCAGCTCATCAACGTGCTGCTGGGCGAGATGAGCCTGGTCGGCCCCCGCCCCCACGCGCTCGGGTCAACCGCCGAGGAGCAGCTGTTCTGGCAGGTCGATCGTCAATATTGGCATCGCCACGCGTTGAAGCCCGGCATCACCGGGCTGGCGCAGATCCGGGGATTCCGGGGCGCGACCGAGACTCGGCGGGACATCCTCAATCGCGTCGAGGCGGACCTGGAATATCTCCACGGGTGGAGCCTGATGCGCGACATCGGCATCCTGATCGGCACGGCGAGCGTGCTCGTTCATCGCAACGCTTATTAGAGTTGATCGAAGCCCGCGCTTACAGATGAGGCTTCCCTGCATCACCTCCTTGATTTTGCGACCAAATGAGGACGTTTCCCTCACCGCGAAAACAATTTGTTAAATGTAAAATTGGATAGGTCCGTCAACTGAAACAAGGCGGATTGGGAACGTGGCGGACGATTTTGCGACGGTGGCCGTTGCGCAACATTCAAACATTCCTCCGGCTGATGGCGGCCGCTCCATTCCCGCCGCGGTTGTCGGGCGAACGGCCGCCGATCGGGCCGAGCGAGCCGTCGATCTGCTCTCCCGCTGGGCCGGCATCCTCGCTTTTGTCGGTGCGGTTGCAGCAATCGTCTGGTCGATCCTCTGACCGGAGTCGCGGGCTTAGCTTGCTCCCAGATTAACAGCGGGCGCTGATCGCTAAATCCCTGTCGTCGCCTGTTTTTGCGACCGACCGAGCCGTTGCATTGCCGCGATGAACCGCGTCTGCGGCGGTTCGTTTTGCGTGCAAACCCGACTAGCATGCCCCTTCGTTGCTGCAATGCAATAAAGGGTCGCACGTTTGAATAATGATTTGATTCCGCTTTTCCGGAAGCGCTTTTTTGCGCCCGCGAGACAGCAAACCCCCTGGCGTGGAGCCGTAATGGCCGCCGCCTTGGGGAGCGTCGTCGCTGTGGGGGTTCCCGTTTCAGTGCGCGCTCAAGCCAGTGCTGCGCAGGATGATGACTCCCGCCTCAAGACGATGGGGCTGAACGCCACCGCCGGGCTCGATCTGCTTTACGACGACAACGTCTATCGCGTCGATGATCGGGTGGAAAATCCGACCGACGATCTGATCGTCACGCCCTGGGTGGAGTTGACCTATGGCAAGCCGATCGGGCGGCATGACCTGCTGCTGCGGGGCAAGATCGGCTACGACCGTTTCGTTTCGGAAGGACAGCGCAGCAAGCTGCGACTGGATAGCGAGGCGAAGGCGGTTATCCGCTTTGGTGCGACCTGCTCGATCACCCCCATGGCAGCCTATCGCCAGCAGCGCGCCGATTATGGCGACCTCAACCAGCAGACCGAAAATCTCCAGCGCTTCACGACGTTCGGGGCGGAACTGGGGTGCGAACGGCCGGGGCTGTTCCCGGTGGCGAGCTATCGGCGCGATCTGACGCGCAACGATGATCTGTTCGACTATGCCGATCAGACCAGCGACACATTTCTGGGCGGGATCGGCTACAACATGCCCAGCCTGGGAACGATCACCGCCTTCTATGAGCGGGTGAACAGCGATCGCGACAAGCTGGGCATAGAAAATCGCATCAACAGCTATGGGTTGAAGTTCAAACGCGCGGTGTCGCCGCTGACGCAGATCGACGCCGATGTGCGCTGGCTGGACGTGGAGAGCGATTCGGCGGCGGTCGGGAATTATGACGGGCTCGGCTGGGACATCAGCCTGTCGAGCAGCATCGTGCCGCGCCTGAAGCTGACCGCAACCACGGAGCGGGGTATCGTCAACGACAGCCTGATCGCGAGCGGCTTCGCCATTCGCACGCATCATCGCGTGGAGGGCGAATTTGCGATTTCGGAGCTGACCTCGGCTGGCCTCTATGCCGATTGGGAACGGCGCAAGTTCCGGCAGGATGCGGCGCTGCGCCCCTTCTCCATCACCGCTGACCGCACGCGCCGCTTCGGGGGCATGCTGACGCGCAAGCTCAGCGATCGCGCCGAACTGGTGCTGGACGCGCAGCATTATCGCCGGCGAACCGACACGGACGTCGCCAGCTACAGCGGCACGCAAGTGACCCTGGGCGGGGCGATCAAATTTTAGATCAACCATCAAGGAGCATGAGCTGTGAGAAAGATAACTCTCCTGACTAGCCTCCTCCTCGTCCCTGTGGCGGTGTCGGCGCAGACTGCGCCGACCGCGGCGGTGGCGGATGCAGGCTACCAACTGGGGCCGGACGATGAGGTGAAGATCGCTATCTTCGGCCAGCCCGACCTGTCCTCCACAACGCGGATCAAGGAGGACGGGACGGTGACGCTGGCGCTGATCGGTCCGGTTTCGGCGCGCGGCAAAACGACGTCCCAACTCGCGCAGGCGATCGCGGCGAGCTACGCCAGCGGCGGCTTCCTCACCAACCCGTCGGTGAATGTGGAGGTGAGCAATTATGTCAGCCGCTTCGTCACCGTGCTGGGCAATGTGCCGCAGGCGGGCAACTATCCGCTCGACCGCAACTATACCGTCGCGTCGATGCTGGCGAAGGCGGGCGGGTCGAGCAAGGAAGGCGCGAATGCGGTCATCCTGACCCCTGCCGACGGCGGCGGGCCGGTGAGGATCTCGCTCGCCGACATGGCGGCGGGCGCGAACCGGCAGTTGAAGGCGGGCGACATCCTGTTCGTGCCGCCGGCCGAGAAGCTCTACGTCTACGGCCAGGTCCAGCAGCCGGGGGCGTTTTCCTACGCGCCCGGGCAGAGTTTTCGCCAGGCGCTTGCGCTTGCCGGAGGCCCGACACTGGCCGGTTCCACCAAACGCATAAAAGTGCGCCGGGGAGGGAAGGAAATACAGGCGAACCTGGATGATCCGGTTCAGCCTGAAGACGTCCTCATCATCCGGGAGAAGCTGTTTTGACCGCAATCGATCATGGCTTCGCGCAGGACCGGCCCGGCGGCATGCTGGACTGGCTCACTTCCTTTCGCCGCAGCATCGCGCCCACCGAATCGCCCAAAGGCGGACCCCGCATTATAGCCAGCGATCCGCTGCTGCTCGATACGCCGGCCCCTCCCGGCTTCCGGTCGATCCAGCAAGACGAGGCGGATGACGGGCCGCGCCCGCTGTCCATGGGGGCGATGGCCGCACCGTTGAAGCCGATCAGCCTGCGGCGCGATTCCATCTACAGCGCGTTCAGCACGGCGATGCCGGTGACGGATCGCCACGGGCTGGCCGGGCGCAATAACGAGCTGGAAAAGCTGGTCGAGGCGATCGTCGTGCAGCGCAAGCATGCGGTGATCTTCGGCACCCGGGGATCGGGCAAGACCTCGCTCGCGCGGGTGTTCGGCGATCTGGCCGATGAGGCGGGGTGCATAGCGCTTTACGGGTCGGCGAGCGGCGACGCTGACTTCGACTCCCTGTTCCGGCCCTTCCTCGCCGAACTGCCGATGAGCGCGGCGGGGCAGGAGAAGGCGCGCAAGCTGATGAACGAGCCGCTGGACGTGACGCGTCTGGCGGCGCTGCTGGTCGAGGATGTGCGGCAGCGGTCGATCCTGATCCTGGACGAATATGACCGGGTGCGGTCGGACGAAGCGAAGAATGAAGTAGCGACTTTGTTGAAGTTGCTGACGGACATTCATTCGCCGGTGCAGGTCGTGCTGGTGGGCATCGCCGGGGACGTCGATGGGCTGATCGCGGCGCATCCTTCGCTGCGGCGGCATATCGCGCCGCAGCGGGTGGCGCCGATACCCAAGCAGGACCTCGAACGATTGCTCATGAGTTGCGCTAGCAATGCGCGCCTGGGACTCGATCCCGATGCGCTGGATGCGCTGGCCGGGGCGGCGATGGGATCGCCCTATCACGCCCGGCTGTTCGGGATGCAGGCTGCGCTTGTCACCGAAGCGGCGGGCCGGGACCGGATGACTCTGGCCGATGTGGAGCAGGGCCTGTCCTCCGCGCTGGAAGACTGGTCGGAGATGAGCGGCGCGACCCATGCGCTGTTCCGGCGCATCTTGTGGGAAGCGACCGGCAATCGCCGGATGATCGCGCTGGCGGGCGTGGCGGCTTCGCAAATGTCGGTGATCTCCTATGATCGCCTGGTGCGGCTTGGCCATGAAGTGCTGGGCGGCGGGTCCGTCAATGAGGGACAGGCGGCTGACGCGATGCGGCGGCTGGAATCTGCGCTGACGGCGATGCCGGGCGGCGACCTGTTCATGTTCGAGGATACGCTCGCACCGCAATTCCTGCTGCTGATGGCGAAGCAGCCGGCGCCAAGCGCGCCCCCTGCCCCGACCCCGGCCGAAGAGATGCGCGCCATGCTGAAGGGAGTAGACGGGTTATGACCATGAACCCCATGGACCTGCTGACGGCGGTGCGAGCCCGGTGGCGCACGGCGGCGATGCTGGGCGGGATGCTGTTCCTGATCATCGCCATCGCAGCCTTCATCCAGCCGCGCCAATATGCGGCGACATCATCGCTGCTGCTGGACTTGTCGCAGACCGACCCGACGGATTCCAACGCCCAACAGGGCGCGCGGGTCGAGGTGGACAGCATCCTCGGCACGCAGACCGACGTCATCAAATCGGCCAAGGTCATCAATGCGGTGGCCAAGGAAGCGGGCTTTGTCGATGCTTTACCCAAGGAGCTTTCGCCAGAGGCGCGCTTGCAGCAGGCGGCGGACCGGGTCCGCGCCAGCCTGACGGTGACGACCGGGCGGCAGAGCAACGTGCTCCAGCTGCAATATATGGACGCTGATCCGCAGGTGGCGGCGAAGGTCGCCAACCTGACGGCGCAGATCTACATGCGCGAGCAGGTGGAATTACGGGCGATGCCGGCGCGCGGATCGGCCAAATGGTTCGACGAGCAGACGCAGGAAGTGCGCCGCCGTTACGAGATGGCCCAGAAGCGCCTGTCCGATTTTCAGCGGGCGCACGACATCATCGGCATTAACCGCATGGACCTTGAGGCCGAGAAGCTGAAGAACATGTCCTATCAGCTGACCCAGGCGCAGGCCGAGGCGGCGGCGGCGCGGTCCAAGGCTGGCGCGGGCGCGGTGTCCGACATCGAAGGGTCGATGATCGTCCAGAACCTGCAAGAGCAGGTGGCGACGCAATCGGCCAAGGTTTCGGAACTGTCGAAGACGCTGGGGCCGAACCACCCGAGCATGACCGCCGCCAATGCGCAGCTGTCCGAGCTTCAGTCGAAGCTGGCGTCGGCACGGTCGAGCCAGGCGGGCGCGGTCAGCGCGAACAGCGTCGCGGCCAGCCGCCGCGAGGGCGATCTCAAGTCCCACATGAGCGGACAGGAAGACCGCATGATCCGCATGTCGGACGTGCAGGACCAGCTGATGGTGATGCAGCGCGACGTCGACGCGGCCCGGCAGACCTATGACACCGTGCGCCAGCGCTTCAACGAGGCCGCGCTGAAAAGCCAGATCTCGCAGCCCAACGCCAGCCTACTGGATGAGGCGGCGGTGCCGTTGCTGCCCGCCAAGCCCAGCCTGATGCTGTGGCTGATCGCGGGCGTTGCGCTCGGACTGGTCGGCGGAGTGACGGCTGTCGTCATCGCCGAAATCCTGAATCCGCGTGTTCGCTCCGCCGCCGGCGTGGCCCGCGCGACCGAAGTCGAAGTCATCACCGAACTGAAGCCGGTCCCCGTGCGCGGCGGCTGGTTCTTCAAGCAGCAGGAGGCCGCATGAGACTGCGTTCCACGGCAGGCGCCCCACCCCAATTGACGGCCGGCGGCGCGAATGCCGCCCTGCGGCCACGGGCGCGTGACGCCCAATCCTTCGCCCGGCTGGCGGTCGAACATGGTTTCCTGATCGAATCCGATGTCGGCCGGGTAGACGCCCATGCGCGGGCGCAGGGCCTGCCTTTCCACGAGGCTGCGGTCGAACTGGACATATTGGACGCTGAGGCGGCAAGGCTGCTGGAGGCGTTGCAGGGCGGCTTCACCCTGCTGTCCGCAGGCGACCAGCGGATCGATCCGTTGGTGGTCGCGGCGTTCGATCCGGCGAGCCCCTATGCCGCCAAGGTGCGCACCATCCGGGCCAAGATGCGGGCGGCGGCCAAGGGCGGCGATCCGTCCGCGCTGCGCCTCGCGGTGCTGTCGATCGAGGCGGGCGACGAGGCGGCGATCATGGCCGCGAACCTCGCTGTCGTCCTCGCGCAGATGGACGGGCAGACGATGCTCGTCGATGTCGACATGGGCAATCCGTCGCTCGACCGGCTGTTCCGCGTCGCGAACAAGGCGGGCCTGGCCGAGCAATTGATGGGTAGCGCCGCCCTGCTCCCGGCCGCCAAGACGGCGATCGAGGGACTGTGGCTGATGACGGCGGGGCGCGCTTCGGGCAGCGCGGCGAGCCTGATTACGCGCGGACCGCTGGCGGAGACGGCGAATGGATGGGGCCTCAAGGAAATGGCGATGCTATTCCACCTTGCCGAGCGCAAGGGCGAGCAGACGCCGTTCGGCAGCATCCTTGCGGGCTTCGACGCCGTGGTGATCGTGGCGCGACGCGGCGACACCGCGATCACGGACTTGAGGCGGATTATCGACGATCTTGATCGACATGGCGTGCCCATAGCCGGGACGGTGATCGCATGAGTGCGGAACAGGCGCTCCAACAGCCATTCCCCACGGCGGATGGGCAGGAAAAGAATGTGGCGGTTGGCGGCGTTCCCGTCTCCACCCTGTCGCTCGACGCGCTGATCGGGAAGATGCTGCGCGACGCCCCGTTGCGGCGCATGCAGAAGCAGCCACCCTTGCTGGTGTTCGACTGCAACGGACAGGGGCTGTCGATGAACGCTAGCGACCCGCAGTTCCGCAGGGATCTGGCGCAGGCGGACCTTATCCACGCCGACGGGCAGATCATCGTCATGGCGTCACGCTGGTTCAGCAATACGCCGATCGCCGACCGATCGAGCACGACGGACATGTTCACCGACAGCCTGAGCCGGGCGGCGGAGGCGGGTGTCGGCTATTATCTGCTGGGCGGCGATGAGGCGGTGAACGCCGAATGCGCCCGCCGGATCACGGAGGCCGCTCCGGGCCTGAAGCTCGCCGGACGGCGCAACGGGTTCTGGAAGCCGGAGGACGAGGACGCGGTGATCGAAGCGATCAACGCGGCGGCTCCCGACGTGCTGTGGGTGGGCACCGGCAAGCCGCGCGAGCAGGCTTTCTGCGTGCGCAACCGCGATCGGATCAAGGCAGGATGGATCGTCACCTGCGGCGGGCTCTACAATTATGTGACGGGCGATTATCCGCGCGCTCCGACGTGGATGCAGAAGGCCGGGCTCGAATGGCTGCATCGCATGGTAACGCGGCCGAAGCAGTTGGCGTGGCGTTACATCACCACCAATCCGCATGCGCTGTGGCTCATCTGGAAACATCGGCATGGCTGAAGAGTCGGTGGAAGCGCTCCCGGTTCCCCCTCCCGCTGGCGGGAGGGGGTTAGGGGGTGGGAATGATCTAGGCGCTGCGCTGGCCCACCCCCCGGCCCCCTCCCGCTTGCGGGAGGGGGAGTGGAAAGGCTTGTTCGGGCGCTTTGGCCTTGCGAGCCTGTCGTCCGCCATCGTGTCGGTCAGCCATCTGGCCGTGCAGCTTTTTTCGATCCACCATCTGGGCACGGCGGCGATCGGCACGCTGGCGTTTCTGCTGGTGATCATCCAGTTCGGCTACAGCCTGTCCAACGCGCTGGTTTCGACGCCCTATACGATCGCGGTCAATCAGGGCGACGACGCCGACCGGGCATCGTTCGATTTCTTCTTTCCGGTGAATCTGCTGCTGGCGGTCAGCCAGGGCCTGATCTGCGCGGGGATCGCATGGGTGACGGCCTCTCCGCAGGCCGCCGCCATGTTCGGGCTCGCGGGGACGTTGTCGCTGATCCGCTGGTTCGGGCGTTCCAACGCCTATGCGCATCATGCGCCCGCGCGCGCCGCGCGATCGGACCTCGCCTATGCCGCAACGATCGTGGTCGGCCTGCTGATCGCCACGCGGACAGGCGCGGATATGGGGAGTATCGGCGGGATGCTGGTCGCGGCGAGCGTCGTGGGCCTCCTCCCCTTCGGCCTTGCCTATCTGAAGCGGCACTTCGCCATGGGACCGGGACGAGCACTGGACGCCTATCGTCCGGTATGGCGCGAGCAGTCCGCCTGGACGCTGGTGGGTGTGCTGTCGACCGAGGCCACGTCCAATTCGCACAGCTATATCGTGACCCTGCTCGCGGGGCCAACCGCCTTCGCGCCGGTGGCGGTGGGAATGCTGTTCTTTCGCCCGGTCAATGTCTGCATCACCGCCCTCACCCAGCTGGAGCGCCCCCAGATGACACGGGCGGTGGCGCGAGGCGATCATGACGCGGCGATCAAGGCGGAACGGTTGTTCATGGGCGCGCTGGTCTTCCTGTGGGCGGCGACCTGCCTACTGGCGGCGGTGGTGCTTTACGCTTTCCCGCAATTGATCCTGAAGCCGACGCTCGACCACGGGCTGGTCGCGACGGCGGTGGGGCTGTGCGCCCTGCTCTCGCTCGTCCAGTGCGTGCAAACGCCGATGAGCGTCATGACGCAGGCGCGCAAGGCGTTCCGCCCGCTCGCTACACAGAGCCTACGGAGCTGCGGCGTGGGCGTCGTCGCCGTCACGCTGCTGACGCTGGCGGTCGCGCCCATCTTCTCCATCGCGGGCGTCGTGTTGTCGCAACTGGTCATGATGCTGGGCATCTGGCGGCTTGACCGCAGCTGGCGGCATGCGCAGCGGGAGGAAGGCTGAGCCATGGCGTCCACCTGGCATCGCATCGGTCCCGCGCAGACCGCCCCCGCTTCCCCTGCCGCCGGGCAGGACAGCCGGATGGTCACCATCGCGCAGGTCTTTTACTTCGTGTTCCTGATGATGGTCTTCATCGGCCAGCAGCCTTTCGCGTCCCGCACACAGGACGAGCTGGTGGCGATGGCGCAGGACAATGACGGGTCGGACCTGTTCAAACAGGCGCTGTTCATCGGCTTCGCACTCCTGCTGACGGCGGTGCAGGTGCTTCGCCAGCATCCGCTGAAATATCGATTCAGCTTCTGGCCGCTGGCGATCATGCTGGTCTGGTTCCTCATCACATGCAGCTGGGGCGTCGATCCATTCGTGTCCTTCAAACGCGTGATGCAGCAATTCATCGTGATCTACATCACCTTCTGCGCGCTGGCGCTGATGGGTCCGGACCGGCTGTTTACGGCGTTGAGGGGCGCGCTGATCCTCTCGCTTGTCATCTGCTGGATTTCTCTGCCGCTGACCTCGGCCGCCGTGCATCCGCCGACCGAAAGCGACAAGGCGCTGATCGGGGCGTGGCGGGGGTTCTTCTTCCACAAGAACATCGCCGGCGCGGTCATGGCGCTCACCTTCATCGTCTGTGGCAATGCGTGGATCGACAAGCGCAAATTCTATTACGCCATCTTCGCGGTGATGGCCTTCATCTTCGTGATCGGGACGAAGAGCAAAACGTCGCTGGCCCTGTGCGTGGGCATGCTGGTGATCAGCAGCGTCTATCGGGCCTTGAGCGACAATACCCAGAAGCGCGCCATCCTGTTGCTGATGCTGGGGTTCGGCATGGTGGGCGTCCTGGGGCTCTACATCGCCTATCAGCCGACCGTCGAGCGGCTGTTCGCCGATCCGACCAGCTTCACCGGGCGGGTATCGATATGGCGCGTGGCGTTGGATTATCTGGCGGACCATCCCTATCTGGGCTCCGGCTTTGGCGGCTTCTGGCAGGTGGGGGCGAACTCCCCGGCGCATGATTATCTCAACCAGCAATTCCAGATGCTGACCGCCCATTCGCATGACGGCTATCTGGAAATCTGGGTGACGACCGGGCCGCTGGGCCTCGTCCTGCTGCTGATCAGCTTCCTCGCTTTGCCCGCCTATTGGTTCCTGACCGGCTCCACTCGGGAGAACCAGCATCTGATGGTGCCGGCTTTCGCGATCTGGGTCTTCGTCCTGTATCAGAATCTGTTGGAAACCAGCTTTTTCGACAAGGATCGCCAAGTCTGGGTGATCTTCCTCGCGGCGATCGCGACCGCACACGCGACCTTCAAGGCCAAGGCGCGCCCCCAGTGGCGCAGGCGGCCCCTTCCCTCTGCGGAGAAAGCCCATGGCTAGAATCATCATCTGCATCGCAACGTGCAATCGGCCACAGGGGCTGCGGCGGACACTGGAGTCTATCGCGGCGTTGGCGACGGAGCATCAACTGGAGGTGCTCGTCGCCGACAATGATGCTGCGCGAAAAGAAGGCATCGCCATGGTCGAGCTGCTTGCCTCGCGCGGCTATCGCTGGCCGGTCAAGGCGCTGCTGGTGGCGGAGCGGGGCATACCGCTCGTGCGCAACGCGCTGGTCGCTGCGGCGCTTGCCCGGCCCGGCGTGACGCATGTCGCGATGCTGGATGACGACGAGGCAGCCTCGCCCCTGTGGATCGATGCGCTGGTCGATGCTGCGCAACAATGGAGCGCCGATGTGGTTGGCGGCGCGGTGCTGCGGGAGATGGACAGCGCGGTCGCGCCATGGGCCGCGCGGCACCCGCTGTTGCAGGCGAAGCGG
>DASVOF010000176.1:0-35159 GCA_036383495.1 Sphingobium sp. | reverse complement strand
ACGCAGGCGAAGGGCCGTTGCGTTTCGGAGCCTATGCCCGTCGACAGCGCCGCCGGCAGCAAGCCGAGCCCCGCCATCAGCGCCGTCATCAATATGGGCCGCAGACGGTCGATGGCCCCTTCGATGACGGCCATGCCGAAGGCGTCGCCATTTTCATATCGGTGGGTGATATGCTCCAGCATCACGACGCCATTCTGAACCGAAATGCCCGCGACGGCGATGAAGCCGACCGCTGCTGAGACGGACATGTGCAGGCCTGCGAGGGCCAGCGCCGCGACGCCGCCGATGGCGGTGAAAGGCACCATGGCGAGGATCAGCAAAGCCGATCGCACCGAACGGAACGCGCTGAACAGCAGGATGAAGATGCCGAACAGGGCGATCGGCACGATCATTTCCAGCCGCTTCATCGCGCGCTGCTGATTTTCGAACTGGCCGCCCCAGACCATTTGGTAGCCTGCCGGCAACTTTACCTGTTCGGCCACAGCCTTCTGCGCGTCGGCCACGAAGCCGCCCTGGTCGCGGCCGTCGACATTGGCCTTCACCGCGACATTGCGGCTGCCATTTTCGCGGCTGATGCGCGACGCGCCGACCTGTACGCTGACATGCGCCACCTCGCCGAGCGAGATGGTCCCGCCCGCCGGCAATGGAATCTGCAACTGCGCCAGATCGTCGACGGCGTTGCGTTGATCCGCCGCGAAGCGCACGACGATGTCGAAATTGCGGTCGCCTTCATAAGCGGAACCGACGGTGGCGCCGCCAAAGGCTGTGGCGATCGCCTTGTTGGCGTCATCGGAATTCAGGCCGTAGCGGGCCATGGCGTCCCGGTCGAGCACGGCGCGCACTTCTGTCTGGCCGCCGATCTTGACGGCGTCGACGTCCGATGCGCCCGGCACCGCCGCGACCACGCGCGCGGTTTTTTCGCCGAGCGCTTCCAATATGTTGAGGTCCTTGCCGATAATCTTGATCGAGATTTCGCCCTTCACGCCGGACAGGCTTTCTTCCACGCTGTCCTCGATCACCTGGCTGAAATTGGTGGGCACGCCGGGGATCGTCGCCACCTTCTTGCGCATGTCGTCCTCCAGCGCCGCCTTGGTGGGGAATTGGGGGCGCCATTCGCTCCGCGGCTTGAGGTCGATCAGCATCTGAAGGCTGGACGGCCCCTTGGGATCGGTGCCGTCGTCCGGGCGACCGGTTTCCGAACCCACATGCGCGACTTCGGGATAGGATAGCATGATGTTGCGAACGCGCGCCTCCACCTTGCGGGTCGTGTCCATCGAGGCGGAGGGGGTCAGCTGGACGGTCAGCCAGATATTGCCTTCATCCAGCTTGGGCAGGAATTCCGAGCCGAGGCGCGGGATCAGCGCAACCGTGATCAGCAGCACCAGCGCCGACGCCCCAAAGAAGATCTTCGTGCGCGGCTGCGCCCCTGTGATGATCCGTCGATACCCGTCCTTCAGCCGGTCCATCCAGGCGATATGCTTTTCGGCCATGTCATAACGTTCGACCAGAAAGCCGAGCACCGCCGGAAGGAAGGAAAGGGTGAGCACCAGCGCAGCGCCCAGCGCAAAGGAAAGCGTCAGCGCGACCGGCGAGAACATCTTTCCTTCCACCCGTTGGAAGGTGAAGATCGGGACAAAGGCCATGATGATGATGGCCTTTGAAAAGAGGATGGGCCGCGCCAGGTTGGCGACGGTGTTGCGCAGCACCTGTTTGCGGCGGATCTTGTCGGGCTGCTCGCCCTTGTGCCTGGCCGCCTCCAGCGCCAGCGCGACCATCAGCGCCTCGACCAGCACCACCGCGGAATCGATGATGATGCCGAAGTCGACCGCCCCCATGGAGATCAGGTTGGCGGGCACGCTGGCGAAGCTCAGTCCGGAAAAGGCGGCAAGCAGCGCAAGCGGAATGATCGCCGCGACGACCAGCGCGGCGCGCCAGTTGCGCAGGAAGACCAGCAGCAGCACGGTCACGAGAGTCGCGCCCACCAGCAGATTTTCGGCGACCGTCTCGACCGTGCGGTCAAGCAGCTTGGTGCGCTGGTAGGTCGGCCTGATCTGGATGGGCTGATGGCCCGTGCGCTGGGCGTCTAGCCGGAACTGGGCGTTGAGCTTGTCCACCGCATTGCGGACGCCGTCGACCACGACCGCCGCATTCTGGCGCTTGACCATGGTGACGATGCCTTCGCTGACATCATCCTTATGGTCATAGGCGACCATGCCGCTTCGTTCGGGCGTGCCGATCTTCACGTCGCCGATGTCGCGCACGCGCACGGTGTTGCCGTTCTGCGCCTTGACCACCGTGTCGCCGACATCGTCGATGCCCTGATAAAGGCCGATGCCACGCACCACGACCACCTCGTCGCCGCGAGGGATGGCGCCGCCGCCGACATTGGAGTTCGCGCTGCCCACCGCGGACTGAATGTCTGCGACGGTGACGCCATAGCGTTTCAGAAGGTCGGGACGAATCAGGATCTGATATTGCTTGATGCTGCCGCCGAAGCTGGTCACGTCCGCGACGCCGGGCACCATGCGCAGCGCCGGGCGCACGACGAAGTCCTGGATCGCGCGCGCTTCGTAGAGCGGCATGTCCGCAGGCTTGTCGAGCACATAGCGATAGACTTCGCCGACCGCAGTGGAGAGCGGCGCAAGGCTTGGCGTGACGCCATCGGGCAGTTCGGCGTCGCGCAGCTTTTCCAGAACCTGCGACCGCGCGAAATAATCGTCCGTGCCGTCGTTGAAAATCAAAGTGACGACGGACAGGCCGGTGATGGAGACCGACCGGATGTCATTGACCCCAGGCGTGCCGGCGAGCGCGCGCTCGACAGGCAGGGAGATGGAACGCTCTATCTCCTCCGGAGCCTGTCCGGGACGCTGGCTGATGACGACCACCTGGACGTCCTGCACGTCCGGAAAGGCTTCGATCGGCAGCGTCGTGACTGCGCTGCCGCCCACGATGATCAGCGCGATCACCATCAGGATCACGAAGATCCGCTTCTCCACGACGAAGCGGGCCAGACTTTCCAGCATTTGATCAGTCCCCAGCCAGCTGTGCGTTGAGCAACAGGGCGCCTTCGCCAACGATGCGGTCGCCGTTCCGCAGACCGGACGTTACATAGGAATAGGCGTCGCCATGTTCGCCCACCTCCACCGGCACCCGACGGAAGCGGCCGGGCGCTTCGGCGCGGAAGATATAGCTCTTCATGCCGGATTCGAAGATTGCGGCGTTTGGAACCTTAATCGCCCGGCGGCCATCATCGGTCGTCAGGCGCGCGCGCGCATACATTTCCGGCTTGAGCGCGAGATCGGGATTGGCCGTCTCCGCGCGGACCTGGACACGACGGGTCGCCGGGTCGACGGCCAGGCCGATCTGCGTGATCGTGCCCCCGAAACGGCGGCCGGGATAGGCGGGCACGTCGAACTCGATATGCTCGCCTATGCGCACGCGACCGATGGAATCCTCGGGCACATCGACATTGAGCCACAGATGGCGGGGATCGGACACGGTATAGAGCGGGCTCTGGCCGGCCGCGATCTGCTGGCCGGGATTGATCTGCCGGTCGACGACATAGCCGCCAACCGAACTGGTCAGCGGCAGAGCATCGCCACGCCCCCCACCCAGATTGCGCAGGCGCAGGCTGGCGCGTTCCAGCTCCGCCGATGCGGTGGCGGCCTGGGCCTCGGCCGCTTCGACGTCGCGCCTTGCGATGGCGTCGCCGGCAAAGAGCATCCGCGAACGCTGCATCTCCTGCGCCTTCTGATTGCGCTGGGCCTGCGCCGTGAGCAGATCCGCGCGCGCCTGTCCGAGATCAGGGGCGTCGAGATAGGCGAGCGGCTGCCCGACGCGGACCGGCTGACCAATATCCGCCAGCACCTGCGTCACGCGGCCGGCCACAGGCGCGCCGACGCGACTGGTGCGTGCTTCATCCAGGGCGACGCGGGCGTTGAGATCGGCGGACACCGGCAGAGGGCCGTTGATCGCCGTCACCAGCTGAAGCGAGTCCAGCTCGGGCGAACCGGGGGCGTAGCTGATCGTATCGGGCGACTTTTTCGGCGTCTTCGGCGGGGGCGCGTCCGACGCTCCACAGCCTGAAAGCAGAATGAGCGCAGCCAGCGAGGCGGCGCCGGCGCGGGGCGAGAAGCTCCTGACCATGTTAGTGATCGTCTCCGGTTGTTTCAGCGGCGCGCAGCCGCGCAATGGCGTTGGCTTCGTCCGATCGCGCGTCGATCGCGCCCAGTTCGACCGCGCGCAGCGAACGGCGGGCGTCGAGCAGTTCGATCAGCGACGTGGCTCCATGCTTGTAGGCGAACTCCGCTACCTCCGCGGCCTGGCGCGCGGCGGGCAGTTGGGTTTCATCGAATTCGCGGCGGCGATCGCTGGATTCCTGGAGCGTTCGCCGCGCGATCATGATGTCGGCGGTGGCGACGGAAAGCGCCTTGCGCTCTTCGGCTTCGGCCTGGACCAGCGCGGTGGCGGCGGCCTCGCCCTCGCCCAAGTAGCGGTTGCGGACGGGGAGGGGCACCGACACGCCCACGCCAACGGAGTCGCCCACGCCCAGGTCGCCGCCCGCGCGTTCATATTGCACCCCGACCGTCACGTCGGGATGGCGAAGGGCGTGCGCGCCATCAAGATTGCGTCGAGCCGCTTCGGTGCGCGCCTGCGCCGCGAGCACGTCAGGGCGATGCGTCGCGATCATATCGGCGTCCTGCCCATTCGAACTGTCGGGCGTCGGCCAGTCGTCGGCGGTCGCCAACATGTCCGACTGCACTTCCCGGCCGATAAGCGTGCCCAGCGCAAGCTGCGCGGCGCGCCATTGGGTGATGCTTTGGGCGGCGTCGGTGCGGGCGCGCGCGGCTTCGACATTCTGCCGGGCGAGATCGCCATTGGACAGCGCGCCGGCGCGCTGCTGCTTCGTGGCGATGGCCAGGCTGTCGGCGTAGCCGCTGGCGATCGCCTGAAGAATCCCGACCCGGTTTTCGGCGGCCTTCAGGTCGAAATAGGCGTCATAGACCGCCTCGCGCATGTCACGGCGAGCGCTGACCAGATCATCCTGCGCAGCGTCGATCAACGCGTTCGCCGCCGCCGTGCGCGCCCGCCGCTTGCCGCCCCGTTCCAGGGGAAGATCGACGCGGGCTACCGTATCGACAAGCTGGCCGTAAGGCAGGACGCCAACCTGGGATGGTCTGATCTGCACGGCGTTGACGCTGAAGATCGGGTTGGGCGCGGCAGCCGCGATGCGGAGGTTCGCCTGAGCGGTTTTCAGCGCCAGCCGCGCGCGAATGACGTCGATATTCTCACTTTCCGCAAGCGAAAGGGCTCCGGTCAGGCTGATGGGCGCGGCGGCCGCCTCAGCCTGTGGAGGAGCAGTTGCACTCGCCGGGAGCGGGTGCAGGAACAATGTGCAAAGCAGGCAGGCCGCCATGCTCGCGAGCCGCGGAGCAGGCGCAACAACGGTGGGGAGCGGCATAGGTGTCTGAACAATCCCTGGTAATGGACCTGTCCCCCTCTATCAGCCATGCTTGCCGCCGCAAGATCATACGCTAACCTAAATTAAATTTAATCTATATGTAATATGTTGTTTTTGTTTAAAAACTTCACGAGATTATTTGTATATTATGGATCATTGATCAAAGGACTTGTATGATGATGAACGTCCATCCGACGCAAGAAGATATCCGCGCGCATGGTCGCACCGACATCATCACAGAACATCATCAGGATTTGGCATCTATCATCGACAACTTGCTACGCCTCTCCAGCCGCAGGGCGATCGCTGTGATCAAGGCCGTAGGGGACGCAGGCGGCGATGCCTCCGCCCGGGGCGCCGGCTTCACTCTGTCTGTCGCAACTGCTATCAACCGTCATGCCGCGGCGTAAGGACATCTGGAGATGCGGGATCGTAGCCCGACCCGTCGAAGAGGTTCTGGCGACCGGCGCTGTCGACGGGCCGGTGACCTGGCTTCCCGAGGAGCCGTCTTTCCAGTTTCTGGCGGATCCTTTCGGTCTGCGTGGCGAAGATGGGCGACTTCATGTCTTTGCCGAACATTATGATTATCGCACCCGCCATGGCATGATCGAGAAGCTACTTTTCGATGACGGGTTGCGACTTTTGGATCGCCGCACCTGTCTCCGCGAACCCTGGCACCTCTCCTATCCTCAGGTCTTTGTGGCCGATGGCGCTGTCTGGATGCTGCCCGAAGCGCATCGGTCGGGCGCGCTCACACTCTACCGCGATCATGGCGGCCTGGTGGACTGGCGGCCCGAATGCCGGATCGCCCTCGACTGCGTCCCGGTTGACGCCACCATCCTGCGGCGGGAGGGGCGCTGGTGGCTGTTCTATTCGCCAGCGACGACCAAGGGGACGAAGCTGTCGCATCTTCATGTCGCATGGGCGCAAAGCCTGTGCGGACCATGGACGCCTCATCCCAGCAATCCGGTGCGCATCGACCGCCGATCTGCCCGGCCGGGGGGCGCCGCCATCGAACTGGGCGGGAGGATCATGTTGCCGGTGCAGGATTGCACGACCACCTATGGCCGCGCGGTCCGCCCGCTGTGGATCGACCGCCTTGATGAACGGCGTTTCGAAGCAGAGGCCGGCGACGCCCTGATCCCGCCTGTGGACGCGGGCGATTATTGCAAGGGCATGCACAGCCTGACCGCGTGCGGCGACGTCACCCTGTTCGACGTCAAGCGGATCGATGCATCCTTGGAGGGCATGGCGTTGGATGTTCGGAGGCGCATAGGCCGATTTCGCCCATGATCGCGCCGCCTGTAGCGGCGAAGCGGTCCCAGGAAAAGCGGTCCAGCATAGTGGCGCGCGCTGTCTGGCCCATGGCGTGCAGCCTGTCCGGACGCGCCAGCATCGCCTTGAGCGCCTGCGCCAATATGTCGGCATCGCCTGGGGGCACGGTCAGCCCGGTCACGCCCTGCTGGATGGAATAGGGCAGTTCCCCGACCGCCGAGGCCAGAACCGGGAGGCCCGCCGTCAACGCTTCATGCGCGGCGATGCAAAAGCCCTCCGAGCGCGAAGGTTGCACATAGGCATGAAGGCCTGAAAGAAATGCATGCGGCCGGTCGACAAAACCGGAGAAGAAGACGTTGTCGAGCGCCGCGTCGCCCGCCATCGCCTGAAGCCGCTCCCGTTCCTCGCCATCGCCGCCGATCAGTATCTGGAAGGGTGCGGGGGGCGCAAAGCCTGCGGCCTTGAGCCGGGCCAGCGCCGCGATCAGCACGTCATATCCCTTCACCGGATGCAGGCGGCCGAGGCTGCCGATGCGGAGGGGTTCGCCAGGCCGCCATGGCATTGCCTGAGCCATGGACGGGTCGGCCGCGAAGATCGGCCAGCATCTGAGGCGATCGGACGACACGCCGAGCCGATCCGCTGTCAGGTCCGTCACTGACCGGGAATCCCCGACCCACAACAACGCGCGCTTCGACAGGAGCCGCATGAGCCGCCGGTTCCAGGGCTTGAGGAAAGCGGCATGCTGCCAGCTGATCACCGGCAGACCCATGGCCGGGCCGAGGATAAGGCTGAGGATCGTCGCCCGGCTAAGCGACGACCAGATATGCGTCGCCCCCCATTTCGTCAGTTCCTGCCGAAGCCAGAGCGCGGCGGCGGCGTGGTCCGTCAGGCCGCCATCGCGCACAAGCGGATCGAGCCCCGCCTCCACCATGGCGGGAAGGCCCCGCCGGTCCCGGGGCGTCAGGGCGAAGAGGCGGACCTGCGCTCCGCCATCGCGCAGGACGCGTGTTATCGCGGGGACAGGCTGGGTCGCCCCGCCCCCTTCCACGGAGTTGATGACATAGGCGATCCGCGGCCCGCTCACTGGACCAAGCTCCGTCGCCATACCAGGGCGGCCAGAAGGGTGCTGGAGAGCAGCGCCTGTCCCACCGCCTGCAATCCCGCGCCCATCAGCCCCGCCTCGCGCAGCAGCCACGGCAGCACCGGCAGGAAGATCAGGCTGGCGAACAGGTTGGCGCTCATCGACAGAGCGGGATGGCCCATTGCGGATAGGGCCGAACTGCAGGGCGGGCCGATGACGGCGATCATGCGCGCGACGATCAGCACGATCATGACGCCGCCCGCCGCGCTGAACGCCGCGCCGCCGAGCAGCGTGATGATCGGCGTTGGAAACAGCGCGGCGATGATGACGACCGGGCTGGCCGCCGCCAGGGCGATGCCGATGACCCGGAGCAATGTCTTGCGCAACGGGGAACCGCCTTTTCCCGCCGCCACCATGCGCGCCAGTTCGGCATAGGCGGTGTTGCCCAGTATCTGGGCTGGCTGCGCGATGATGACGGTCGCGCGCTGGGCGATGGCGAAAAGTCCCGCCATGGCCGGACCCAGCACCCAGCCGACGATCAGCGGCGCGATGCGGCCCGCCAGTTCGCTGAGCGTGACATCGGCGTTGCTGGCGACAAGGAAGCGCCAGATGCCCGGATTGTCGCTACTGGCGCTGCCTGCATCGGGGCGGCGCAATATGTGTCCCAGCCGGCGGTGCGCGCACCACAGGCCCATGCCCCAGAGCACCGCGAACTCGGCCAGGGCGGCGATCAGCCACGCGACCAGAAAACCGCGAATGCCCCATCCCATAAGCAGCGCCATCGCAGCGCCGGCCAGCCGGATCATGGGCTGAACCAGATTATGCACGCCGATCAGGTCGAAACGGCCCTGCAACTGGAGATAGCCGGCAGGGGCCGAACGCACCGATCCCAGCACCGCGAAGCTGTAGGGAATGGCGAAGGCGATCGTCTCCGGGGGCCAGCCCAGATGCGGCCCGACAAAGGGGGCCAGCACCATGGCGGCCAGGATCGCGGCCGCGCCCCCGGCAAGTTCGACCGCGGCCCCGAACCGCAGCAGCCGGGCGAGGCGATGGGGGGAATCTTCCGCCGTCGCTTCCGCGCCAAAGCGGACGATCGCCTGCCAGGCCGGAAATTCCACGACGCCGCAAACGGCCGTGACATAAGCGTGAACCAGCACCAATACGCCATAGTCGCGGGGGCCAAGGGTGCGGGCCGCGATGACCAGATAGACCAGGCTGATGAGACCTGCGCCGGCCTTTCCGCCAAGCACCAGTCCCAATCCCTTGAAGATCCGCCCCGTAATTCCAACAGGTTCCGTCATGCCGTTGGCGAAGCCCAGTCCTTGTTCCGCAATGCGACGCCCAGGCTGTTGCGCGCGGCAAGCCGGCGGCCCAGGAAGCGATAGAAAAACCAGTTTAGCGCCTTGCCGGGCAGATAGCGATAGAGCAGTCGCTCGCCCCTGGACCAACTGACCGGGTCTCGGGACACGCGCCGGTTCGATGGGAAACAGACATGGTCAGGATGATAGACCGCTCCGCCGTAGCGCATGATGCGATGGACGATCTCATGATCTTCCAGCACATAGGGCCAGCGCCGCGTGTCGAAGCCGCCGCTCGCCCGGAGAGCCTCTGTGCGAAACGCCTGCGCATAGCCGCCAGCGTGGCATTTGGTCGCGAAGCGACGCGCCTTGCGCATGATGAAGGCGATCCGGCGGCGCGATTCTGCGTCATCGACCGGGGCGTAGAGGTCGATCGCCATCACGGCTGCGGCCCGGTCGTGATGGGCGAACAGGGCGATGACGCGCCTCACATAATCGGGCGGGTAGATGGTGTCCGCGTCGCAGGTGGCGACCAGCGGCGTGTCGACCTGCGCGACTCCCGCCGCCAGCGCCTGGATTTTCCCTGGCGTGGGGCAGGACAGGACACTGGCCCGATCGCCCATGACCGCAATATGCGCGGCTGCTTCCGCTGCGCCACCATCCGTGGAGCCGTTGTCGACCAGAAGCAGGATGAAGCGCCCGTCATTCTGCGCGGCCAGACTGTCGATCGTCCGACCGATCCATCCCTGTTCGTTGAAGAAAGGAAGGACGATGGTGAGCAGCGGCGTCATGCCGCGCGAACGGTCGAAAGCGGGCGATCGGCGCGGCGACGCGCCGCCAGCATGGCGATCACCTCGGCCGCGCGTTCGGACGAGGGACGGCCGTTCAGGTCGAAACTGTCGGCGAACAGCTGTTCCTGCGCCGTCCGGTATCGCTCTTCGTGCATAGCCGCGGCGCGATCGAGCGCGCCGCCCAGTTCCGCCGGATCGGAAATGACTTCCCCTGCCTGCCAATGAGCGAAATTGGGATCGCCCTGCCATTGGATGCCGTGGCTGTTCAGGAAGATGCACGGGCGGGGGCGGAGCAGGAATTCATAGACCTGGCTGCTCGCGTCGCCCAGATAGACGTCGGCCGCCATGGTGTAACTCATGTCTGTGGAGGCGCGGCTGCCCAGGTCGATATGGATATTGTCTCCATGGAGATAGCGATTTTCGATCCCGCCCGCCCGATTGATCATCAACTTGTCGATGGTGACGACGAAGGGCCGCTGGAACAGCATGACATGGGGCGCGAACAGCATCTCCCGATCGTCATGACGCCGGAAATGATCCAGCACCTGTCGCCCGTGCCTGTACCAGGACGAAAGATGGGGCGAGGGATGCGGGTTGTACAGCACCACCGGCCGATCCCGCTCGACATCATAGGTGCGGCCGGCCTGGCGGATCATGTCGAACTTGGGATAGCCCACGATGCTGATCGCGTCCGGATCGACGCCGGCTTCGGTGATCAGCCGACGGCGGATCTTCTCGCCCGAGCAGAGGACATGATCGAAACCCGCGCTTGTCTTGTTGAACCCGATGGCCCGGTCGCCTGCGCCATGCCGGGTATGCACGATGAAGAGGTTGTCGAGCCCGTAGCGCGACTTGAGCAGGAGCGATGTCTTTTCCGCGACGACCAGCATGTCGAGGCTACGGAAAAAATCGAGATTGTCCCGGTAGATCAATATTTTTCCGGCCGGAACGACATGTTCGAGCAGACGGCTGATCCTGGCCGACCGGGCGGAGAGGGAAAGGTCCACATGCTGGATCTTCGATCCCAGCCAGTCGCCGGCCAGACGCCGGACTTCTGCGGCCACCCGCTCATTCGTGGTCGCGACCATGATTTCGCCGTCAAAGCCGCCCTCCGCCATCGCGATGGCGATCGGCAGGCTGTGGGCGACCTGATGAATCTGATCGTGATTGAACAGGAATCCTATGCGCATTGGCGCTAGACGTCGCCTCTCAGGGGCGACCTCAGTTCAAAAATTGGGCTGGCGAAAAAAATTCCGATGCAGGCGGATGGTCGCGTGGACATGGCGCGGCGACGGCATCGAAGCTGGCCATTTGCTGACCTTTTTGTAACTTTCGTTACGCGCCTCAAGCTGCAAACACGGTCCAATGATACACGATGGACAGGATGGGCTTGAGCTCGCCTATGGCGTGCATCGCGCGGATCTGACGCGGCTGCTGCTGGCCCGCGTGGGGGGGCAGGCGGAGGCGGACGACCTGTTGCAGGAACTCTGGATCAAGATCAGGCAGAATCCGGCCGGTCCGGTGCAGAACGGCAGGGCCTATCTGTTCCGCATGGCGCATAATCTCGTGATCGATCGTCTGCGCGAGCGGCATCGTCGCATGGAGCGCGAACGGAAATGGTCTGACGAAGCGACGGATTTTGCGGCGAGCGGCTGCGAACCCGCCGATCGTCGCAAGAATGCTGAAGAAACCATGCTTGACCGGGAGGAAGTCGCTGTTCTCGTATCCGCGATCGCCAACCTGCCCGAAGGCGCTCGCCGGGCGTTTGAGCTGCATAAACTAAAGGGGATGGGCCATGGGGAGGTTGCCGCTGCGTTGGGAATCAGCAAAAGCGGCGTGGAAAAACATATGGCTGTAGCGATGAAATATCTGCGGCGGGCGTTGATGGACTGAGGTGTGACGGCGCGATGACGTCTAAAGGATGCAGGGACCAACGAAAGGACTCGCCATGACGGCGCGCCCCGACATCGATCAGGACGTAATGGCCAGCGCCTTGGCCTGGCATGCGTCGCTTGAGCGGGATGATGCGGACTGGGACGGCTATATTCGTTGGCTGGAGGCTGACCCCCTTCATCGCGAAGCGATGGACGCTGTGTCCCTCGTTGCGGCTGCGGTGGACGATCATCGTGTCGAGATCGGGAATCTGCTGCCGACCCAGACTCCGCGTGAGCAGCCGCGCAAGCCGTTCGCACGTATCTTTGCTTATACCGGTGGCGGCACGGCGGCCGGGATTGCGCTCATGGTCGCCTTGCCGATCTTCCGGGTTTCCGAACCGGTGCGGACTTACAGCGCGCAAGCGGCCCGTAGCCGATCGGTTGAACTCGCTGACGGTGTGCGCGTGACCTTGTCGCCCGCCAGCGCGATCGTGGTCAGGGGCAGGGATGCAAAGCGTATCGAGCTGTCCAGAGGCGAAGCCTTCTTCGATGTCCGGCATGATCCCGAGCGATCTCTTACTGTGACAGCAGGCGCTTACACCATATCGGACATCGGCACGCGCTTTTCGGTCAATCTTGCCGGTCCGGCGTTCCGCGTCGGGGTTGCGGAAGGCAGGATTTCCGTCGCGTCGCCCAATTCCGGCCAGCCGATCCAGGTGGCGGCGGGCTATCAGTTGATGGGCAGCGATAGCGGCCTCGAACTGTCACCCGTGGCCCCGGCCGAGATCGGCAGTTGGCGTTCGGGCAGGCTAGCCTATAGCGATGCGCCGCTTAACCTCGTACTGGCGGATATCGCCCGCTATTCGCACCAGCGGGTTGAGGTTGATCCATCGCTGGAGAACACGCATTTTTCGGGGATATTGGTCATCGGCGACGGATCGAAGCTGGCCGAGGACCTCGCCACAGTCATCGGCGCGCGGCTTCGCGCGGAAGGGGACGGGGTTCGCATCGGCGCTGCTACTTCTCGCTGAAGCGGTTGGGAATTTCCCGACCGGCGGTGGCGTTGATGTAATGGGATAATATTACATAATCTTAATTTGTGCCCGGTGGTCAGCTTTCTGTAGAGCCAAACCGTGCTTCACCATTTGGAACCAGCTATTTGAACCTGCAGGGCGCACCTCGTTCCAAAGGAAGTCGCACCCGCATTCTGGTGATCCTTGTCGTTCTGGTGATGTGCATCTCCACCATGTTGGCGGTGCAGATTCATCGCGAGATCGGCCATGTCGATCATATCGTCTCGCCGAACTCGACGCAGTTCGCGCATCAGTCGGGCAGGCCGACCGTTCTTGTCAGCTATTGCCAGCTCTGCGACCTGAGATTCCAGGCAGAGTCGGCTCCGCCATTACCGGTCCGCCTGATCATGGATCGCACGCCTGTTCGCGTGCGGCATGGCGATGTTTCGCCCCGCTTTCTGACGGTCGCATCGACAGGCCATATATGGCGCAGCCGAGCGCCGCCGGGCTTTCCGGTTCCCATAGCCTGATTTCCCCCTGCGCAGGCGAAGTGGCCGCGCCCACCGGGGAATCAAACCATTTTCCTGGAGTATTCTTATGCGTGCCATGCTTTTTGCGGGCGTAGCGGCTGCTGCGTTCGTTACCTTTCCGGCGCTCGCGGATGACGCGCCTTCATCTTCTGTCGGGGCAAACCCGGCCGCCAATATCATCGTCACCGCTTCTCCAATCGCGCATGACCGCGACGATACGCCCTCCATCGCAGCGAGAGTCGATGCGGACCAGATACGACGGCAAGGTGGGGCGACCATCTCCGATGCGCTGGCGCGTGTGCCGGGCATCGCCGCCAGCGGCTTTGCAACGGGCGCCAGCCGTCCCATCATCCGTGGTCTTGACGCAAACCGCGTTCGCATCTTGGAGAATGGGACAAGCGTTTCCGACGTGTCCGACATAGGCCCAGACCATGGCATTCCCATCGACCCGCTGGCGGCGCAAAGCATAGAAGTCGTGCGCGGTGCGGGGACGCTCCGTTACGGCAGCCAGGCCATTGGCGGTGTCGTCAACGTCATCAACAATCGCGTGCCGAACGTCCTGTCCGAGCATCCGATTTCCGGGGAACTGGAAGGAAGCTACGGCAGCGTGTCGGACCTGTGGCAGGGCGCGGCAAAGCTTGATGCTTCGCTGGGCCAGTTCGCCCTGCATGCTGATGGCTTTATCAGGGACGCGGGCGATTATGATACGCCGCTGGGGGTTCAGCAGAACAGCTTCTTCCACGGACATGGCGGATCGCTGGGCGGCTCCTATTTCTTCGGTTCCGGCAATGACAGCCATGCCGGTGTGGCCGTGACGCAATATGACGCCCAGTACGGCATACCAAGCGACAGCACCCATATCGACATGCGGCAGACCAAGGTGATGACCAAGTCATCCTTCAGCCTGGGCGATGGGCTTTTCAAATCGCTCAATCTGGATGGCAGCTATTCAAACTATAGGCATGATGAGAAAGACCCGGACGGAACCGTTCTCACCACGTTCAAGAACAAGGAATATAACGGCCGGGCCGAGCTTCTGCTCAACCGGATCGGTTTTGTCGACAATTCCGCACTGGGCGTCGAATATCAGCATCGCGACTATTCGGCGGTGGGCGACGATAGCAGCTATCTCTTCCCTTCGACGATGGAAAGCGTCGCGGGCTATCTCTTCGCCGATACCCGCCTGAGTGACCGGCTGCACCTGGAAACCAGCGGCCGTATCGAGAATGTGAAGATCAGCGGCACGCCGGCATCCGATCTGTTCACAAGACGTGAATTTACCCCGATCAGTGGCGCTATCGGCGCGCTTTACACGGTGAGCCCCGCCATCAAGCTTGGCATGTCCTTCTCCAGCACGGGACGGGCGCCGGCCATGGCCGAGCTTTTTGCGCGCGGCGGGCATGACGGGCCTAACACGTTTGAAACTGGCGATCCTTTCTTGAAGATGGAGCGGGCCAATTCGCTGGAGGGCACGCTGCGGATCCGCAGCGGCGGCTTCCACCTTGACGGCAGCGTCTACAGCAGCTGGTTCCGCAATTATATCTATGGCGACCTGACGGGCCGGACCTGTGATGATGACGGCATCTGCTCGGTGGGTGGAGACGGCGATCTGCGCGAGTTGAACTATCGCCAGCAGGGCGCCCATTTCCGGGGGTTCGAGGCGGAGGCAAGCTATGATCTGGTCAAGACCGATCATGGAACCTTCCGCTTCAACATGCTGGGCGACTATACCCGCGCGACGCTGGATGACGGCAATAATGCGCCGCGCATTCCGCCCTATCGCATCGGCGGAGGATTGAACTGGTCGGGCGATCGCCTCGATACCGGCTTCAACCTCATTTATGCCGGGCGGCAGGACAAGGCCGGCCAGTTCGACACGCCGACGCCATCCTATGTCTCGCTGGACGGCCAGATCGCCTTCAGGCCCTTTACCCGATATCCGGGCGTCGAGCTGGGGATCACCGGCCAGAATCTCACCAATGACGTGCAACGGCTGGCCACGGCGCTCAACAAGGATGACGTCATCATGCCCGGCCGCAGGATCATGGCGACGCTGAAACTGTCGACATTCTGATCGGCCAGTGGCCGGTTCCGGGCGTCGTCGGACGTCTGGAACCGGCCGCCCACTGCGCATCGTTCAACTCGTATCTGAATCAGCGATCAGCTCGTTTGGGAATCCTGAATGTCGATCCCACCTAGTGGATCAGCCTCTCCACATGGCTGAGTTTGTCAGGGTTGCGCATGACATAAATCGCCTTCACGCGGCCGGCTTCGACCAGAAGGGCTGTCGTCTGCAACATCCCGTCCGGTTCGCGCGTCACAAAACCGGGCAAGCCATTCACAAACGCCTGCCGGACCAGTTCCGGATGGCCGTGCCGCAAACGGAAAATCGCGGCAAGCCCGCGTATGACCTCGACGGCGCCGTCGAGGATACGGCCTGCGGCGGGGCGTTTGCCGCCACCGTCGGAATGGAAGCGGACATCGTCGGCCAGCATGGCGCCGAGCTTCGCGGTATCGCCAGCCCTGGACGCTTCGAAAAAGGCGGCAGCGATTGCCAGCCCATGATCGCGTTCGACAGGAAAGCGCGTGCGCTCGCCGCGCACATGCTCCCTCGCGCGGGCCGCAAGCTGACGGCAGGCGGGGGCATCCCGGCCGATGGACTGGGCGATATCTTCGAAGCTCTCGCCGAAAACGTCATGGAGCAGGAAAGCTGCGCGTTCGAGCGGGGAAAGACGCTCCAGCGCAAGCATGAGGGGGAGGGTGACATCCTCCACTGGTTCCGCCTCCACTAACGGTTCGGGAAGCCAGGGGCCGACATAGTCTTCCCGCTGCACCCGCGCGGACTTGAGATGGTCGAGGCAGAGGCGTGTCACCATACGGCGGAGATAAGCGGCGGGGACGCGCACGGCTCCCCTATCCGTCCCGGCCCAGCGGATGAATGCGTCCTGCAGCAGGTCTTCCGCGTCGGCCATGGAGCCGAGCATGCGATAGGCGACGCGGAGCAAGCTGGCTCGCTCCGCGTCGAAACTCGTGACGCCATCGTCGATCACGCTGGCCAGCCAAGTGCGGGATCGTAGAGACGGAAGCCTACGGCAAGCCGGTTCCAACCGTTGATGACATTGATCGCCAGCGTCAGTTGCACCTGCTCCTCCGCGCTGAACTCCGACGCCAGCGCGGCATAAACATGGTCTGGGGCCCGCTTTATGGCGACTTCCGTCATATGGTCGGTCCACCCAAGCGCCGCCCGCTCGCGCGGGCTATAGCATGGAGCCTCCTCCCACGCGCCGAGCAAATGGATGCGCTGTTCCGTTTCGCCTGCCTTGCGCGCATCGGACGTGTGCATGTTGAGGCAATTGGCGCAGCCGTTGATCTGGGAGGCGCGGATCTTGACCAGTTCCAGCAGGCCTTTTTCGAGACCGGATTTCTCGACCTGCATCGACAGGTCGTACCAGGCTTTGAAAAGAGGCCCGCCAGCGGCGTAGACATCGGTGCGGTCATTCATGTGTCGGATCCTATATTGCTGTTGGATACCGTCATGACGAGGCAGCGGATAGCCGTGTGACATGCTGCGCGGTTTTTTTGTCGGCGGTTGATGGGTGTTCCGGCCAGACTCGGCCTTCAGAAGCGGGGCGCCAATCCAAAATCCTTGGCGGCGAAGGGCCGGTCCCTGAACAGATAGCCGTAATAGAAATGGCGCAACCGCCGATGATAGGCGCGAATGCGGTCCTGATAGGCGAATTGCGCCTGGAGGTCGGTATGGGCGAGCCGGGTGAGGATCGCCTGCACCCCCACGGACGGCATCAGCCAGCCCAGCCCCCGCGCCACTGCATCGCGTCGTTCCAGCCCCTGCCGCCAGGCGCGCACCTGTCCGGCGACGCTTTCGTCGCCAACCTGATGGAAAGCGAAATACCATTTGTAATGGAAGCCTGACGGGAGCGGCGGCGAGTCCGCCCATTGCGGATTGCTGGCGTAGAAGCGGCGCATCGTTTCCTCGCGTGGAATGTCCCAGGCGCGATTGACCTTCTCCCGCTGCGCCAGCGCGATTTCCGCGCCCTGGCTTACGGCTATGGTCCGGTTGATGACCACATGGGCCAGCATCGGGAGGACGAGCACCAGCACCAGCCAGCAGGCGGCCATGGTCGCGGCATTGGCGGCGGACGACCAGCGCATCCGCGCGACGAGCGTAGTCAGCGCGATCCAGAAAAGCAGGTAAGCCGCCGCCACCGCCAATATGGCCAGCACGGCCCCCGCGCCCACGCCGTTATATAGTGCGGCCCCGGCGAACGGCAGGCTGAGCGCCGTGAACAGCAGCGCAAACCGCAAGACTCCGCGCCGCAGCCACAATCGACGCGCTCCGGGCAGCGCATCCAGCATGCGCGATCGTCCCGCCTCCCGCTCGCCGGAAACGAGATCGTGAAACAGCGCGATCACGAACAGCGGCGCGAGGAACACCAGCACGAAGGCGAAATCGAAACGCCCCGGCAGCGCGAGTTCCGGATTGAAAATATCGCCATCATATATCTGCGCCTCCAGACCGAGGGCGCGGACACGCAGGATATAGGGCGACACGTCGCGCATGCCGATGGCGGCGAAAGCGAGCGGGGAGGGCGCATCCCATGTCGGGTGGAAGCTGTAATAGGCGGCGCTGCCGGCATCCTTGCCCTTATCCACCCATGCGGAGATGGCGGCGATATCTTCTGCCTGCGGCTCCGCGATCGCTGCAATGGCCGCCTTCTGCCGGTTCATTTCAGCCATGCCCAGGCCGATGGCGGAAGCGGCCAGCCCGGAAAGCAGCAGCAGCGCGAAAAGCGCGAGGCGCGCACGCAGCAACAGCCGCAGTTCATACATCCATATCGTCATCGGCCTGCTCCCAGACGCCTGGCCGCTCCCGCAAGGAGGAGGAGGGCCAGTCCCAGCCAGCCCAGCAATATCGCAAGGCCCGGCAGCGCAGCCCCCGCCAGCGTCGCGCCATCGGGCGGTCGGAAGGTGAAATCGGGCATGTCGCGCCAATGGTCTCCCGATACGCGCTTGCGGCGGTCGGCATCGGGATCGCTCGCGACGTCATCGGCATAGTCGACGGCTTCGGCTTGTAGCCGGTTGAGCCGTTGGACCAGATTGTAGCGATAGGCCTCCGCCTGCTCCATGAACCGGCGGTGCCCGGCGAAATCGGTTCCCGCCGCCGCCATGGACAGGCCGTGAAGGGCGATGGCCGGGCTGGCCGCGCCAATGGTCCGCACCAGCCTGTTCTGCCGATCCTGCGCGTCATGGCTTCGGGCGGCGTAAGTATCGAACAGCGCGGACGTCATCCGCTCGCCCTCCATGCCGAGCAGGCCCTTGTAATTGATGGGCAGATCCTCGACCCGCTTTACGCCATAGCGGTCGAGCACCGTCTGCTTGAAGTTCGCGAAATAGGGATCGTCGGGATTATGGCTGTCGCCCATGGCCCGCAAGTCGCGCGCAATGGCGATGTCGGTCTGCAACCGGTTGGGCAGAGGATAGGCGGCGTTCGCCATGTCGGGCGCCAGCCGGGGCAGCAGCACGACCATCACCGCCCAGATGGCGAGCAGGACGAGGAGAGCATCGCGGCTCCGCTTCGCGACGGTGGAGACGAGCAGGATCAGCACGGTCCACAAAGCCAGATACACGGCATAGCCGAGCGCGATCACCGCCATGGGAGCGGCAAGCGCGCCCGGCTGGCCCGCGATCAGTATGAACCCGATCATCGCCGGAAGGCCCGCCAGCAGCGCGATCAGCCCCAGCGCGCCGAGCTTCGCCGCCACGATCTGACCCCGCGACGCACCCTGCAACATCAGCGGACGCAATGTGCCCCGTTCCCGTTCCCGCGCGACGGCGCCGTAACCCAGGAAGACAAGCAGCAGGGGCGTCAGCGATTGCAGAATGAAAGCGGGAGTGAGCTGGCCGAAGCGGACCAGCAGGGAGCTTTGCTGCACATCGCCGAAATTGGCGCTGTTCTGGCGATGTCCCTCCAGAAACATGCTGCTGCCCGTGAACGGATCGACGCCGGGATCGAAGGCCGCAAGGGCGCTGAGCGGGCGGAAGATGAAGTGACCGTAATGGACGACGCGGTGGGGATGGCGGTTGGGCTGGGCGTCGAATGCCTCCGTCGCCGCTTGTTGCTGGCGCGCGCGCAGATCCGATATGCCCTTCTGATGGCTCCACGACGTCACCACAGCGGCCAGCGTCAGCAGTATGAGCAGGACGAAAGCGATCACCGCCACCCGGTTGCGCCGCATCAGGCGCAGTTCGTCCCGTGCGATCAGCCGGATGGCGCTCATCCCGCGACACCGGTATCGGTTGCGAAGCGGGCGTGCAGCGCGCGCAGGTCGAAGCGTTCGTCTCCCTGCGCGCTGACCTCCTCCACGATCCGGCCCTTGTCCAGAAAACCGATGCGATCCGCCACGTCGGCCGCGCTCAGCAGGTCATGCGTGACCATCAGCACGGCCGTCCCGCGCATACGCACGGACAGCAGGAGACGGTTGAAATCCGCGGTCGCGCGGGGATCGAGGCCGGATGTCGGCTCGTCCAGAAGGAGCACTGGCACCTCTCGCAGCATGGCGACGGCTATCGCGACTTTTTGCCGCATCCCCTTGGAAAAGCCGCCCAATCGCTGGTTCCATGCGCGCTCCTGAAGGCCCGTAGCGGTGAAGGCGGCATGGATGGCGTCGCTGCTTTTCGGCTCCCCGGAAAGGGCAAGCAGATAGTCCGCATTCTCGATCGCCGACAGATGTTCGTAGAGCGCCACATTTTCAGGCAGATAGGCGATGCGCCGCCGGGCTGCGTCCGCTTGCGCCGCCGGATCGATGCCCGCCACGCGCACCTCTCCGCCCTGCGCGCGGGCAAAGCCCAGCAGGACGGACAGGGTGGTCGACTTGCCCGCGCCATTGCCGCCCAGCAGCGCATGGATATGCCCGGCGGGCACGCTTAGCGACAGGCCGTCCAGCACGCGATGCTGGCCATAGGACAGATGCACGTCCGTCAGGGCGATGGGGGACGGGGCGATGGGCGCCTCTGCGGATGCAGGCATGACGGTCTCCTTGGGGAAGCGCCGCTTTCTGGCCGATCCCTCACTTGTTCGTCAATATAAATGGTATAACATATCATTGACGAGGGCGGCCATGATTCATAGTGTAGCGATATATCGTATCTCAACGGGGGCTATCGAATGGGTGCGTTCAAGCGCATGGTGATAATAAGCGCGCTGGCGATGCCGGGCGTCGCGGTTGCGAATGACGTGGATGCGGATAACGACCGGGAGGACAGGGAACGGATTGTCGTCACCGGCGCTCGCGTGGCTAATGCCAGCATCAATGGCCTTTCGGTCGATCCGATCCTGCTGCCGCAGAATGTCCGCCTGCTGGATGATCGGCTGATCACGCAGGCGGGCTTTACGGACCTGTCGCAGCTATTCGACCTCGCGGGCGGCATGGCGCGGCAGAACAGCTTTGGCGGTGCGTGGGACAGCTACGCCATCCGGGGCTTTTCCGGGGATATCAATCAGGGACCGGATCTGCTGGTCAACCGCTTCACCGCCAATCGCGGCTTCAACGCCCGGCGAGACGTCGCGATGGTGGAAAGCTTTCAGGTGCTCAAAGGCCCCGCCTCCGCCCTGTCGGGAAAGGGCGAGCCGGGTGGTTCCATCAACATCGTGACGAAAGCGCCTCTGGATCATGCCCATGCCGGGGGTGAGGTCTCCTATGGCAGGTTCGACACATGGCGCGGTTCGGCGGACATTGGCGGGCCGGTGGGCGGCGGCGTTTCAACCCGGTTGATCGCCGTCTACCAGGCGGGCGACAGCTTCCGTGATTTCAACCGCAGCGACCGCCTGCTGCTCGCGCCGTCGGTGGCGTGGCGGATCAGTGACGGCCTGCGCTTCCTCTATCAGCTCGAATATAATCTGGTGCATTTCACGCATGACCGGGGCCTTGTCGCCGTTGGCGGCGATCCGCTTGCCCTGCCCCGGACACGTTTCCTAGGCGAACCCAATGACGGACAGATGCGGCAGGAGACATGGCAGCATCAGGGCACGCTCTATGCCGATCTTGCCGACGGCGTGACGCTGGAGGCCGGGGTGCAATATCGCGACGGCGCGCTGACGGGCCAGTCCACCCATAATGCGACGCTGGTCGGCACGCGCCTGCGCCGCCAGCTTCGCATTCATGACTATGGGTGGCAGGACCTGTCCGGTCGCGTCGAGCTGAGCGCCAACGGGGGCTTTCTTGGCCTCGACCACCAGTTCCGCTTGGGCGCCGATGCCTTCACTTACGACCAGCGCCGTCTGTTCTGGCGGTTCAATCCGACCGCCGCGACGCCTTATGACATCGATATCTTCAACCCGGTCTATGGTCAGGCGAAGCCGGTCGCGCCGCTCAATCAGGATTTGCTGGAGAAGCTGCGCGGGGAAAGCCTCTATGTGCAGGACCTGCTGACGCTGGACGACCGCTTTTCCCTGCTGCTCGGCATTCGCCACGACTGGGTCAGGCAGGCCACGACCAATTATCGCGCCAGCCGCACGGATCGCCAGTCGCCGTCCGTCACCAATCCACGCGCGGCCTTCACCTATGCGCCCGGTCGGCACGTGTCGGCCTATGTCAGTTGGGGCCGTTCCTTCCGCTTCAATCAGGGGACGGACGCCGCCTCAAACCCCTTCGCGCCGGAGCGGGGCGAGGCGTGGGAGGCGGGCGTCAAGTTCGCGGCTCTGGCAAGGCGCCTGACCGGCACGATCAGCGCGTTCCGCATCACCAAGGATAATGTGCTGGTCAGCGACCTGGCCAACAACGGCTTCAGCATCGCGGCAGGTCGCGCACGTAGCAAGGGGGTGGAAGCGGACGTCAATTATGCGCTGGGCGACCGGCTGATGCTGACCGCCGTCTATGCCTACACCGATGCGAAAGTCATCGTGGACACCCGCCCGTTCATGGTCGGCAGCCGCCTGTCCAATATCCCCCGGCACAGCGGATCGCTTTACGGTCATTGGCGGTCGGAAGGGGACGAGCGGGGATCGGTCGGCGTGGGCGGGGGCCTCACCTATGTCGGCGCACGGCCCGGCGACGATGTGGCCAGCGGCTTCCGCCTGCCGGGCTATGTCACCGCGCGCCTCAACCTCTCATACGCTCTTGCCAGGGGCGTCACCGCTCATCTCGATGCGGAGAATCTGTTCGACAGCAGCTATGTCGAGAGCAGCTACAGCGACGTCTGGATCACCCCAGGCGCGCCTCGCACCGTTCGGGGTCGAATTGCGGTGTCGCTATAAGGGGCATGCGGCGCCGCAGGCTCGCCGCATAACATCAATCCCCAGACGAGGCCGAAATTCCTGATGGTGAAACGCCTTGCCCTGGGTCCGCCCTATCTACTGAAGGCTGAAATTCCATCATGGCTTGCGCTGCGGGATCGGCGCAGTAAAAACACGAACCATTCACAGAATGTTCGGTGAAGTTTGCCCGATCCAGTCCATCGTATCGACAAGAACTTCGCTGCTCGGGTGGACTGGAACCTTCTCCGGCTGTTCGTGGAGATCGTGCGCGCCGGCGGTATCGGCGCGGCCGCGCGACGGCTCAACCGGCAGCAGCCGACCATCAGCGCCGCCCTCAAGAGGCTTGAGGAGTCTGCTGGCGCTCAGCTGCTGAAACGGGGCGCCGGCGGGATCGAGGTGACGGCGGCGGGCAAGGCGTTGCTGCTTATTTGCGAGGACATGTTCGAAGCCGCCCGCATGGCTCCCCACCAGATGGCGCAGGCCATGAAGCAGGTTCAGGGACTTGTCCGAATCCAGATGATCTCTTCGATCATCGCACCGGAACTGGACGAGGCGATCGCGACCTTCCATCGGCGCCATCCGGCCATTCAGATCGAAATGCGCGTGTCCCCTTGGCGCGATGTACTGGACGCGCTTGAGCGCGGAGAGGTGGAGATCGGCGTCGGCTATGACAGCGGGGTCAGAAGCAGTCTCAGCTACGAACCGTTGTTCGTGGAGTCGCAGCAACTCTACTGCGCCTGGACCAGCCCCCTCTTCGGCAGCCGGATCGCGCGGCTGGCCGAACTGAGGGAGGAGGGCTTCGTCCTGACCGGCGCCGACGAACTCGATACCATTACACGTCTGCGGCAACGCTATGGACTGGGGACGATCACCAACGGTCGGGCGGAAGATGTTCACGAAGCGATGAGGCTAATCCGTCAGGGTGTCGGGATTGGCTTCCTGCCTGTGTTGGCGGCGGCGGATTGGGTCGCGAAGGGGAAGCTATGGCCGCTTCTGCCAAAGGAGGTGGAGCCGTCGTACGACATCTATCTGCTAGCGCGTTCGGAACCGGAGCGCGACACCGCCACGCAGCTTTTTATGGATGAGATAGTCCGCCGCCTGCGCGCAACATCGAAGGCATAGACAGGATCTATGCCTTCGATGAAAAATTAACATATAGCATGATGCCCACTCGTCAGGGACAAGGGTGCATAGTTTAGCGGGGGCGCCGATGTTAGATCCAAGTCCGAAATATAGTTTCTCCAGACTGCGCCAATCTCTGTTCGATTTGCTCGCCGCGACAGCGGGAGCGGCTGGCCCGCTGGGGAGGGAGACCCGCTGATGAATAGACGTATTCTTATCAAAAGTTTCTGCCTTGCCGGCTTGATGTCCCTTGCTGCCTGCGGTGGCGGCGCCGGGAAGCAAGCGGACGCGGCAGGCGGGGTGGAAGCTCCCAAAAAGGACTTCACCATCGGCTGGTCGATCTATGCCGGCTGGATGCCCTGGTCCTATGCCCAAAAGGCCGGGATCGTGAAGAAATGGGCCGATAAATACGGCGTCACGATCAATCTGGTTCAGGTGAACGACTATGTGGAGTCGATCAACCAATATACCGCCGGGAAGCTGGACGGCGTGGTGTCGACCACCATGGATGCGCTCACCATCCCCGCTGCCGGAGGCAAGGACACCAGCGTCATCATCATCGGCGACTATTCCAACGGCAATGACGGAATTATTTTAAAGAACGCGAAGTCGCTGGCTGACATCAAGGGACGGTCCGTCAATCTGGTCGAGCTTTCCGTCTCCCACTATCTGCTGGCCCGAGGGCTTGAGACAGGCGGAATGAAGCTGTCCGACGTGAAGACAGTAAACACCGGGGACGCGGATATCGCAGGCGCCTTCGCAAGTCCCGGCGTGTCGGCGGTCGTGACGTGGAATCCGCAGCTGGCGGCAGTGCGCAAGGCGCCGGGCGCGACGGAGGTTTTCGACAGCTCGAAGATTCCCGGCGAGATATTGGACGTGATGAACGTCAGCACTGCGACGCTGAAGGCGAACCCCGCACTGGGTAAGGCGCTGGCGGGCATCTGGTATGAGACGATGGCGGTGATGAGCCGCAACGACGCCAAGGCGCAGGAGGCGCGGGCGATGATGGCTGCGGACGCCGGCGCCACGCCTGCGGATTTCGAAGGGCAGCTCAAGACCACCTACCTCTATACCACGCCCAAGGCTGCGCTGGCCTATGCGACCGATCCAAAGCTGATGACGGTCACCGACCGGGTGCGGCGGTTCAGCTTCTCAAAGGGCCTGTTCGGACCTGCGGCGAGCAGCGTGGACGCCATCGGCATAGCCTTCCCCGGCAACAAGACGCTGGGCGACAAGGCCAATGTGAAGCTGCGGTTCGACCCGACCTATATGAAGATGGCGGCCGACGGCGCGCTCTGAAGCGTAAGTTCGAAAACGGAAAATAAGGGCCGCCAGCGCCTAACGCGCGGCGGTTGACGGGAGAGGTGCGCCCGGAGCGGCATCACGTCAGCCATGGGGGTAACGACATGCGAAAATCAACTTTCCTGATCCCGCTCGCGATGATCGCGGCGCCATTGCCTGCCGCCGCGCAGGATGACGGTGGCGGCGCCGCCACTGGCAGCGCCGTTACTGTTAGCGGCAGCGTCACGGGCATCTCGCAATATAGACTGCGCGGCATATCCTTCAGCGACGAAGGGATGGCGGTTCAGGGCGGCGTCACGGCCGCGCACAAATCCGGCTTCTATGTCGGCGCCTGGGCGTCCAGCCTTGCCGGTTACGGCACGTTTGGCGGCGCCAATATGGAACTGGATCTGCTTGGCGGCTATTCGACGGCGCTGGGCGACGCCACCATCGACGGCGGGCTGGTCTGGTATATGTTTCCCGGCACCAACGATCATCAATATGCCGAGCTCTACGCCTCCGTCAGCTATCCCCTCGGTCCGGTCAAGGCGAAGCTGGGCGTCAACTATGCGCCGCGGCGCGCCTCCATCGGAGACGCGGATAATCTGTGGGTCTATGGCGATGTGGCGCTACCCATTGCCGGAACGCCGGTCACGCTCAAAGGGCATGTCGGCCATACCAATGGCGAGGGGTCCATCTACGCGGGGCCGCGTGGCCACTATTTCGACTATACCGCCGGCGCGGACGTCGCCTGGAAAAGGCTGACCTTCAATTTATCCTATGTCGGCACCGACATCGACCGGGACGAGGCGGACGCCTACTACACACTTCCCGGCGCCAAACGCGGCCGTGAAATCGTTGACGGTGCGGCGCTTTTCTCCATCACTGCGGCCTTCTGACTCGGTGCGGCAGGAGAAGGCACAGTAATGACGCGTATCATCAACATCCGACCGAAACGGGGGACGCGTCTCCTTCTGGGCCTGGCGCCCATCGCCATCATTCTGCTCGCCTATATGCTTGTGTCAGAGGCGCGACATGCCGCCAATCCGGTCGACAAGGTGCTGCCGACATTTGGCGCCATGGCCGATGCGGCGCTCCGGCTGGCGACCATGCCCGATCCGGCCACCGGCCAGATATTGCTGGTCGCCGACACCATGGCCAGCCTCAGCCGCCTGGGCACGGGGCTGGCCATCGCCACGGTAACCTCGCTGATCCTTGGTCTGATGCTAGGCATCGTGCCGATGGCCCGCGCGATCGCTGGGCCGGTTGTTACGATCATAGCAGTCATCCCACCCATCGCGATCCTGCCCATTCTCTTCATCGCGCTGGGACTGGGCGAGACCTCCAAGATCGCGCTGATCGCGATCGGCATCGCGCCCTATATGACGCGCGATCTCGCTGCGCAGGTCTCGGGGCTGCCCGTAGAGCAATATCTCAAGGCGCAGACGCTGGGCGCGAACAGCTGGCAGCTGGCGATCCGGGTCGCGCTGCCGCAGCTCATGCCCCGGCTGATCGAGAGTCTGCGCTTTTCCATAGGACCGGCCTGGGTCTTCCTTATCGCTGCGGAGGCGGTCGCGTCCGATGTCGGGCTTGGCTATCGTATTTTCCTCGTCCGCCGCTATCTGGCGATGGACATCATCCTGCCCTATGTCGCCTGGATCTCGCTTCTCGCCATCGTGGCGGATGTTCTACTGCTCCGCATCAGCCGAAAAGCCTTCCCTTGGGCGCATGGAGACGCCCGATGAGCGCGCTCCTTTCCTTCCGGAACGTCTGGGTCGAATATGGTGAGAAGATCGTGCTGGAGCGCGTCACTCTCGACATCGAAGAAGGCGCGTTCGTTTCGGTTGTCGGACCGTCTGGCGCTGGCAAAAGCACCTTCTTGCGTCTGATCCTGGGGCAGGAAGCGCCAAGCCGCGGCGAATTGCTACTCGATGATGCGCCACTACGGTCAGAATGCAATCCTGACCGAGGCGTGGTGTTCCAGCGCTACTCGGTGTTCCCGCATTTGACGGTGTTGGGCAATGTGCTGTTCGGCATCGAATGCGGCGGTGCGCCGCTGACGGCCCGCTTGTTCGGCGAGAGGCGGCGGGAGGCGGTGGCCCAGGCGACCGAGATGCTTGAGGCGGTGGGCTTGGCGCACAGCCTCGACGCCTATCCGGCGCAGTTGTCAGGGGGAATGCAGCAGCGGCTGGCCATCGCCCAGGCATTGGTCAAACACCCGCGCATCCTGCTGCTGGACGAGCCGTTTGGCGCGCTCGATCCTGGCATCAGGCTGGACATGCATGCGCTGGTGACGCGACTCTGGCAGGAACAGGGCCTCACCATCGTCATGGTGACGCACGACATCCACGAGGCATTCAAGCTCTCAACCCGGGTGTTGGCTTTCGACAAGCGGCGGCACGATCCGCACGCTCCCCATCGTTTCGGTTCCACGGCCACCTATGACGTGCCGCTGGAGCGCAAGACCCGCGCCATGCGCGAAGCGGCGATCCCGGCCGAGCTACTGCCGGACGATCCCGACATCCTTCAGGAGGAAGAGCAGAAATGAGCAGCAGTACGGCCAACCCCTATGCCGCGCGCGATCATGCCCGCGCGCAGGGTGGAACCGTTGTCGAGGCCATGCCCATCGTCCCCGCCCGCGCTGACGATGCGGCCGGCGAGGTGGTGTGGGAGGAAAGGGTTGCGGCGGGTGGATACACATCGCGCCGGATCGCACGCGGCATGCGCCTGCGCCTCGTCGATCTCGTCGGCGACGCCTGTGCTTCCATGTTGCTGTTTAACGCCGAGACGCCAGTGGAACGGCTGAACGTCGCGGACACCCTGAAGGTGCAGTGGAACGGCTATCTGGGAACGGGCAAGCTGCTTCTCTCCGACATGGGACGGGTGATGATGAGCATCGTCGAGGATGATGCGGACGCCCATGACGCCTTCTGCGGGGCGTCCAATGAAGCGTCCAACGCCCGCCAATATACGGACGGCAAGAATTACGGCCCTCATCCCAACGCCCGCGACCGCTTCATGCTGGCGGTCGCCAAATATGGTTTGGGGCGCAAGGACGTCCATCCTTGCATCAACTGGTTCAAGGGCGTTCGTATCGGCCAGGATGGCGGCACATCGGCGCAGATCGGTCCTTTCGCTCCCGGCCGGTCACTGTTGTTGCGCGCAGAGATGGATCTGATCGTCGTCCTCGCCAACTGCCCGCACGTTCTGGACGAACGGCCGGAATACACCGTCACGCCGCTGCGCGTTACCGCCTGGAAGGGAGAGGTGACGCCCGAGGGCGATCCGATCCGTAACGCCAGCCCGGAAGGACTGCGCGCCTTCCTCAACACCGAAGACCTTTACCGGCGCTGACAGGGGAACCAACCATGACCGCCACACAGACCGATGGCCTTGCCGGCCGCATCGTCCATGACGAGACTGTTCCCGCCCGCGCCCCATGGATGCATGAAGTGAAGGTCGGACAAATGCTCCGCATCATCGACCTCGAAGGCAATCAGGCCGTCGATTTCCTGATGTATGCCGCCGGGGACGATGCCGAGCGCTACAGCGCGCAGGACACCATCGCGGCCCAGCGCAACATCTTCCTGCGCGAAGGCGCGGTGCTGCTGTCCAATGAGGGGCGGCCGATGATGACCATCACCGCCACCAACGTCGCTTACCACGACACGATCGGCGGCGCTTGCTCCTGCGAGTCCAACACGCTGCGATACGGCCACCACACCAAGTCGCAACATGCCTGCGTCGAGAATTTTCTCGACGCCAACGCCCGCGCCGGACGCAACAAGCGCGACATGGTGTCGAACATCAATTTCTTCATGAACGTGCCGGTAGAGGCGGATGGGGCGCTGGGCATCGTCGACGGCATCTCCGCGCCGGGCCTGATGGTGGACCTTCGCGCCGAGATGGATGTCGTCGTCGTCGTCTCCAACTGTCCGCAGATCAACAACCCTTGCAACGGCTTCAATCCGACGCCGGTGCGCATGCTGGTGGCCGCCGCCTGATGTTCAAGAAAGTCCTGATCGCCAATCGCGGCGCCATCGCCTGCCGCATCATCCGCACGCTGCGCGACATGGGCATAGGGTCCGTCGCGATATTCAGCGATGCCGATGCCGGTTCGCGCCATGTCGCCGAAGCCGATGAGGCGGTGCGCATCGGCCCCGCGCCCGCCGCCGAGAGCTATCTGAATGTCGAGGCGATATTAGCGGCGGCCAAGGCGACCGGCGCGCAGGCGATCCATCCCGGCTATGGCTTCCTGTCGGAGAATGTCGACTTCGCCGAGGCCTGCGCGGCGGCGGGCATCGCCTTTGTCGGCCCGACGCCCGACAATATCCGCGCCTTCGGCCTGAAGCATACCGCACGCGATCTGGCCGCTGCGCATGGCGTGCCGCTGGCTCCCGGCACGGATCTGTTGACGGACGAGGCGGCGGCGCTGAAGGCGGCCGAAACCATCGGCTATCCGGTTATCCTGAAAGCGACGGCGGGTGGTGGCGGCATCGGCATGAAGGTTTGTCACAATGCCGCCGACATCAGCGACGGCTTCGCCACCGTAGCGCGTCTCGGCTCCGGCAATTTCGGCAATGGCGGCGTCTTCCTGGAACGCTATGTCGCCAGGGCCCGTCATATCGAGGTGCAGGTTTTTGGCGACGGGCAGGGCAATGTCGTGGCCCTTGGCGAGCGCGACTGCTCGCTCCAGCGCCGCAACCAGAAGGTGGTGGAGGAAACCCCCGCGCCGCTCCTGCCGCCTGCGACCCGCGCCGCGCTTATCGACTGCGCCATCAGGTTGACGGCGGGCGCCCATTATCGGTCGGCGGGGACGGTCGAGTTCCTCTACGATGCGGAGCGCGACGATTTCTTCTTCCTGGAGGTCAACACCCGGCTTCAGGTCGAACATGGCGTGACCGAGCAGGTGACGGGCGTGGACCTGGTGAGCTGGATGATCCGGGGCGCGGCGGACGATTTCACCTTCCTCGACGGTTATGAGGCGAAGCCGCAGGGCGCATCGATCCAGGTTCGTCTCTATGCCGAAGATCCGGCGCAGGATTATCGCCCCAGTTCGGGCCGCCTGATCCATGTCGATTTCCCCGCCGGCCCGCGCATCGACGGCTGGGTGGAAAGCGGGACCGAGGTGTCGGCCTGGTACGACCCCATGCTCGCCAAGCTGATCGTCACCGCGCCGACGCGCGACGCGGCCGTGGCTGCGATGCAGCAGGCGCTGGCCGACACGCGGCTCGCGGGGATCGAGACGAACCTCGACTGGTTGCGCACGGTCGTCCGTTCCGCGCCGTTCGTGAGCGGCAATGTTTCGACCCGTGCGCTGGCCGACATCGTCTATGCGTCGCAGACGATCCGGGTGATCGCGGCGGGCGCATCCACCACGGTACAGGATTATCCGGGGCGCGTCGGCCTCTGGGACGTCGGCGTTCCGCCGTCGGGGCCGATGGATGGCCTCGCCTTCCGCCTTGGCAACCGGCTGCTCGGCAATGATGAGGGCGCGGCCGGTCTGGAAATGACCGCCGCCGGGCCGACGCTCCAGTTCAACGCCGCCGCCCGCCTGTGCCTGACCGGCGCCGATTTCGGCGCCACGCTCGATGGCGATCCGGTGGCCTGTTATGTCCCGTTCGAGGTTCGGGCTGGGCAGACATTGAAGATCGGTCGGGTCACCGGCGCGGGCATGCGCGGCTATATCCTCGTCGCGGGCGGCGTCGACGCACCGGCCTATCTGGGCAGCCGCAGCGCCTTCACGCTGGGCGAGTTCGGCGGCCATGCGGGCCGGGCGGTGATGACCGGCGATACGCTCCGATTGTCGGCGGAGGCGGAACCGTCGGCCGCTGCGACAGCCACCGCGAAAGCCGCCCTGGCCCATCCGCCGGTCAACAGCCGGGAATGGACCATCCGCGTTCTCTACGGTCCGCACGGCGCGCCCGATTTCTTTACGCCCGCCGACATCGCGATGCTGCGCGAAACGCAGTGGAAGGTCCATTACAACTCGAACCGCACCGGCGTCCGGCTGATCGGGCCGAAACCGCAATGGGCGCGGAAGGATGGCGGGGAAGCAGGGCTGCACCCCTCCAACATCCACGACAACGCCTATGCCATCGGCGCGGTCGACTTCACCGGGGACATGCCGATCATCCTCGGACCGGACGGCCCTTCCCTCGGCGGCTTCGTCTGCCCCTTCGTGGTCATACAGGCCGATCTGTGGAAGGTCGGGCAGCTTGCGCCCGGCGACAGCATCCATTTCCAGCCGGTGGGCGATGCGGAAGCCGTCGCGGCCGAACATGCGCAGGACGATTTCGTGCGCACCCTGATCGGCCCGTCCGCGGATGCGGGAGCGGAGCGCGCGGATATCGGGTCGCCGATCCTGCTCGCCCTGCCGGAAGAGGGCGCGCGCCCGGCGATCCTGTACCGGCGGCAGGGCGACCGCCATCTGCTGGTCGAATATGGCCCCATCGTCCTCGACCTGGAACTGCGCCTGCGTATCCACGCGCTGATGCTGGAGATACAGGCGCTGGACCTGCCTGGCGTCATCGACATCACGCCGGGCATCCGCTCGCTGCAAATTCATTATGACAGCCGCCTGCTGGCCCAGCGCGACCTGCTCGACACGCTGGTCGGCGCGGAGGACAGGTTGGGCGATCTCGACGATTTCGAGATTCCCTCGCGCACCATCTGGCTGCCGCTCAGCTGGCAGGACCCGGCCATCTACCAGACCATCGACAAATATATGGCCTCCGTCCGCGACGATGCGCCCTGGTGCCCGGACAATATCGAATTCATCCGCCGTGTGAACGGCCTCGACACCATCGACGATGTGAAGCGGATCGTCTTCGACGCTGAATATCTGGTCATGGGCCTGGGCGACGTCTATCTGGGTGCGCCGGTCGCCACGCCGGTCGATCCCCGGCACCGATTGGTCACGACCAAATACAACCCGGCCCGGACATGGACCCCGCCCAATGTCGTAGGCATCGGCGGCGCCTATATGTGCATCTATGGCATGGAAGGGCCGGGCGGATATCAGCTGTTCGGCCGCACCATCCAGGTATGGAACAGCTGGCGGCAGACCGACGCTTTCCGGGACGGCAAACCCTGGCTGCTGCGCTTCTTCGACCGTATCCGCTTCTTCCCGGTCAGCCATGAGGAGCTGACCGAGTGGCGGCGCGACTTCCCGCTCGGGCGGCGTTCGATCCGCATTGAGGAGGAGGTTTTCCGCCTGTCCGACTATCGCGCCTTCGTGGCGGACAATGCCGACAGCATCGCCGCCTTCCAGTCGCGCCGTCAGGCCGCCTTTGACGCGGAGCGCGCCGATTGGGAACGCAATGGCGAGTTCGACCGCGTCGCAGCCCTGACCGAAGAGGCCGGCGGCGGAGGGGCGGAGGCCGCCATCAACCTGCCCGACGGCAGCGAGCTGGTCGAGGCGCCCTTCGGCGGCAGCATTTGGAAGCTGCTCACCACCGAGGGCGCGCGGGTCGAGGCGGGCGAGCCGATCGCCATCATCGAGGCGATGAAGATGGAATCGCAGGTTACGACTCCCATCGGCGGCATTGTCCGGCGGATCTATATCGAGGAACGGCAGTCGATCAGCCCCGGCGGGGCGCTGTTGGCTGTGGAACCGGCCTGATGGGCGCGGTCTTTGAAGTCGCGGCCATCGCCGCCGCCGTCGCGGCGGGAGAAACGACGGCGGTCGCCATCGCGCGGGAGGCGCTGGCCCGCATCGAACGCTATGCCGCGCTCCAGCCCGCTGTCTGGATCACCCGCTGCGCCGAGACCGATGTGCTGGCGGCCGCCGCCCGCGTCGATGCGCGGATCGCGGCGGGTGAGGCATTGCCGCTCGCAGGCGTGCCGTTCGCGATCAAGGACAATATCGACCTTGCGGCTGTCCCCACCACGGCCGCCTGCCCGGACTTCGCCTATACGTCCGAAACTTCGGCGACGGTGGTGGAACGGCTGATCGCGGCGGGCGCGATTCCACTGGGCAAGACCAATCTGGATCAGTTCGCCACCGGCCTCAATGGCACGCGCAGCCCCTATGGCGCGCCCGCCTGCGTGTTCAACCGCGCCTATATCAGCGGCGGGTCCAGCTCCGGCTCGGCTGTCGCAGTGGCGGCGGGGCTTGTCGCCTTCGCGCTCGGCACCGATACGGCGGGGTCGGGCCGTGTGCCCGCCGCCTTCAACGGCCTGATCGGCATGAAGCCCACGAAGGGGCGCTGGAGTGCGGGCGGCCTCGTGCCTGCCTGCCGGTCCATCGACTGCATCACCGTCCTTGCACACGGCATCGGGGATGCGCGGCTGGTGGATGGCGTGGTCGCGGGCATCGACCCCGGCGACGCCTTTTCCCGCCAGCTGGAGGACAGGGCGCTGTCGCCCCGTCGGATCGGCGTTCCTCGCCCCGATCAGCGCCAGTTTCTGGGCGATGGCGCGTCCGCGCATCTCTATGCCCGCGCGCTGGAAACATTTGTGCGCACTGGCGCTGAACTGGTCGAGGTCGATATCGATCCGCTGAAGGAGGCGGCGCTGCTCCTCTACAACGGCCCCTGGGTCGCGGAGCGGACGGCGGCGGCGGGCAGTTTCCTGCGCGATCATGCCGACGCCATCGATCCCACCGTGCGGTCGATACTGGAACAGGGCCTGTCCGTCAGCGGCGTGGACGTTTTCCGGGGTGAATATCGGCTGGCCGAACTGCGGCGAATCGCCGACGCGATGTGGGAAGGGGTGGACATGCTCGTCCTGCCCACCGCGCCGACCATCTATCGCATTGCTGAAATGCGCGCGGCGCCGATCGCGCTCAACAGCAATCTTGGCCTCTACACCAATTTCGTGAACTTGCTCGACATGGCGGCGATCGCCCTGCCGGCGGGTTTTCGCGACAATGATACCGGCTTCGGCGTCACGCTAATCGGCCCCGCCTGGACCGATCGTGCGCTGATGACGGTCGGCGAAACCTACCTGGAGGCGGCCGCGTCGCCGCCGCCGCCCGCTCTCGATATGGAGGACAAAATGGAGACAGTGAAATTGGCTGTCGTCGGCGCGCATCTGGAGGGGATGCCGCTCCACTGGCAGCTGACGTCCCGCAATGCCCGGCCGCTGGGCGCGACCACGACCGCGCCCACCTATCGCCTTTACGCCATGGCGAACAGTGCGCCGCCCAAACCCGCCCTGATCCATTCCGAAGGCGGGGCGGCAATCGCAGTGGAGGTCTACGAACTGGACGTCGCCGCCTTTGGCAGCTTTGTCGCGGAAGTGCCCGCACCGCTTGCCATTGGAACGGTTACGCTGGCGGACGGCGCGTCCGTGAAAGGCTTTGTCGCCGAACCGCGCGCGATCATCGACGCGCACGACATCACGGCGCTGGGCGGCTGGCGCGCCTACATCGCGGAACTTGCGGGGGCCTGATCGCAATGGGTCGCATGCCGCAACTCCATGATGGGCCTGTCGGCCGTCCGCGAAAGCTGTCAGGCTATTGACGCGGGCGGCGGCATCAACTCCCTGATCACGCCCCAATAGCTCCGTGTGATGTGCGCGTCCGCCGCATAGGCCGGGTCGGTCATCAAATATATGTGCAGTCGGCGCAGGTTGGGCCAGGGCACCGACGGAAACAGATGATGTTCCAGGTGATAGCTGACGTTGAAGGGCGCGATCAGGAACCGATCGAGAAGCGTGGGGATGACCGTGCGCGTACCGTTGAGCTCCTGCTCGTCGGGCACGCCGTTATGCTCTGCTATCGCCCGGATACGGTTGAAGACATTCGCCCAGATGAATTGCGGGATCAGAAGAAGACCCAGTATCTGCCAGCGCCACGGCGACCACAGGATCAGTCCGTAGAACAGCACGGCCCAAATCACATAGCGGATGCGCAGCCCCAGGCGATAATTGAAACCGAAGCGTCCCGGGTTATGGAAATTGGCGAAGGGCGCCCAGATCCGGCTGTCCCGCGCCATGCGATAAAAATTGAGGCCGGTCACGCTGCGCACCAGCAGCCAGGCCATGGCGGCAGGGCTTTTCGGAAAATGCTGGTCGGGGTCCCTCCGCTGAACGCGATAGTCGCGATCGCGCAGCGTGTTGGTGTAGCGGTGGTGGTACATGTGGTTGGCGCGGTACAGATGGATGCTGAAGCCGAGCGGATAGGCGACGAAAATGTCGCCGATCAGATCGTTGAGGC
>DASVOF010000175.1:0-3316 GCA_036383495.1 Sphingobium sp. | reverse complement strand
ATGATGGGCGGGGTCGTCGCACCAGGCGGCGGCGCGCACCAGCGCCCGCAGCAGCGAATCGACCACGGCCGGATTTTCCTCCAGCCAGGGAGTGCGGAAGGCGAGGACCTTTTCCACGCCGCGCCGCCAGATGCGCTCGCCAATGGCCACCGCTTCGGCTAGGCCCGCCTCCACCGCCGCGCTGCCCCACGGCTCGCCGGCGATGAAGCCGTCCACCTCGCCCGCCTGCATCGCCTCCGTCGTGAGCGAAGGCGACAGGACGCGCAGCACAACGTCGCGATCCGGGTCGACGCCAGCGCTCGCGAGCCAATAGCGCAGCATGATCGCATGACTGGAATAGCGGTGAACGACGCCGATCACCGGCTTGCGCCGCCACAAACCGATGGCCGCCGCGAAATCATGCGCGGTGCCCAGCGGATCGTTCAACCGCCCGGCGACGTCGGGGTCGAGCGCTTGCGCGAAATCCTTCGCCATCACCAGCATATTGCCGTTGACGTTGAGCTTGTAAGGCGCGGAAAGCGGCGCGGGCTGCTGGCTGAGGCCCAAAGTCACCGCGACGGCGAGCGGGGCGAGCATGTGCGCGGCCTGCACCTGCCCGAACACCAGCCGGTCGCGCAACGTCGCCCAGCTGGTCGTGCGGACGAGATCGAGGCTCAGCCCTTCTTCCTCGGCGAAGCCCTTTTCCCGCGCCACCGCCAGCACGGCGGCGTCGGTCAACGGCAGATAGGCGATGCGCAGCGACGTCGTCATAGACCTCCCCCGAGCAGGTCGCTGGCGGTGATGAGAGCCTGAGCGACATCCACGATCTTCTTACCCTGATTCATCGCGCTCGACCGCAGCAGCGCATAGGCGTCGGGCTCCGAAAGGCCCCGCTGGCTCATCAGGATGGATTTGGCGCGGTCGATGATCTTGCGGTCGGACAGCTGGCTGCGCGCATCGTCCAGCTCGGTCTGGAGCCGGGCGAAGGCGTTGAAGCGGCGCACCGCCAGCTCCAGCACGGGCTTCACCCTCTCCTTGCGCAGGCCGTCGACGACATAGGCGGACACGCCCGCGTCGATCGCCGCGCCGATCATCGACTCATCGGACTGGTCGACGAACATGGCGATCGGCCGGGCCAGCGCGCGGCTGACCGACAGCATTTCCTCCAGCGTATCGCGGCTGGGGCTGCCCAGATCCATCAGCACGACGTCGGGCGCCATGCGTTCGAGCCGCGCGACGAAGCCGCCGCGCGGGGGGACGATATGGATATCGTCATAGCCTGCCTCGCGCAGTCCTTCCTCAAGGACGGTCGCGCGCAGGCCGCTGTCATCGATGATGACGATTCGCATGGACCCACCTTTTCGCCCTTCACTGGCCGCGCCGCCGCGCCGCGTCAATCGCGCGATCGCCCTGCCCCTGGCGCCACGCGCCGCTTGGCGCGCGGCCGAAGCGCCTTCGCGGCGGGCCAAGGGCGCATTAACCATTTTTTCGCCCTCCCTCCTTATAACCCAAGGTCAGGAGACGCACGCCATGCAGTTTTTCAAGCCCCTCCCCGACCCGAACGATGAACCGGAACATATGACGGAGACGCTGCCGCAACGCCGCCTCCGCATGCTGCTGGTGGACGAGGATGCGACCGCGCGCGCGGTGATCGCCCGCCGCCTGTCCCATCTGCATTATGACGTCGCCGTGGCTGAAAACGGCTTTGTCGCGCTCAGCCGGCTGATCACGCGCCCGGTGGACATCATCCTCATCGACATGGGCCTGACCATGCTGGGCGGCATCGCCACGATGAAGAAGATCCGGGCCGCGGGCCTCGCCGGCCACGCCAGTTTCATGATGATCACCGGCCGGAAGGACAGCGCCGCCCAGCTCGAAGCGCTGGAGGAAGGGGCGGACGACCATGTGATGAAGCCCTTCGACTTCGACGTGCTGGACGCCCGGATACGCCATTTGCGCCATCGCGCCGAACAGCTGGGCGCGCTGACCCGGCACAATGCCGAACTCGACGCCCGGATCGCGCGGCGCGCGGTGGAACTGGGCGAAACGCGCGAAGAATTGAAGGAAATGCAGGCCGATCGGGCGCGACTCGTGTCGTCGATCCAGGCGTTGCATGATGAGATCGCCCGGTTGAGCGTCGGGCGGGAGTGATTTTCAGGCCGAGCGCCTGAGAGCGCGGCTTATCGCGGCAGGTCCAGCCAGAGCGACAGCCCCTCGCCCGGATCGGCGGGCGCGGCGGCGGCGGGGATGCGGACGGCGTCGGCGCGGGCCCGGTCGAGGATGAGAGCGGGCACATGCGCTGCGTGATAGATGCGGTCGGCCTCCCCCAGCAGACGAGCGGCGCGCAGGGTAAGGTCGTCGGGATCAGCCGAGAGCAGTTCGATCCGCACGAGCCGCGAAGGCGCGGCGTCCCCCTGCTTGGATAGCCAGAGCGGCACGGCTGTAGCGGCGGAATCGGTGAACGGATCAAGCACGCCACCCTGCGCCAACCCTGAGTCAATGGCGCGGCGGCGGGCGGCGGCTTCGGGCCAGCGCGCGCGAATGGCGGCGCGCGCATCATGAAGCGCAGTCGCAAGCGCGCCGAGCTTCTGGGGCAGCAACGCCTCGATCCGCTGGCGGAGCGCCTTGGCGAGCCCGGCCGACGCGCCGCCCGTGCCGATGGCGATCAGCACCGGATCGCGGTCTATAATCGCCGGCAGGGTGAAATCACAAAGATCGGGCCGGTCGGTCGCGTTGACCAGCACGCCGCGCGCCTTCAGCCGGGCGACCGCAGCTTCATCGCCGTCCGCCACGATGGCGATCGCGGCTTCCTCCCCTTCCCCCACGATCAGCGCGCCCGCTCGTTCGAGCAGACGGCGCTTGGCGTCGGCCGCTTCCCCCTCGCCGGTCAGTATGACGGGCCGTCCCGTCAACGCCAGGAAGATGGGCAGGCTCTGCATCAGTCGCGGACCCAATCGGGGATGCTGTCGCCCTCGATCAGCGCCTCGATCGGCGGACGCGCGCGGACCACGGCCCATTTGTCGCCGGAAACGAGGACTTCAGGCGTCAGCGCGCGGCTGTTGTAGGTGCTCGCCATGGTCGCGCCATAGGCGCCTGCGGTCATGAAGGCGAGCAGGTCGCCCGCCTTCACCACGTCCATGTCGCGGTGCATGGCGAAGGTGTCGCCGGTTTCGCAAACCGGGCCGACGACATTGGCGGCGGCGCGCTCGCCGCTCGGCTGCACGGCGCTGATATGATGCCAGGCGTCGTAGAGGCTGGGCCGCAGCAGGTCGTTCATCGCGGCGTCGACGATCACGAACGGCGCCTGCGCGCCCTGCTTCACCCGCACCACGCGGGA
>DASVOF010000174.1:0-3896 GCA_036383495.1 Sphingobium sp. | reverse complement strand
CCATGTCCATCGTCGTGCGCAGCCGCCCCAGCGCCGCGATCGTCTGCGGATCTGCCCTGATCCAGCCGACGCGCAGCCCGCCCCAGAAGATCTTGCTGGCCGATCCCATGGTGATGACCTGCCGCCCCGACGGATCATGGATCGCGACCGGAGGCGGGGGCGCGAAATCCAGCCCCATTTCCACCATCGTCTCGTCGATGATCAGCGGCGTATGGCTCCGCGTGGCGGCGGCGACCAGCGCGCGGCGCGTCGCGGGGTCCATGCTGCGCCCCGTGGGATTGTGGAAGTCGGCGATGACATAGGCGAAGCGCGGGCTCGTCTGGCGGAAGGCCGCGTCCATCGCGTCGATGTCCCACCCCTGCGCAGGCAGGCCGACGGGCACCGGCACGACATGCGCCCGTTGCAGCGCCTGAATGACATTATGATAGGTCGGATGGTCGATCACCGCGCGGTCGCCCGGCCCCGCCAGCCATTGCAGCAGCAGCGCGAAACCCTGCTGCGCGCCATTGGTGACGATGATCTGGTCGGGACTGGTCTGACAGCCGCGCCGGTCGAACTGGGCGGCGATGGCGCGGCGCAGCGGCGGAAGACCCAGGGGATCATAGCCCAGCTCGCCCAGAAAGGCGGGCAGCCGCTCCACAGCCGCCTGGCAGGCGCGCCCCACGCCCGACGCGGCAGGCAGCGCGGCATGAGTCCAGTTGAGGATGTTGCCGCCCGACGCGGTGTCGATGTCGGGCAGATCGGGCTCGATACGGCCCGGCGGCAGGCGCGTCACGCTGCCCGAACCCTGCCGGCTTTCCAGAAAGCCCTCGTCCCGCAACCGGTCGAACGCCGCCGCGATGGTCGTGCGGCTCAGCCCCAGCGCAGCGGCCAGCTCCCGCTCGCCCGGCAGCCGGACGTTGAGGCCGACGCGCCCGTCGAGCACCAGCATCCGCAACGCCTGCGCCAGCTGGCGATAGGCCGGCTCCGCGCTGTCCTCCGCGCGCCATGCGCCCAGCAGGCGCAGGAGAGAGGGAGGCCGCAATACGGAAGTGGACATGGTCGTCGATCCATTATCTGATAAATCAGATACCAGTTACAGAAAAAGGCCCGTATTTTAAAGGCCAATTCTGCCAGATATCAACCAGCGACCAGCCTTATCCCCGCGCTCGACACCCATCCGCTAAGGCAAGGCCCGTCATAGGCCCGCTTATGGTCGACCGGATCGGACACCCCGCAGTCGACCGGAGCCGTCCCGTTCGCACCTTCGGGCGCAGGCGGCGGCACTATCACGCCCAGCCATCGCTGATCGAGGCTGCGGGTGCAGACATGGGCGCGAACCCCCTCGCCCATGCGACCGACCTCCCGCGCCTCGGCGAAGGGCGCCGCCCGGATCGCGAGGCCGCCGGAACCGACGCGCGCCGCCTGCCCCATAGCGCCGCAGGCGTCCAGCCGGGGACCGTCCTCCCCGATCGTCACCGGCCGGGTCAGCGTCGCCTCCAGCCTTGTTTCGGGCATATCCTCACGCGGCGCGCCTGCTATCGAGCTGTTGGGCAATTGCTCCAGAACATCGCTGCTGTCCGAACAGGCGCATAGCATCAAAAGCAGGGAAAGGACGCTGCGCATAACCGCCTGATAGACCCCGCAACCCGCAAGCGGAAGCCGCCATGTTTCGCTTTAGTTTCGTGACCCAATTCCCTATATGCTCGCCATGAACGAGGAAACCCAGAACACCCCCAACAGCAACAGCTACGGCGCCGACAGCATCAAGGTGCTGAAGGGCCTGGACGCGGTGCGCAAACGGCCGGGCATGTATATCGGCGACACCGACGATGGCTCGGGCCTGCATCACATGGTGTTCGAGGTTTCCGACAACGCCATCGACGAAGCGCTGGCCGGTCATTGCGACCGCATCCTCATCACCCTGAACCCCGATGGATCGGTCAGCGTCGAGGATAATGGCCGCGGCATCCCGACCGGCATCCACAGCGAAGAAGGCGTGTCGGCGGCCGAGGTCATCATGACCCAGCTGCACGCGGGCGGTAAGTTCGAAAACACCAGCGACGACAATGCCTATAAGGTCTCCGGCGGCCTGCACGGCGTCGGCGTGTCGGTGGTGAACGCGCTCAGCGAATATCTCGACCTCAACATCTGGCGGGACGGCAAGGAGCATTATATGCGCTTCGCCTATGGCGACGCCGTCGCCCCGCTGGAAGTGATCGGCGATGCGCCTGAAGGCAAGAAGGGGACGCGCGTCACCTTCCTCCCTTCGACCGAGAAGGTCCCCGGCGACGGCGGCACCTTCAAGAACCACACCGAGTTCGATTTTGAAAAGCTGGAGCATCGCTATCGCGAGCTGGCGTTCCTGAATTCGGGCGTGCGGCTGTTCCTGATGGACGCGCGGCATGAGGAAAAGAAGGAAGTCGAGCTGTTCTATGAAGGCGGCATTGCGGCCTTCGTGAAATATCTCGACCGCAACAAGTCCCCCTTGATGCCCGATCCGATCGCGATTTCGGGCAGTCGCGACGACGTGACGATCGACGTGTCGCTGGAGTGGAACGACAGCTATTATGAAAATGTCCTCTGCTTCACGAACAACATTCCGCAGCGGGACGGCGGCACCCATCTGGCCGCGTTCCGCGCGGCGCTGACGCGCACGCTCAACAATTATGCCGACAAGTCGGGCATGTTGAAGAAGGAAAAGGTCTCGCTCACCGGCGAGGACATGCGCGAGGGGCTGACCGCAATCGTCTCGGTCAAGCTGCCCGATCCCAAATTCTCATCGCAGACCAAGGACAAGCTGGTCTCGTCCGAAGTGCGCCAGCCGCTCGAAAGCCTGATGGCCGACAAGATGGCGGAATGGCTGGAAGAGAACCCCTCCCACGGCAAGATGATCATCCAGAAGGTGATCGACGCCGCCGCCGCGCGCGAGGCCGCGAAGAAGGCCCGCGAACTCACCCGGCGCAAGGGGGTGATGGACATCGCCTCCCTGCCCGGCAAGCTGGCCGACTGTCAGGAACGCGACCCCGCCAAGTCCGAACTCTTCCTGGTCGAGGGCGATTCGGCGGGCGGTTCGGCCAAGCAGGGGCGCAACCGGCACAATCAGGCGATCCTGCCGCTGAAGGGCAAGATCCTGAACGTCGAGCGCGCCCGGTTCGACCGGATGCTGTCCTCCAAGGAAATCGGCACCCTCATTCAGGCGATGGGCACCAGCATCCGCGACGATTTCAACCTGGAAAAGCTGCGCTACCACAAGATCGTCATCATGACCGACGCGGACGTCGACGGCGCGCATATCCGCACGCTGCTGCTGACCTTCTTCTATCGCCAGATGCCGCAGATCATCGAGGCGGGGCATCTCTACATCGCCCAGCCGCCGCTCTACAAGGCGACGCGCGGCCGGTCGGAAGTCTACCTCAAGGACGAAGCGGCGCTGGAGCAATATCTGGTCGACAATGGCGTGGATTCGATGGCCCTCGACACGTCAGGCGGCGCCCGGTCGGGCGACGACCTGCGGTCGCTGATCGAACATGCCCGGCGGATGCGCGCGGTGATGCGCTACGTGCCGCGCCGCTATAATCCCGCCATCATCGAGGCGCTCAGCATCAATGGCGCGCTCGATCCGGAACTCAGCCATGACGCGCAAGCCGAGCGGCTGACCGCTACGGTCCAGTGGATGGACAGCCAGGATCCCGAAGGCCGCTGGAGCGGCCGGATCGCCGAGGAAGGCGGTTTCCATTTCGAACGGCTGTGGCGCGGCGTCACCGATCACCACATGATCGAACATGGTTTCATCGGATCGGCCGAGGCGCGCAAGCTGCACGCCATCTCCGCCGAGGAAGCGGACAGCTATCGCACCACCAGCCGCCTGGTGACGGCCAAGGCCGCGCAGGCCGCGGAAGAAGCAGGCGAGGACG
>DASVOF010000173.1:0-13996 GCA_036383495.1 Sphingobium sp. | reverse complement strand
GGCCGGGGCGCGGCGGGAGCGGGGGTAGCGGCAGGCGCGGTAGGCCGGACCGGCGGCGGCGCGGCCACCTCGGCGCGGCTTTGCGCTTCGGCCTTATATTTGTTGAACGCCTCTTCCAGCTGCCTGATCTTGAAGCTGTTTTCCTCGACCTGGCCGGTCATCGACGCCAGTTGCGATTCCAGCGCGCCCACGCGCGCCGTCAGGTCCGCCACCGGCGATGATGAAGGGACGCCCGGCGCGACGGCCGGCGTGGTGGAACGCGTGATCTCCGCCTCCAGCGGCGCGCCGGCCGGGAACACCTTGCGTTGCACCGCGCGCATTTCCTTTTCGAGCCGGTCGACCCGCACGTCCACCGTCACATTCTGGGCGGCGGCCGATGGCGCGAGCGCAACGAGCGACGGCGCGCCCAGAATAAGGGCCGTGGTCGCGAACAAGAGGTGACGCATGTTATTCCCCGACTAGAGCATTTCCCCCGGAAAATGCGATCTACGCATATCCCGGATCTCTACTTTTAACCATAAGGCGATATTCGCCGCCGTAAAGCGCGACGTGAGGCGGCTCAGTCGGGGGAGGAAGGTTCGGGGGAAGCAGCAGGCGGCGGTAGTGGAGCGGCTACCCCTCCACTCGCCGGTTGGGCCTGCACAGGCTGCTGCGCCGGAGCAACCGGCGGAACCGAACCGGGGGCAGCGGGGGCCGCCCGCGCCAGCAATGCCTCGGCGGAGATGGGCACGTCGGAGATCGTCCGGTCGGGCGCGCCCAGCGGCGCCACCGGCTTGCCGCCGACCGTCACCGTCAACGCCTGCGGCCGTCCGGTCAGGATCATGGGATTACGGGCGTTGGCGGGCAGCGTGAAGCTCTCCCCCTTCTTCATCAACCCGTCCTTCAACCGCTCGCCCGCCTCATCATAGATGCGCAACCAGACATCGTCATTGGCGGTGAAGACCACGGTGCGATCCACCAGCGCGGTGGGAGGCGCGACGCCGGCGGGCTTTGCGACCGTAGCGGGCTTTGCTTGCTCCTGCGCGGCGATTTCCGTGCCGGTCGGCGGCGTCAGCAACTGGGTGCGCCAGACAGCAAAGCCCGCGACCAGAATGACGACGATGGCGGCGGCGGTCCACGCCAGTACGCGCGAAGGCACGCGCGCCGGATCGGCGGGCTCGAACGTCTCGTAACGACTGCTGCCCATTTCCGAATTATGCACGGCGCTGCGGACGTCGGCGGCGATCTCAACCTCGTCCAGACCGACCGTGCGGGCATAGGCGCGCGCGAAGCCGACAGCATAGGGGATGCCCGGCAGCGCGCTGTAATCGTCGCGCTCGATCGCCTCCAACTGACGCTGGGCGATGCGGGTTCGGGTCGCGACGTCCTGCATCGAAAGCCCCTGCGCCTCACGCGCGGCGCGCAGCTTCGCTCCAGGGGTGCTCGGCTGCATTTCCGCCGCTTCCGCGCCGGGTTCCAATTCGGGTTGTTCTGCCATGCTGCTCCGCGACTTATGATTGCCGGCCTTGTCTCATTGCGGGACGGGGATTGTCAACGCCGCCAGGGGCTCAACGCCCTCAAGCGGTTCAATTCAGTTCGATCGCGCGCTCCGTTGCCCAATCGGTGAGCCTTTCGCGGAAGTTGACGGCTCCCTCGTCCAGCAACGACCGCATCACACTGCGCAATTCGGCGGCGTCAACGCTGCGGATCATGGCCTTCACCGGGCCGACCGAAGCAGGCGTGATCGACAGGCGCCGGACGCCCAGGCCGATGAGCGCCATCGCCTCCAGCGTGCGCCCGCCCATTTCACCGCACACGCCGACAGGAACCTTATACGCTTCGCAGGTCCGCACGACGCGGTCGAGAAAGCGCAATATCGCGATGCTGAGCCAGTCATAACGCTCGGCAAGCTTGGGATGGGCGCGGTCGGCGGCGAAGAGGAACTGCGTAAGATCATTGGTGCCGATCGACAGAAAGTCGACCCTGGGCAGCAGCAGGTCCAACACCTCGGCCAATGCGGGCACTTCCAGCATCGCGCCATAGCGGATCGCGACGGGCAGCTTCTTGCGCTGCGACGCCAGCCATTCGCGCTGATGCTCGACAAGGGCGCGGGCGGCCTCATATTCCCACGGTTCCGACACCATCGGGAACATGATGTTGAGCACCTTGCCCGCCGACGCCTCCAGCAGCGCGCGCGCCTGCGCCTTCATGAGGCCGTCGCGATCCAGCGCCAGCCGCAACGCGCGCCAGCCCATCGCCGGATTGTCCTCCAGCTCCTCATCATCGTCCCGCTGCATGTAGGGCAGCGCCTTGTCGCCGCCGATGTCGACGGTGCGGAAGATGACGGGACGGTCGCCCGCCGCGTCCAGGACATCCTTGTAGAGCCGCTGCTGCTTTTCCCGCTGCGGCAGGGTGGCGGACACCAGGAACTGGAATTCGGTGCGGAACAGGCCGATGCCGTCGGCGCCCACCAGATCGAGTTGTTGGGCGTCCTCGCGCAGGCCCGCATTGACCATCAGCTCGATGCGCTGCCCATCGGCCGTCACCGAGGGCAGGTCGCGCATCGCGGCGAATTCGGCGCGCCGCTTCTGCGTGACGTGCAGCCTGTTTTCGAACGCCTCGTCCATGTCCGGCGTCGGACGGATGAGCAGGCTGTTGGCGGCGACGTCTATCAGGATGAGGTCGCCCTCATTCACCTGATGGCGTATTTCGCGCACCCGTCCCAGCACCGGAACGCCCATGGCGCGCGCGACGATGGTGACATGGGCGGTCAGCGATCCTTCCTCCAGGATCACGCCCTTCAATCGCCTCCGGTCATATTCCAACAGTTCCGCAGGCCCCAGGTTGCGGGCGATCAGGATCGCATCCTGCCGCAGCCCGAGCTGCGCGGCGGTGCCCAGCTGACCCGACACGATCCGCAACAGCCGGTTAGCCAGATCCTCCAGATCGTGCATCCGGTCCTGCAACAGCGAATCGTCGATCTGGCGCATCCGCATCCGGGTGCGCTGCTGGACGCGCTCGATCGCCGCCTCGGCGGTCAGGCCGCTGTCGATCGCCTCGTTGATCCGCCGGATCCAGCCTTCGTCATAGGCGAACATCTTGTAGGTTTCGAGCACCTCCTGATGCTCGCCCTCCATGCCGAACTCCGCCGTGCCGGTCATGCGGTCGATCTGCTCGCGCATCTTGGCGAAGGCGGAGATGACGCGCTGGCGCTCGGCTTCGGTGTCTTCGGCGACGGTATGTTCGATATGGACGCGCGGCTGGTGGAACACGGCGTGCCCGCGCGCCATGCCCATGACCAGCTGCAACCCCTGGAGCATGATCGTGCCGGTGTCCTGCACCCGCGAATCCGCCGGGCCGTCATCCGCCAGTTCGGCGTTGGCGATCAGTTCGGCCATCACCATCGCCACGGTCTGGAGCGCCTCTATCTCCACCTCGTCATAACGGCGCGGCTCGACATGCTGGACGCAGAGCACGCCGATGGCCCGTTCCCGCCGCACGATCGGCACGCCCGCGAAGCTGTGGAACAGTTCCTCGCCGGTTTCCGGGCGATAGCTGTAGTCGGGATGGGCCGCCGCCTCGTCCAGGTTCAGCATCTCCACATTGGTGGCGATCAGGCCGACGAGCCCCTCCCCCATCGCCATGCGGGTGACGTGGACGGCCTCCTGCTTCAGGCCGCGCGTCGCGAACAATTCCAGCACGCCCTCGCGCACCAGATAGATCGAGCATACCTCGCTGGAGAGTGCTTGGCCGATGATATCGACGACCTTGTTCAGCTTCGCCTGCGCGCTCGTGCGGGCGGCCATCACCTCCTGAAGGCGGATGAGTATCTGTCGGGCGGCGGCGGCGGGCGTACTGGGCATGATATAGCGCTAACAGATCGCGGCCCTGCTTTCCAAGGAGAAGTCGAGACCGATCCGGCGCAAGTCGATAAAATTGCGATCCGCTCAGGCCCTCGCCGCCGAAGCCTCGCACAGCGCCTTGAATTGATCGGCCATCTGGTCCCAGCCGGGATGGAAGCCCATTTCCCGGTGCTGCTTCACCGATTCCTCATCCCAATGCCTCGCCGCCGCAGTGAACCGCGTCCCCTCCCCCTCATCGGCGAAGCTCCAGACTGCGGTCATGAACGGCTTTTGCGGCGTCCATCCCGACGCATAAGCGTCGGTGGTCACGACACGCTCGCCGGGAATGACCTCCAGAAACACGCCTTCCATCGGCCCCGTGTCCTCGCCATCGGGACCGAACATCCGCACGGCGCTGCGGCCGCCGGGGCGCAGATCCTCCTCGATCACCTCAGCGCGCCAGGGCTTGGGGCAGAACCATTCTCCTTTAAGGTCGGTCCACACCTTCCACACGATCTCACGCGGGGCGGCGATGTGGCATGTCACCGACAGTTCATGTTCCGTCGCGCTCATGCCCCCTCTCCCTCGAACGCCGCTTTCATCCGGCCAAGGTCCAGCTTCTGCATCGTCATCATCACCGCCATCATCCGCTGGATGCCCGGCCCGTTGCCGGTCTTGTAGAGATCCATGATCTCCTGCGACACCAGTTGCCAGGAAACGCCATATTTGTCCTTGAGCCAGCCGCATGGACCGGGCGCGCCGCCGTTGGCGGTCAGCGCGTCGAAAATGCGATCGAGTTCCGCCTGATCCCTGCACGACACGGAAAGCGACAGCGCCTCGGTGAAGCCGAACTCCGGTCCGCCGTTCAACGCCTGATAGCTTTGCCCGAACAGCGTGAACTCGACGACCAGCACATCGCCCGCCTTGAAAGGCGCGGGGACCGGCGAATCCTCCGGATAGTGGCTGACGGCGTCGACCGAGCCGTCGCCAAAGACCGAGATGTAGAAGCGCGCGGCTTCCTCGGCCTGCCCATTATACCACAGGCAGGGTGAAATCTTCGACATTGATCCTCTCCCAATTTCTCTCAACCCTACCGTTCGTCCTGAGTAGCCACTGAGCCCTTCGACAAGCTCAGGAGAACCTTGTCGAAGTGGCGTATCGAAGGATGGCTCCGACAGATGCTTCGATACGGGTCTTCGGCTTCGCTCAGCCCCTACTCAGCACGAACGGTAACGGGAGCCGCGGTGACTAATCGCCACGCATGCCGACCAGCGCGAACATGGCGCCTTGCGGATCGGTCGCCTGGATGATCCACGCGCCGCCCGGCACCTCCATCGGCCCGTTCAGCACTGTGCCGCCGCCTGCCTTCACCTTGTCGGTTGCGGCGTCGATGTCCGGCACGACGAAATAGAACAGCCACGCCGGCACGGGCATTTCCTTGGGCTTCGCCATGACGCCGCCATTCATGCTGTTGAATTCGGTCGCGCCGTCGAGCGAGAAAAGCTGGTAGCTGCCCATCTCGCCCATATCCATGGCCTCGCCCTTCCCCCAGCCGAACTGGGATGTGTAAAAGGCGAGGTCGGCGTCGAAATTGCCCGAATACAGCTCATGCCAGCCGACATGACCGTTCCCCATCGGCGGCGGCGTGTCCATGCCGTCGGGGCTGGAGCCCTTGAGCAGCATGAACACAGCGCCGCCCGGATCAGCCATCACCGCAAAGCGCCCGACGCCCGGAATATCCTCCGGCGCGCGCTTCACGCTGCCCCCGGCATCGGCCAGCCGCCGGGCGTCCGCATCCACGTCGGCCGACCCGATATAGCCGCCCCACCATGGGCTCATTCCACAATCCTTGGCCTCCGCCGGAATGGCCATGATACCGCCAAGCGGCCCGGCGCTGCCTGACACGACATTATAGGGCTCATCCATCGGCTCTCCACCGAAAGGCTGGGCCGTCCAGCCGACCACATCGCCATAGAAGCGGATCGCCGCCTCCGGATCGCTGGTCATCAGTTCATACCAGAAGAATTTGCCGGTGAGATCGGTCATCATCCGTCTCCTTGAAAGGAAATGTCAGGCTTTCTCGTCGAGCAACACTTCGAAGCCGCCATAGATCAGCCGCTCGCCGATGAAGGGCATGTCTTCCCCTTCCTTGGGCTGCATGCGCGGGTCAGCCATGACCTTGGCCGAACCGGCGTCGCGGGTTTCCTTGTCGGGCCATTCGATCCAGGAGAAGACGACCTCCTCGCCTTCCTTCGCAATGACGGCGGTGCGCAGGTCGTTGACCTTGCCCGGCTTGATGTCGTCGGCCCAGCATTCGACCACGCGCAACGCGCCATGTTCGATGAAGATCGGCGCGGCATAGGCCGCCACCTCCTTATATCTCTGTTTGTTCCCCTTGGGCACGGGGATCACGAAACCGTCCATATAGCTCATCGTCTCTCTCCTTTTTGGGGCGGGTCGAGTTCGTTCGCATTCAGGCAGCCGTTTCGGCCTGCCCAGCCGACATGGCCGCTTCCATGTTCATCCACGCCACTTCCCAGATATGGCCATCCAGATCGGCGAAGCTGCGCCCATACATGAAGCCATGGTCCTGACGCGGATTGGGTTCCGTTCCGCCCGCCGCCAGCGCCTTGTCGGCGGTGGCGTCCACATCCTCGCGGCTGTTCTCGCTCAACGCCAGCAGCGCCTGCGCGGTTTCATGGGCGTTGGGGATCTTGCGCGGCGTGAAGCTGGCGAAGCGCTCATGCGTCATGATCATGACGTGGATCGTGTCGGAAAAGCTGAGCATCTGGGTGCTGTCATCGGCGAAGTCATTGTTCCGCACCGCGCCCACAGCCTGGTAAAAGGCGATGGAGGCGGCCAGATCCTTCACCGGCAGGTTCACGAAAATCATCTTCGGAGCGGGGGCATTGGACATCATGCATCTCCTCGGGATCATCTGGCTCGGGAGGGCTCCATAGCGGTCGCGCCGACTCACCGACTTGAACTTTGTGCGCTATCCGATTATCTTATGCAACATTAAAGTTATAAAAGATAACTAAGGACTCCTGGGTTGACGAAGCGGGCGTATCAGGATGGTTGTGCGGTGGCCCATGCGCTGGACCTCATCGGCGATCGCTGGGCCATGCCCATAATGCGGGAATTGATGCTCGGCCCCAAGCGCTTCACGGACCTGCGCGCCAGCCTGCCCGGAATCAGCGCCAATGTGCTGACGCAGCGGCTGGAAGAGCTGGAAGCGGCGAGCGTCCTGATCCGTCGCCGCCTGCCCCCACCCGCCGCCAGCCAGATTTACGAGCTGACCGACTGGGGCCGCGAGTCGGAAATATTGTTCCAGGTGATCGGGCGCTGGGCCTCCCGTTCACCGACGATGGAGCCGGGCCAGCCGATGAGCAATGTGTCCGTCATCCTGTCCATGCGCACGATGATCGACCGCAGCCGCATCGGCGATCTAGACGCGACGATCGGCTTCCGCTTCGGGGAGGAAGAGTTCCGCGCGGTCCTGAAAGGCGGCGACGTCACCATCGACCGCGGTCCAGCTGAGGGCGCCGACACACTGATCAGCGGCGATCAGAATGCGCTGGCGGCGGTCATCTATGGCGGGCAGCGGTTCGAGGATGTGGCCGGGGCGCTTAAAATGGAGGGTGATCGGGCCCTGGCAGAACGCTTCGTGACCCTCTTCCCTCTGCCCCCGAAAGCGCCGTCGACCGTCGCTATTTAGGACGCATCAGCGGGAAAGTCGGCACGATGACCCGAGGCTGCGGCGCAGGAACAATGGCCGACGGCGGCGTCGCCCTTGCTGGCGGCGCGAAACCCGCCGTCACCTCCCTGGGCGGTTGCGGAGGCGGCGGCAGGGGCGTAGGCGAAACCACCACGCTCACCGTCCCGCCGAAACGCGACTGCCATTCCGCCAATCGACGAAGATAGTCGGCATAGGCTTCGTAAAAGTCCTGGAACGGCTTCTCCAGCACGGTCAGCGCCTCGGGCGCATAGGCCAGCAACTGACTCGACGGCAAAGCGAGGACCTTCGCCCCCACTTCGATCGCCGCCGTGCAAAAGGTCGGCTGCACCGGCGGCAGGGAAAAGAAATTATAGACGACGGTATTCAGCAACTCTCGGGTCGAAAGGCCATTGGTCCCATAGGCCGCCATATAGTTGCGATCCACCGCCAGATTGGCCTCGCGCAGCACGTCTTTGTGCACATGCAGGATCCGATTATACTGCAACCGTGCCGGCTCGTTGACGCCATGGCAGGAAAGCGCCGCGACGTTCAGCGCCATGCGCACATGCCAGAGCGCCGTGTTGGCCGTCACCCCGCGATTGGGCGTCAGATATTCGCCGCTGCTGGCGTCCACTTCGGGGATGCTCATATCTTCGACCGCGCCCATGGGCGGCAGCGGCTTGATCGTACGGATGACCGTCGGCGGAGGCGTCGGGGGCGCTTTCGGCGTGGAGCAACCGGCGACCAGCGCCAATGCGGTCACACAGGCAAGCTGCCACGAACGGCAAGAAGCGGCACGCAACGGCACCCTCACTCCCTTTTAATATTGGTCCGACAAGAACTCATGGCAAAGCCACGCGTTCCTGGCGACTGGCTCCACACTCAGCCTGGCCAGAAAGAGATTCGGCTCGTCCCGTTTCCGCCGTAGCGCGGATCAGCCGTGCCGCCGCTCCAGCGCGACAGCCGCCTCGTCCATCAGCTGCGCGATGATGTCGGCGACCGGCTCTTCCTTCGTCACCATGCCGACCGACTGGCCGGCCATCAGCGATCCGCCCTCGACATCGCCGTCAATCACCGCGCGGCGCAGCGCGCCCGCCCAATAATGTTCGATCTGCAACTGCGCCTCGCCCATGTCGACCGCGCCGCTGTCGAGCAGATTGGCGACTTCGCGCTGCTTGGTGGTGAAGGCTTCGGTGCCGTTATTTTTAAGCGCGCGGACGGGGATGACCGGCAGGCGCGCGTCGATCTGTACGCTGGCGATCGCGTCACGGGCCGACGCGCGGAAGAAGGCTTTCTTGAAGTTCGGATGCGCAATGCTCTCTGCGGCGCAAGCGAAACGGGTGCCAAGCTGAACGCCCGCCGCGCCCATCTCCAGATAGCCCGCGATCAGTTCGCCCCGGCCAATGCCGCCCGCGACGAAGATAGGCAACTGCGCCGCCATTTCCGGCAGGATTTCCTGCGCCAGCACGCTGGTCGACACCGGCCCGATATGACCGCCCGCCTCCATGCCCTCGATCACCAGCGCATCCACGCCCGACCGCGCCAGCTTCTTCGCCAGGCTAAGCGCCGGAGCGAAGCAGATCAGCTTCGCGCCGTTCGCCTTGATCGCGTCGATGCTGCCCTTGGGCGGCAGGCCGCCGGCGAGGACGACATGACTGACCTCATGCCGGGCGCAGACTTCGATCAGGTCGAACAACTGCGGATGCATGGTGATGAGGTTCACGCCGAATGGCTTCGACGTCAGCGCCTTGGTCGCCGCAATTTCCTTGTCGAGCAGTTCAGGCGTCATCGCCCCACAGGCGATCACGCCAAAGCCGCCCGCATTGGAAATGGCCGCCACCAGGTTCCGCTCGGACACCCAGCTCATCGCCCCGCACAGGATCGCGACCTCGCAGCCAAGGAATTCGGCTCCGCGAGCCATCAGGGAAGCGAGTTTGGCGTTGGTCATAATAACTCCGTCATTCCCGCGAAGGCGGGAACCCATCTCCAACCCCATCCCCGGATGCAACGTCCGGAGATGGGTCCCCGCCTTCGCGGGGATGACGATTATTGTAAAGAGGCCGTTTACGCGACCGGCGCATCCAGCCCGTAGGCCGTGTGCAGCACACGCACCGCCAGTTCGGTCTCATCCTCGTCGATCAGCACCGACACCTTGATCTCGCTGGTCGAGATGGCGAGGATGTTAATCCCGCGATCGGCCAGCGCCTGGAACATGGTCGAAGCCACGCCCGCATGGCTCTTCATGCCGACGCCGACGACGCTGATCTTGGCGACCTTCGTATCGGGGATCACGCGGTTGAAACCGATCGTTTCCTTCTGGCTCTCCAGCACGTCCAGCGCGCGGGCGAGGTCCGCGCCCGGCACGGTGAAGGTCACGTCCGTCTCGCCCTTGTCGCGGCCGACATTCTGGATGATCATGTCGACGTTGATCGCAGCTTCCGCCAGCGGCCCGAAGATGTGCGCCACGGCGCCCGGACGATCCGGCACGCGGGTCAGGGTGATCTTCGCCTCATTCTTGTCATGGGCGATGCCGGTGATGTGCTGACGTTCCATCTTGTCTTCCTTGAGCTTGGCTTCCAGTTCCTCTTCGCTGACGATCAGCGTGCCGGGGAGGTCATCCTGGGTGGGATCATCGAAGGAGGAAAGCACCTGCACGACCACGCCTTCCTTCATGGCGAGGCCGACCGAGCGGGTCTGGAGCACCTTGGCGCCGACCGACGCCAGTTCCAGCATTTCCTCATAGGTGACGAGGTCGAGCTTGCGCGCCCGCGCCACGATCCGCGGATCGGTGGTGTAGACGCCGTCCACGTCAGTATAGATGTCGCAGCGGTCCGCCTTGAGCGCCGCCGCCACCGCCACGGCCGACGTGTCCGAACCGCCACGGCCCAGGGTGGAGATGCGACCATCCTCCATCATGCCCTGGAAGCCGGGGATCACCGCGACCGTGCCCGATCGCATGGACGCGAGCAGGTCGATCGTATGGATCTCGCCGATGCGCGCCTTGGCATGGGCTTCATTGGTGCGGATCGGCAGCTGCCAGCCGAGCCAGCTGCGCGCGTCCACGCCCATCGCTTTCAGCGTCATGGCGAGAAGGCCGCTCGTCACCTGCTCGCCCGACGCAACGACGACGTCATATTCCGCCGGATCATAGAGCGGCGAGGCTTCCTTGCAGAAACCCACCAGCCGGTCCGTATCGCCCGCCATGGCGGACACGACGACGGCGACTTCATGGCCCTGCTCGACGACATGTTTGACGCGCGCGGCCACGTTGCGAATTCGCTCCATCCCCGCCATGGAGGTGCCGCCGAATTTCATCACGATACGCGCCATTTGCCTGTCGAACCCGCCTGCTGAAAAGGATAAGAAAATGCCCCTGACCGGGGCTAAAACCGCGCCCCTATAGCAGTAGCGGCGGATATGGCAAGCAAGCCGACGGCCCGGTAGAACTCCGCCGCTCCCCGCTCATTTCTTTCCTAGGCGTCAAATCCCGTGGCGCGCGCAGCCCGACCTTGGTAGCTAGGGTGCATGGCGAATATTGCTCCCACCACGATAGACCCGCGCGAAGCTGCGCATTTCGGCGCCATGGCGGCGGACTGGTGGGACCCCAAGGGCAGCAGCGCGATGCTGCACAAGCTCAACCCAGTGCGCCTGCGCTATATCCGTGACGCGATCGACCGACACTGGCCTGGAGACGACAGCGCCTTCCGCCCGCTGCTGGGCAAGCGCGCGCTGGACGTCGGCTGTGGCGCGGGTCTGCTTGCCGAGCCTCTGGCGCGCATGGGTGCCGCCGTCACCGCGCTCGACGCGGCGGAGGAGAATATCGCCGTCGCCCGCCATCACGCGCAGGGCCAGGGACTTTCCATCGACTATCGCGCGACACCGGTCGAGCAGATCGACATCAGCGGCTTCGATCTCGTGACGTCGATGGAAGTGATCGAGCATGTCGCCGATCCCGCCGCTTTCGTGAATGCTCTGGCGCGCAAATTGTCGCCCGACGGCTTGCTGATCATGTCCACGCCCAATCGCACGCCGCTGTCCCGGATCGCCATGATCACGATCGGCGAAAGCATCGGCGGCATTCCCAAGGGCACGCATGACTGGGACAAGTTCCTTACCCCCGATGAGCTTTCGAAACTGATTGAGGATGCTGGCTTGGAGGTCACGGACGTCACCGGCCTGTCCTTCGGTCCGGGCAAGGGCTTCACCCTGTCGTCCAACAAGGCGATCAACTATCTGCTGACCGCCCGCCACCCTCGATAAGCGCATCGCCTAGGCCATCAAATGGATCGCGGCGGGCAAGGGTCGCAACTGGAAGTATGAGAAAGGGTGAGGGTGAAGGGGACGAAAGGAAGCCATGCTCGACAAAATCATCTGATCCAGTGAGTTAGTGTCAGGCCGCTGAATGTCTTGCACCGTTTACGCAGAGATACTCCGGAGTTTTTCCGGGTTAGACACAACGTAAACGGCGGTGATCTTCTCGCCGTCGCTGTCCAGAGCCAGGACTTGAACGACTTGTTCGGCATACCATGTGACGACGCTGGGCGTACCGTTGATCGGGGCGAGTTCGCCGCGCAGACCGGGAATCCGCGAACTGAATTTTCGCGCCACGCCCGCAAAGAAACGCGCGATCCTGTCAGCCCCGCGGATCGGATTACGCGCCGTCATCACTTGACCGCCGCCATCGGAGATAAGGACGGCATCCTCGTGTAGCAGATGAGAAAGCGCATCCACATCGCCCGAGGCTACCGCAACGCCAAATGCCGTCATCAGGCGGATATGCGCTTCTTCCGATGGCCGTTTCCCCGATCGTTCCCGCCGCACTGCGCCGCGCGCGCGAGCGGCGAGCTGGCGACACGTCGCTTCGTTGCGCTCCAGCACCGCTGAGACTTGCGCGAACGGCATGTCGAACACGTCGTGCAGGAGGAACGCCGCGCGCTCCGCCGGACTCAGTCGTTCCAGTGTCAAAAGGAGCGCGAAGGAAAGGTCGTCCGCCAGTTCGGTCGCAGCGTCAGGGGCCAGCGCCTCTGCATCGACAATGGGCTCAGGAAGCCATGGACCGACATAGGCTTCTCGCCGTGACCGCGCGCTTTTCAGCCGGTCGAGGCAAAGCCGGGTGACGATCGTTGTCAGAAGCGCATCGCGATTGTCGACGTTGCGCACGGCGTCGAAGCGGAGCCAGGCGTCCTGCAAAACATCCTCTGCCTCAGCACGGCTGCCCAGCATGCGGTAGGCAAGGCCAAGCAATCGTTTGCGGCTTGTCCCGAAAGGGTCATCCGTCATGAAGCGGCCTTACCCGCGGGTTGCACGAGGGCAGAGCCTACCCGAATTGCGGCGCATGCCTTGGCATAGCCGAGCCCGGCCTTCACCATCGGATAGATGCGGGTCATCTGGGCGGCAAAGGTCAGGTCGATTACGCCTCGGTCGCCCCAGCGTCCGCGCACCTGCTCGCGCCGTTCGTCCAGATCGCTGTCCCGCCGCACGAGCGCGTTGGCAAAGGCGTATGCCAGTATCACCTCATGGCTCATCGCCCCGAGATCACCGGACAGAACCGCCACGATCTGATCCGCGCCCATGCCGGCATCGCATGCCATGTCAGCCACGAGCTGGATGCAGGGGCCACAATCCTCCGCAACCACGCCAACCAGGCGGGCGGCGTGACTGGCTGCGCCCGGCACGGTCTCGCGATGGCCGGAGAGAGACGCAACCCTACCGAACTTGCGGAATGCAGCGGGCGATGCATCCAACATCGCATGCATATATTCCACGTCCATACGATAACGCCGGGCGGCGGCATCGAGCATCCGATGAGTGAGATAGCGCATCATGCCGCATGTTCCCGCTTGGGCCAGCAAAGGGCAATGCCCAGCAGTGCGGGAATGGCCACCGCGACATCGGTTCCCCAGTTGCGCCCGTGCCCGCCAGCGACATGGATCAGATGGAACAGGCCGTGGAAGGAAAGGAAGGCCGAAGCCCCGAATGCAGCAAGGCGCCAGCTTGGTTGAACCGCAAAGGCCATGAGCGCGAGCCCTCCGGCCAGATAGCCAAGGCCAACATCCGTAACGAGATGGGAATTGAACGGTCCGGTTGCGATCACGCCCGACGTTGTGTTGAACCAGTCCAGCGGGGCAAGCACCATGGACAAGCCGTTCATGAAATCGAAAATGCCGATCAATCCGGCCAGGACGCGAAATAGCATAAGACAGCTCCTTTCGCGGACATGACGAGGCAGCGTGCCGGAATGTGACAAAGCCTGGACATATTTTTTGGCAATCCCAACCCCCTACGCCCCCACCGCCTCGGCGCGCGCGATCAGGGCTTTGGCTTCCTCGACATGCATGCTCTCGATCATGCGGCCCTCGAACCGCTCCGCGCCGCCGGTGGCCGCCTCGATCAGGCGGCGGGCGTCGGCGACGGCCTGGGGCTCGGGACCGAAAACCTGATTGGCGACCGGCACCTG
>DASVOF010000172.1:0-39898 GCA_036383495.1 Sphingobium sp. | reverse complement strand
CGCGCAAAGCGATTCGCATGGGAGGCGCAGTCGCCCACGGCATAGATGTCGGGCAGGCTGGTGCGGCAATATTCGTCGACGTCGACGCCATTGCCCCCGGCCGCGCCCGCCGCGATCAGCGGGCCGGTTTCGGGCACGATGCCGATGCCGACGATGACCATGTCGGTTTCGATCCGCTCGCCATCGGCCATCAGCACGGCGGTGGCCTTGCCGTCCTTCACCTCGATGCAGTCCATGCGCGCGCCGGTGCGGAGGTCGACGCCATGGGCGCGATGCTCCGCCTCATAGAAGCGCGAAAGCTCCTCGCCGGCGACGCGGGCGAGGACGCGGTCGAGCGCCTCAAGCAGCACGACCTTCTTGCCGAATTTCGACAGCACGGCTGCGGCCTCAAGGCCGATATAGCCGCCGCCGATCACCGTCACATGGCTGATCTGGTCGAGCTTCGCCATCATGGCGTCGACATCGTCGCGCCGGCGGACGGCGTGGACATTGGGGGCGTCCGCGCCGTCGCAGGTCAGCATGCGGGGCGACCCGCCAGTGCACCAGATGAGCGCGCCATATTCAATCTGCTCGTCGCCTGCGGTGACGATCTTGGCCTGCGGGTCGACGGCCTTCACGCGGCGGCCGAGCAGCATGTCCACCTTGCGCTCCCCCCAGAAGGTCGCGGGCCGGATGAGGATGCGGTCGAAGCTCTTGTCGCCGGCGAAATATTCCTTCGACAGCGGCGGACGCTCGTAGGGCGGGTCCTTTTCATCGCCGATCATCGCAACGGAGCCTTCAAAGCCCAGCTGGCGCAGCGAAATGGCTGCCTGTGCGCCTGCGTGACCGGCGCCTACGATCAGAACGTCATAATGGCTCATCCGCTAGCAATCCCCTCAATGGCTGTGGCGTCGTCATTGGCGCGCTTTGAAGATGCTGGCAAGGGGTTGAAGCGCACAGGTTCGAAGGCGGGGGCGTTTGGGCGTGGCGTTCCGGTGGCAGGCTGTGGCATAGCCCGTCCCAAACAAAGGGGCGTAGCAGATGACCATGCATGATTTGGGGCCGGATAGCCGAAGCGACGGCCCGCATGGATCGCTCCCGGCGCTCGCGCTGGGGGCTCTAGGCGTGGTGTTCGGCGACATCGGGACGTCGCCGCTCTACGCCTTGAAGGAAAGTTTCGTCGGGCATCACCCGCTGGCCGTCGATGCCGCCCACATTTACGGTGTGCTGTCGCTGATCTTCTGGACGATGATGCTGGTCGTCACCGCCAAATATGTCTTCATCGTCATGCGCGCGGACAATCATGGCGAGGGCGGCAGCATGGCGCTGCTGGCGCTGATCGGGCGGAGGTTGGGGGAGACGCGGTGGACGCCGACTATCGCCGTGCTGGGCGTGCTGGCGACCGCGTTGTTCTATGGCGACGCCATCATCACGCCTGCGATTTCCGTATTGTCGGCGGTCGAAGGGCTGACCGTGGTCGAAACGGGCATGGCCCCGCTGGTGCTGCCCATCGCCATCGTCATCCTGATCGCGCTGTTCGTGATCCAGAGTATCGGGACGGCGAAGGTCGGCGCGCTCTTCGGCCCGGTGATGGCTGTCTATTTCCTGGTCCTGGCCGTGCTGGGCGTAACCAATATCGTGCGCCATCCGGAAATCATCGCCATCGTCAATCCGCAATGGGCGCTGCATTTCTTCCTGATTGACCCGAAGCTCGCTTTCCTCGCTCTCGGATCGGTGGTGCTGGCGGTGACGGGGGCCGAGGCGCTCTATGCCGATATGGGCCATTATGGTCGCAAGGCGATCAGTATCGCCTGGCTCTACGCCGCGCTGCCGTGCCTGATGCTCAACTATCTGGGGCAGGGGGCGTTGTTGCTGGATCACCCGGCGGCGGCGCAGAATCCCTTCTTCCTGTTGGCGCCGGAATGGGCCAGGTTGCCGCTGGTGATCCTCGCCACGCTGGCGACGGTGATCGCGAGCCAGGCGGTCATTTCGGGCGCCTTTTCGGTCACGCGCCAGGCGGTGCAACTGGGTTTCCTGCCGCGCCTGCGCATCCTGCATACCAGCGCGTCGGCGGCAGGGCAGATCTATGTGCCGATCGTCAACTGGGCGCTCCTGGCGATGGTCATTCTGTTGGTGCTGGGCTTTCGCAGTTCTAGCAGCCTGGCCGCCGCCTATGGCATCGCGGTGACGGGCACGATGGTCATCACCACCTGCATGATGGGTTTCCTGACCTTCAATGTGTGGCGCTGGCATCCGCTGGTTGCGGGGCTGGTGACGGGCCTGTTCCTGGTCATCGACGGAGCCTATTTCCTGTCCAATGCGACGAAGATTCCCGATGGCGGCTGGTTTCCGCTGGCGGTGGCGGCCGCTGCGTTCCTGGTGCTGACGACCTGGGCGAAGGGGCGTCGGATCATGCGCAACTATCTGCGCGAGGATGCGATCGACCTCGACCTGTTCATCCGTTCGGCGGGACCGTCGCTGAAACGCGTGCCGGGGACGGCGATCTTCCTGTCTTCCACGACGCAGGGCGTGCCGCCCGCTCTGCTCCACAATGTAAAGCACAACCGGATATTGCATGACCGCAACATCATCCTGACGGTGAGGACGGAAGACGTCCCGCATCTGCCGCTGGATGGCAGGACGACGGCGACGGATCATGGCGCCGGTTTCTACCGCCTGATCCTGCGTCATGGCTTCATGGAAAATGTCGACGTGCCCGCAGCCATGAAAGCGGTCCATGACTGCGGCGGCCCGATCGGCGTGGCCGACACCAGCTATTTCCTCAGCCGCGAGACGCTGGTCCCTTCGGCGCGGCCGGGCATGGCGATCTGGCGCGAGCGCCTGTTCGCATGGATGGTGCGCAACGCGGAAAGCCCGATGGCGTTCTTCAAGCTGCCGACCAATCGCGTGGTCGAGCTGGGGTCGCAGTTGGAGATTTGATTGGTGAGGAAATGGTGGCGGAGGAACGCTGCCAACGTGAAGATACCTATATTCGGCCAGCGACGTGAAACTCTACGCCACGTCGACCTTGAGTGTGAGGCGATAGAAGCGATTAATTCGCGGATGGCGGGAAGATCGAAGGTCTCAATTTCGGCGCCGATCATAAAAGCGGTGCAAGGTTCAACGTCACGAAGCTGGAACCGATGCTTGCCGATGCCGACATAATGACTCTATGGCATAGGGTCATTTACATTCGTTAACCATGAACATAGGTTCTGCTCTGAGGGGGCGGAAAGCATGAATGATAAGACGTTCGGCAAGGACGCAGTGTCGTGATACGCAGCCTAGACAGGTTCAGCGGAGCGTTCGGCGAAGTCCAGGGGTTTATTGACGCGGTGCGGACTAGCCGATCTCGGGGGCAGGTCGAGATGCTTCTGGAGCAGATCGCACGCGATATGGGCTTCGATTTTTACGCGCTGATTCATCATGTGGATCATCGAGATGAGGAGGACGCCACCTCTATCCGCATGGAAAACTATCCGCCGGGATGGGTCGAATTGTTCCTTGAAAAGGAACTTTATACCTGGGATCCGATCCATCTGGCTAGTCGGCGAACCAACACGGTATTCGCTTGGTCGAACGTTTCTAAGATGATTCCCTTTCGACGCTTGCATGCAGAGGTGCTGGATGCGGCTGCCTGTGAAGGACTCGGCGATGGTCTGACGGTGCCCTTGCACCTGCCCAATGAAACCAGCGCATCATGCAGCTTTGCCGTTCGTCAGGGCCGTAATCTTCCATCCGGCCGTGAACTGATGGTGCAACTGATCGGGACGTTCGCCTTTGAAGCCGCCCGCAGACTTGCAACGACAAAAAGCGTGGAAGGACGGTCGAAGGTCGCTTTGACCGCCAGGCAACTGGAGTGCACGGTTCTTGCTGGACAGGGTAAGTCGGATGCCGAGATCGCTCAAGCCCTCAAACTCAAACAGGATACGGTGGCCGAACATCTGGATGCGGCGCGGTCACGCTACAAGGCGCCTCGCCGCATTCAGCTTGTGCTGCGCGCCCTGCAGGATGGCCACATCCAGCTGAACGATCTTTTACCCTGACCCCCCAAAACGGGGGGTGTCCACATATGCTTCTATATCCAACAAGTGTCCTGGCATACCAATAGGGGGGTATTGAGTGATGAGGATGTTCGCTGAGGTGGTTGCTCTGCGGCTGCAGCGGTTCAGTGTCAGGAGCTGTCGCGACGAGGATGGAGCGATCCGCTTTTTTGTTCCAGCACCAGGTCATCTCGGTCGACCGACGCCCAGGTGCGCGCTTCAGCGTTGGCACGATGAGGGCGCTGTTCGGGAGCTCCTTGGCATTGTAAACAGCATCCCGGAGTTGAAGCGGGCTGTGGCGACGAAGCTGATCTGCAGGGAAGCGCAGCTGATTGCGGATTGATTCGCAGGCGCCTCGGATGCCCCGCACAGGCCGGATTCAGTCCGCAGTTTGAAAGTCGCCGGTCGGTTTTCGACCACGCAAAGTTGGGGATAGGTATTTTTCCGTTGGTAGCGGAGGAGGGACTTGAACCCCCGACACGCGGATTATGATTCCGCTGCTCTAACCAGCTGAGCTACTCCGCCCCATGGGCTGCGCCGGGCTGCAAGGCCCTGCGGTGAGGGCGCGCTATAAGCAGGCGGATTGGCGGGGTCAACGGGGTTTGGCGGCTCCCTGTGCAGAAATTGTCCCCGGCGCGTTGACCTAATTGCTTTTTGCGCTTGCATTCGCTTCGTCGCGTTGCACTAATGTTGCAATGCACAACCGGCGGTCGCCGCCGAGGGAGGATCGACGCTTTGCCCTTCCACGAGATGTTTGAGCCCGACGGTTCGATACGCCCCTGCTATGCCGAAGTGCAGAATTGGGTGGAGCGGACAGGTATCGCCGGGCTGAACCGTCGGATGGATGAGGCCGAGGCGATTTTTCGGCGCATCGGCATTACTTTCGCCGTCTATGGTGAGGGTGGCGATCCGGAGCGGCTGATCCCCTTCGACCTGCTGCCGCGCATCTTTACCGCGCAGGAATGGCGTGTGCTGGACAGGGGCATTCGCCAGCGGGCGCGGGCGCTCAACGCCTTTCTGCACGACGTCTATCATCGCGGCGAGATCGTGAAGGCGGGGATCATGCCCGCCGCCATCATCTATCAGAACAGCGCCTATCTGGCGGAGATGGCCGACTTCACGCCGCCGGGGAAGGTCTACAGCCACATTGTCGGGATCGACATCGTGCGCACGGGGCCGACGCGCTTTGAAGTGCTGGAGGATAATTGCCGGACGCCTTCTGGCGTGTCCTACATGCTGGAAAACCGGGAGATCATGACGCGCATGTTCCCGGAATTGTTCGGCCAGGGGCTGGTGGCGCCGGTCGATGATTATCCGGCGGAGCTTCTGAAGAGCCTCAAGGAAGTCGCGCCTCCGGCCTGCAAGGGCGATCCGGTGGTCGTGCTGCTGACGCCCGGATCGCTCAACAGCGCCTATTATGAGCATAGCTTCCTCGCCGACCTGATGGGCATCGAACTGGTGGAGCCGGCCGACCTGTTCGTGGACAAGGATCGGGTGTGGATGAAGACCACGCTCGGTCCCCGGCAAGTGGACGTCATCTATCGCCGGATCGACGATGAATATCTTGATCCGTTGGTCTTCCGGCCCGACAGCATGCTGGGGATACCCGGCATCTTCAACGTCTATCGCAATGGCGGCGTGACGCTGGCGTCCGCGCCGGGATCGGGCATTGCCGACGACAAGGCGGTCTATATCTATGTTCCGGAGATGATCCGCTTCTATCTGGGCGAGGAGCCGATCCTGGACAATATCCAGACCTGGCAATGCGGGAAGCCCGATGAATGCGCCTATGTGCTGGAGCATCTGCATGAGCTGGTGGCGAAGGAAGTCCATGGATCGGGCGGCTATGGGATGCTGATCGGTCCCCAATCGACACGGGACGAGATCGCCGCCTATGCCGACCGCATCCGCGCCAATCCGGGCGAGTTCATCGCGCAGCCGACGCTGGACCTTTCGACCGTGCCGACGCTGGGACCGGCGGCGGTGGTGGGGCGGCATGCCGATTTCCGGCCCTATTGCCTGGTGGGCAAGCAGATCCGGCTGGCGCCGGGCGGGCTCACGCGGGTGGCGTTGACGGAAGGATCGCTGGTGGTGAACTCCAGCCAGGGGGGCGGGGTGAAGGATACGTGGGTGTTGCAGGATTGATGATGGTTCTCCGCCAGCCTTTTTATCGTCATTCCCACAGAAGCTGGGATCTCGTGGGGCCATGCTGCGCCCTGTCGCCTGAGATCCCAGCTTTCGCTGGGATGACGGAGTATTTTCCATGCTGAGCCGGACCGCTGAAAATCTGTTCTGGATGGCGCGCTACATGGAGCGGGCGGAGGCGACCGCGCGGCTGTTGACCATGGGGCAGCGCATGGCGATCCTGCCCGGCGCGCATCATCGCGACGAGTGGCGGTCGGTGGTGCGGGCGACGGGCAATGGGGGCAATGCCTTCCCCGAAGGCGTGCAGGTGACGGAAAGCGACGCTGTATCCTATCTGATGCTCGACCTCGACAATCCCAGCTCGATCCGGTCCTGCCTGCTGAAGGCGCGGGCGAACGGCAAGTCGGCGCGCACCATGTTGACGCAGGACATGTGGGAGGCGCTGAACGAGGGCTGGCGCAAGCTCGACAGCTATGATGTGGGGGAGGCGCGGCAGCAGCTTCCCGCGCTGATCGACTGGGTGAAGACGCGGGTGATGACCTTTCGCGGGGCGGCGCATTCGGGCCAGTTGCGCAATGAGGGGCATGATTTCCTGCGCACCGGGTCGGCGCTGGAGCGGGCGCAGATGACGCTGCGGCTGCTGGACGTCAAATATTATGTGCTGCTGCCCGAAACCGAGGTGATCGGCGGCAATCGCGATCATTATCAGTGGACGTCGGTGCTTTACGCCCTGTCGGGCGCGCGGGCGTTCCACCATGTCTATGGCGGCGCCTATACGCCGTGGCAGATCACCGACTTCCTGATGCTGAACCGCCTGTTCCCGCGCAGCATCGCCTATTGCTACGATCAACTCGCCTATCGGCTCAATCGCCTGGCCGGCTGGCATGACGGGCGGGGACCGTGCCACGATACGGTGCGGGAGATGGTGAGCGACCTGGAACAGCTCGACAGCGGGGAGATTTTCCGCGTCGGCCTGCATGAGACGGTGCTGAGCGGGCTGAAAATGACGAACCGGCTGGGTGCGGAGATCGTCCAGACCTATCATTTTGGTTGAGCAAGGGGAGGCGAGATGAAGCTGCTAGTCCGCCACCAGACCATCTACCGCTACGAAGCGGCCGCCGGTCGCGTGGCGATGCGCCTGAAGCTCATGCCCACGGACACGCCGTCGCAGAAGGTGCTGGAATGGCGGGTGAGCGTGAATGGGGAGGTGGTCGACACTTTCCGCCCCAACAGCTTTGGCGAGATGGAGGCGATCTGGATCCGGCACGATCGGCTCGACAATGCGGTGATCGTGGCGGAGGGCGTGGTCGAGACCCGTGAAACGCATGGCGTGCTGGGCTGGACCAAGAGTAGCGTCAATCCGGACTATTTCCTGCGCGGAACGCCGCTGACCCGCGCGTCTGACGCGATCCGGGACATGGCGCTTTCCTTGCCCAAGGGGGATGGGCCGTTGAGTCGGCTTCACGCCCTGTCAGCCGCCGTGAGCGATGCCGTCGCCTATCGCGGCGGCGTCACGACATCGCGGACCACGGCGGCCGAGGCCTTCGCGCTGGGCGCGGGCGTTTGCCAGGATCATGCGCAGATATTCATCGCGGCCGCGCGGGCCATGGGCGTCCCGGCGCGCTATGTGACCGGATATCTGCTGGCGGAGGGCGGCGACGCGCTTCATGAAACCCATGCCTGGGTGGAGGCGTTGACGCCTGATCTGGGGTGGATCGGCTTTGATCCTTCCAACAAGCTGTGCGTGACCGAACATTATCTGCGTCTCGCTTCCGGCCCGGACGCCTACGCCGCCGCGCCGATCCGGGGATCGGTGGCGGTTGCGGGCGATATCTGGATTGACGCGGACGTTCGGATCGCGCAGGCGGAGGAGGGAGTGGAGGAAGGGCAATTGCAGCGGCAACAGCAGCAAAGCGCCCAGCCGACGATCCCACAGGGTTGAATGGCAAGATAGGAGCCCCGTAGGCGATGACCTATTGTGTGGCGGTTCGCGTGGACCAGGGGCTGGTCATGCTGTCCGACACCCGCACCAATGCGGGCATGGACAATATCGCTCGTTTCCGGAAGAGCTTTACCTACAGCGTGCCGGGCGAACGCGCGATCGTGCTGTTATGTTCGGGCAATCTGTCGATCACGCAGGGCGTCAAAGCGATGGTGGGCCGCGCGATCAAGGATTCGCAGTTCGATCCCGAAGTGGAAACCATCCTCAATTGCGCGACGATGCACCGCGCCGCCCAGCTGGTGGGCGAGGCGATGTGCGAGATGCAGCATCATTATCGCAGCACGATAGAGATGCAGGGCGCCGCCGCCGACGCGTCCGTCCTGTTGGCCGGGCAGCGCAAGGGCGGCAAGCAGCGCCTCTACCTCATCTATTCCGCCGGCAATTTCATCGAGGCGACGGAGGACACGCCCTTCTTCCAGATTGGCGAGCATAAATATGGCAAGCCGATCCTGGACCGGATCATCAGGCGCGGCACCAGCCTGGAGGACGCGACCAAGGCGGTGTTGGTGTCGATGGATTCGACGCTGCGGTCCAACCTGTCGGTGGGCATGCCGTTGGACCTGACGGTGATCGAGTGTGACAAGTTCGACTTCCGCGTCCGCACCCGGATCGAGGCGGATAATGAAGAATTCCAACTGCTTTCCCACAGCTGGTCCGCCGCGTTGCGCAAGGGGTTTGAGGATTTGCCGAACGCGCTGGACTGAATGAGGGGCAGGCCCAACTTCCTCCCCTCCAAGCAAATCCATGCGCCGCTTGGGCTTGCGCGTTTTCCGCCGACGCCTATTTCATCGCGACGAACGAATCTCAGTCGGGGACCTTAGATGACCGCAACCCATTCCACTCGCATGCTGATCCTGGGTTCCGGGCCGGCGGGGCTTTCGGCGGCCATCTACGGCGCGCGCGCGGGGCTGGCGCCGATCGTGGTGCAGGGCATGCAGCCGGGCGGGCAGCTGACCATCACCACCGATGTGGAAAATTATCCCGGCTTTCGCGACGTCATCCAGGGCCCCTGGCTGATGGAGCAGATGCAGGCGCAGGCCGAACATGTCGGCGCGCGGATGATGTACGACCAGATCGTCGACGTGGACCTTTCCGAACGGCCGTTCCGGCTGAAGGGGGATGGCGGCACGATCTATTATGCCGACAGCCTGGTGATCGCGACCGGCGCGCAGGCGAAGTGGCTGGGCGCGGACGGCGAGCAGTTGTTGCAGGGCAAGGGCGTGTCGGCCTGCGCCACCTGCGACGGCTTTTTCTATCGCGGCAAGAAGGTGGTGGTGATCGGCGGCGGCAACACGGCTGTCGAAGAGGCGCTCTACCTTACCAACCACAGCCATGACGTGACGCTGATCCACCGCCGCGATTCGCTGCGCTCGGAGAAAATCCTGCAACAGCGGCTGTTCGCGCATCCCAATATCAAAGTGCTGTGGAACCAGAAGGTCGATCGCTTTGTCGGCGGCGGCAATCCCGAAGGTCTGGTGGGCGTCGACCTGATCGACACGGTGACGGGAAAAGCGTCCCATATCGAGACAGATGGCGCTTTCGTGGCGATCGGGCACCAGCCCGCGACGGAGTTGTTCGCCGGCAAGCTGCCGATGGACGACGGCTATCTGGTCGTCGAGCCGGGCACGACGCGCACCGCCATTCCCGGCGTGTTCGCGGCGGGCGATGTCAGCGACAAGATTTATCGGCAGGCGGTGACGGCGGCGGGCATGGGCTGCATGGCGGCGCTGGACGTCGAGAAGTTCCTGGCGGAAGCGGATTTTGAGGCGATGGCGGCGGAGTGAGGTGCTGACGAATCAGCGCTGTAATTTTACCGTAACCCCCGCAATTTTACCGTCATCTCCATAATTTTACCGTCATCCCCGCCTCCGCGGGGATGACGATCTTATTTTTGGTGCGAGCAAGGCGCGCGAAAGCTAACCGTCCACCTTCGCCTGCGCGAACTCAACCAGCGTGCCGAAAGTCTCGAAGGTTTCGCCGTCGATATCCTCATCCTCGATCAGGATGTGCAGGCGATCTTCCATCTCGGTGAGCAGGCTGGCGACCGCCATGGAATCCAGTTCGGGAAGGGCGCCGAAAAGCGGCGTGTCGGCATCGAAGGCGTCGACGCGGTCCTGGGACAGGGCCAAAACGTCGCGGAGCAAATCTCGCACCACGTTTGTGACATCGCTCGTCCGGTCGACCGGTTGGGTAGTTTGGGCCCGCATGATGCGGAATTACCTAATCGTTCCGGCCCTAGCCCACAAGGGCGGAAATGGCCGTGCGCGCGGCGGGCAGCCAGGTGGAGGCGAAGCGCGGGTTGAAGAAGTCGAGCCGGTGGAGCGTTTCGCGCCGGTCCATCCACTCGGTCTTGTAGGCATTGTCGCCCGTGCCATAGTCGATCCGCTGGACGCCGTCCGTGTCGATCACATGGGCGAACATCGCATGGCTGAGCAGCGTGCCGGGCGAGGCGCCGTTGAAAGCCTGATCGTGGGAGAGCTTGTGGATCAGCGCCGTTCCGTTTTCGACGGTCCATAGCTGGGTTGCGACCGGCTGGCCGTTGAGACGCGCAAAGCCCAGGCGCAGCGTTCCCGCCGCCGCTTCCCGCTCTGCCAGGCTGCGTAGGAAGGCGAGGCCGGGTTCGGACGGTTTCCAGCTGCTGGCGTGGATGGTTATGTAGTCGGCCCACAGGGCTTCGCTGAACGCGCCGCCGATCTCGATCGCGAAGCGGCTGGCGCGGGCCTTGCGCTGCACCTGGTTGCGCAGGCGGCCGGGGCGGTCAGCCCAATAGGCGGCGAAATCGCGGCCGTTGAGGTCCAGCAGGTGACGCCCGCCCATCGGACGGCGCACGGCGAACCAGCCCGCGCGGCGGAACGCTTCGAGCAGCAGGTCGGCATCGTCGGCGACTGGGTAGAGGTCGATCTGCGCGGACGTCCTGAACAATTGCTGGGCGAGGACTTCCACCAGCCTGCGCCGCGTGTCGGCGTCGGGATCGCCGAGATAGACCGGAGCCCAGGAAAAGCTGTACCAGTTGGCGAGCGCGCTCAGCCGTCGTTCGGTGGGCGAGAGGAGGAAAAGCCAGGCTTCATGGTCGCCCTCGATGGCGTGGAGAATACGGAGCGGCGCCTTCGCGAAACAATAGGCATGAAGCGATTCGAACCATTCGATGCGGTCAAATAGCGAGGGCGTGGAAGCACGACCGAGGCCGCCCGCAGACGCGCTGCGGGCTTCGGCAATCGTGCTATATTCCCTTGCGACCAGCAAAACAGTATCTCCCCAGCCAAGTTTTGGAGCTTTAGGAGAAAAGTCTGGAAATGGAGTTAAGCAGCAGCCTGGTTTCCGGCTCGACAGTGATCGATGGAGCGCAAGTGAAGCCCATCGACCATCTGCTGCTGCGCGGCGAGCAGTCCCGACCGGCGCTGGACGGCCGTTCGGGCACGCAAAGCTATGCCGAACTGGAAGTGACGCTGGGGCGGCTGGCTGGCTGGCTGGCTGGCTTTCGGCTGGAACGCGGCGCGCGAGTCGCGAGCTGGATCGCGAAGGGCCCGGTCGCCGCCTTGCTGCCGCTCGCCGCGCCGCGCGCGGGGCTGGTGCATGTGCCGATCAATCCGTTGCTCAAACATGGGCAGGTCGCTCACATCCTTGCCGACAGCGGCGCGCGGCTGCTGATCGGCACGGCTAGCAGGCTGGATACGCTGGGTCAGGACGATGTGCCCGACGGTTGCCAACTCCATCGGGAGGATGACGCCGCCTGCGCGATGAGCGGGGGAGATGCGATACCGCCTTCGCAAGCGGGGCCGCATGATCTGGCCGCTATCCTCTACACCAGCGGATCGACCGGCAGGCCCAAGGGGGTGATGCTGAGCCATGCGAACCTGTGGCTGGGCGCGGTTTCGGTCGCCGAATATCTGGGCCTCGGGCCCGCCGACAGGACGCTGTGCGTGTTGCCCTTCAGCTTCGATTATGGGCAGAATCAGCTGTTTTCGACCTGGGTTTCGGGCGGATGCGTCTATCCGCTCGACTATCTCACGCCGCGTGACGTCATGAAGTCGGTCGACCGGCGCGACATCACGACTTTGGCGGGCGTGCCGCCGCTGTGGGTGCAGCTGACGGAACTCAACTGGCCGCCCGAAGTGGCGGGGAAGCTCAAGCGCCTGACCAATAGCGGGGGGGCGCTCACGCGGCCGATCGTGGCGAAGTTGCGGAGCCTGTTCCCTAATGCGGACCTCTATCCGATGTATGGGCTGACCGAAGCGTTCCGTTCGACCTATCTGCCGCCTGCGCTGGTGGACAGCCACCCCGATTCGATGGGAGCGGCCATCCCGCATGCCGAGATATTAGTCGTGCGGCCCGACGGCAGCCTGACTGACGATGATGAGCCCGGTGAACTGGTGCATTGCGGGCCGCTCGTGGCGCAGGGCTATTGGAAGGATGCGACGCGCACCGCCGAGCGTTTCCGGCCCGCTCCCGTAGCGTCGCGCTATGGCGGGACGGCGGTTTGGTCCGGCGACACCGTGCGGCGGGACCGCGAGGGGCTGCTCTATTTTGTCGGTCGTGATGACGCGATGATCAAGTCCGCCGGCAACCGCATCAGCCCGACCGAGATCGAGGAAGCGGCGGTGGCCGTGCCCGGCGTCGCCGAAGCCGTGGCGATGGGGATCAATGACGAGCGATTGGGGCAGGCGGTGCTGCTGCTGATCCGCTCCGCCGACCCGGAGGTGGTTCCCGCCGTCGAGGCCCACCTCAAGGGCGAACTACCCAATTTCATGCACCCGCGACAGGTCGTCAGGCTGGGGGAATTTCCCCGCACGCCCAACGGCAAGATTGATCGCGTGGCGCTCGCCAAGGAATATGACCGATGAAGCCGATGGGACCGATCCCACCCTTTTTCGAAGGCGAAGAGGGCATGCTGCTGATCGGCGGCTGTGGTGCGGCAAGTCTCGTCGAGGAGGCGGGCGATACGCCGCTGTTCGTCTATGACATGGGGATCGTGGAGCGCCAGGTGCGCGACTTGCGGAACGCGATGCCGCCTTCGCTGTCCATCCATTATGCGGTGAAGGCCAATCCCTATCCCGCTTTGCTGGATCGCATGGCGCGGCTGGTGGACGGGTTTGACGTCGCATCGGGCGGGGAGCTTGGCCGGGCGCTGGAGGCGGGCATGGACCCTGCGCATATCAGCTTCGCCGGGCCCGGTAAGCGGGATGATGAACTGATCGCGGCCATCGACGCGGGCGTCACGCTTAACCTGGAATCGGAAGGCGAGGCGCGCCGCGCGCTGGCCATCGGCGAACGGCGGGGGCGCGCGCCCCGGCTCGCCATCCGCGTGAACCCCGATTTCGACCTGAAAGGGTCGGGCATGCGCATGGGTGGCGGGGCCAAGCCCTTCGGCGTCGATGCTGATCGCGCGGCGGCGCTGGCCCGCTGGGTGATCGACGCCGGAGCGGAGTGGCGCGGCTGGCATATTTTCGCCGGGTCGCAGGCGCTGGACGCTGAGGCGCTGATCGATACGCAGGCGGCGACCGTCGGCCTGGCGACGCGCTTGTCGAACGTCGTGGGCGCGCCGCCGCCGCTGGTCAATCTGGGCGGCGGTTTTGGCATTCCCTATTTCCCCGGCGACAAGCGGCTGGACATCAGGCCGATCGGCGAGGCGTTGGCGCAGACGTTGCATGCGCGGGCGGACATATTGTCGGGCAGCGAGTTCGCGATGGAGCTGGGCCGCTGGCTGGTGGGCGAGGCGGGCGTCTATCTGACCCGCGTCGTCGATGTGAAGCAGAGCCAGGGCGAAACCTTCGTCGTGGTCGATGGCGGGTTGCATCACCAATTGGCGGCCAGCGGCAATTTCGGCACGGTGGTTCGTCGCAACTATCCGATTGCGGTCGCCAACCGCTATGGCGCGCCCCCCGCCGAGGAGGCGGTCACGGTCGTCGGCTGCCTGTGCACGCCGATGGACAGGCTGGGCGACAAGGTGGTGCTGCCGCAGATGGCCGAAGGCGACCTGATCGCGATTTTCCTGGCCGGGGCCTATGGCGCGTCGGCCAGTCCTGCCGCTTTCCTGGGCCACCCTAATCCCTTGGAATTATTACTTGGCTGATTTGCCTAATGATTGACGCCTAACCGTATCTTTACCCTTTGAAGGCATGAAGAGGCCCAAAGCCCATTGCTTGACGGCCTGCCCTGCCTCTGGGCGGCCGTCTGCCATGTGGCGGCACGAAGAGGTGAAGTTATGCGGTTCTTGTCGGTTTCTCGGGCGTTGATCGGCGTGTCGATCCCCGCTGTGGCCCTTTCAGGCTGCGCCTCTGGCGGCGGCGGAGCGCAGTTGCCCCCGGCCTCCTTCGTGTCGACGCAGGAGGGGCCGGGCGAGGAATATGTCATCGGGCCGCTCGATGACCTGACCGTTTTCGTATGGCGCAATCCCGAACTGGGCGCGAAGGTGCAGGTGCGGCCCGACGGGCGCATCACCACGCCGCTGATCGCAGACATGCCCGCCGTGGGCAAGACGCCCAAGCAGCTGGCCGACGACATGAAGGTCGCGCTCACCAAATATATCGAAAATCCGCTGGTGTCGGTGATCGTCAACAATTTCTCCGGCACGTTCAGCCAGCAGGTGCGGATCGTCGGCGCGACGGAAAAGCCCGCGTCCATTCCCTATCGCGCGAATATGACGCTGCTCGACGCCATGATCTCCGTCGGGGGGCTTAGCGAATATGCGGCGGGCAACCGGGCGCGGCTGGTCCGCTTCAACAAGGAAGAGGGCAAGCAGCACGAATATCAGGTCCGCATCGGCGACCTGCTGAAGCGCGGCGACAGCAAGGCGAACGTCATGCTGGCGCCGGGCGACGTCATCATCATTCCGGAAAGCATGTTCTGACATGGCGGCACTTTATGACGAGCTGCTGATCGCCCTTCACGGCATCTGGACCCGGCGCTGGCTGGCGCTGGGCGTGGCGTGGGGCGTGTGCATGCTGGGGTGGCTGGGCATCGCGCTCGTCCCCAACAGCTATGAAAGCAAGGCGCGGGTCTATGTGAACACCCAGTCGCTGTTGCAGGACAAGGTGGGAATCACCCAGGTCCAGTCGCAGCAGGATCTGGACCGCGTGCGCCAGACGCTGGCCAGCACCGGCAATCTGGAGCGCGTCGTCAAGGAGACCGACCTCAACCAGACGGTTAGCGGCCCGCGCGACATCGCCGCCAAGATCACGGCGCTGCGCGAAGGCATCACCGTCATGGCGCAGGCCGACCCCAGCATGATCGACATCAGCGCCAAGTCGGCGGACTCCGGTCTGTCGGACGGCGCCAACGCCCGCATCGCGCAGCAGGTCGTCCAGAAGCTGATCGACATCTTCCAGGAAACCAACCTGTCGTCCGACCGGGTTGAAACCCGGCAGAGCCTCGCTTTCCTGGATCAGCAGATCGCCGCGCGCGGCCGCCAGCTGGCCGGGGCCGAACAGCGCCGGGTGGAGTTCGAGCAACGCTATGCCGGCATGCTGCCGGGCGCGGGCTCCATTGGCCAGCGCATGGACGCGGCCCGGATGGAGATCAACAATATCGATTCGCAGCTGGCGCAGGCTCAAGGCGCGCTGAGCGCCATGAATGGACAGCTTGCCGGCACGCCGCAGGCGCTGCCGGGCGTGGGCGCTTCGGGCGGTCCTTCGGCATTGGCGCAGGCGCAGGCGGACCTTGCCGGAATGCGCGCGCGCGGCTGGACCACAAACCATCCTGACGTGATCGCGGCCCAGCGACAGGTCGACGCGCTGCGCAAGCAGGGCGGCGGCAATGGGGGTGGCGGCACGCCGAACCCCGCTTATCTGTCGATCAAGTCGATGCAGGCCGAACGCGCCGCCACCGTGCAGGCGCTCCAGACCCGCAAGGGGCAGTTGCAGAGCGACCTTAACGCCATGTCGTCGCGCCAGACCGACGAGCCCGGACTTGCCGCCGAGCAGGAGAAGCTGGACCGCGATTATGAGGTTTTGAAGACCCAATATGACAAGCTGCTCGCCGATCGCGAGGAAATCCGCCTGCGCGGCGATGTGAAGACCGAGACCGGCTCCGTCCAGTTCCGCGTCATCAATCCGCCGAGCGCGCCGAGTGCGCCGAGCGCGCCCAACCGGCCGTTGCTGCTGCTGGGCGTGCTGGTGGTCGGCATCGGCGCGGGCGTTGGCGCGGCCTTCGCCATGGCTCAGTTGAAGGGAACCTTCCCGACCGCCGCCCGGCTGGAGCGGGCCGTCGGCCTGCCGGTGATCGGTGCGATCACCCAGTCGGTCAACACGGCGCAGAAACTGATCGAAAAGCAGCGGCTCAAATGGTTCGCGGGCGCGAGCGGCGGCCTGGCGGCGCTGTGCCTGCTGCTGATCCTGGTCGAATTCATCCAGCGCGGCATGGCTTGAGGGAATAGCGGACGATGAACAAGCATAGCTCGCTCTCCCAAGGCTCGCTGATCGAGCGCGCCACGGAGATATATGATTTCACCGCCGCCCTGCGCGGCCGTGCGGCCCCGGCGGTTGAAGTGCCCGCCGACCAACCTGTGCTGCCGGTGGTCGACGTGACGCAGCCCGCCGCTGTCGATACTGTTTTCCGCGCGCATGACTGGAGCGGTCCGGTGCAATCGGTTGACCGCATTGCGCTGGTTGAGGGCGGCTATTTGTTGCCCGACGGCCCCGTTACGGCGATGAGCGAGGAGTTCCGGTTGCTCAAGCGCGGCCTGCTCGCCCAGTTGACGGGCGATCCGCGCGGCAATCGCATCCTCGTCTGCTCCGCCCATAGTGGCGAGGGGAAGAGTTTCAGCGCCATCAATCTGGCGCTCAGCCTGGCGGCGGAGAAGGATCGCGAGATCCTGTTGGTCGACGCCGATTTCGGCAAGCCCGGCATTCCCGAGGCGCTGGGCCTGACGGGCGGTCCGGGCCTAATGGACGCGCTCGCCAATCCGTCCATCGCGATCGAGGATTGCGTGATACGGACGGACGTGCCTTCGCTGGCGGTGCTGCCGGCGGGCGAGCGGAGCAACAACGATACCGAATTTCTCGCTTCCGCGCGGACCGACATGCTGCTCAAGCGGCTGACGGAGGGTCGCCCGGACCGCATCATCCTGTTCGATTCGCCGCCTCTGCTGGCCGCTTCGGCCGCTGCGGTGTTGGCGAGCCATGCCGCCATCGCCCTGCTGGTGGTTCGGGCCGACCGCACCGCCGAAAGCGCGCTGCGCGACGCGGCGGGCATGCTCAAGGGCGCGGGACAGGTGCAGTTGATGCTGAACGGCGTCACATTTGCGGGCGGCGGCCGCCGCTTCGGCAGCTATTACGCCAAGGGGGGAGAGGAGGCATGATCCTTCGCAATTCCCTTGCGGCGGCTGGCGTCATGGCGCTCGCCATGGCGGTTCCGGCCGGGGCGCAGGACCGGAAGGTCAACGTCACCCCCTATCTGGGCGTCGATCAGGTGGTGATGGCGCCGCTGACGGGCGAGGGCGACGTCCTCACCTACACCAACGTCACCGCCGGCGTGACCGCCGAAATACGCACCCGGCGGATCGAGGCGGTCGCCGACGTCCAGTATAATCACAGTTTCGGCTGGGGCGGCGAGGCGACCGATCAGGGCATAATCAGCGGCATCGTGTCGGGCCAATATAGGATCGCGCGGGGCCTCACGCTGAACGCCGGAGGCCTCGCCACGCGCATCCGCACGGACGGGCTGGCGGGCGCGGCGACGTTGAACGATAGCCTGACGAGCCAGGTCTATGCCGGCTATGTCGGGCCGTCCTACGCGACTTCGGTTGGCGATCTGGACGTTACTGCTTCCTATCGGCTGGGCTATGCGCGGGTCGACGATGATATCGGCGTCGGCCTGCCTGGCGCGCCGGAGGGGTCGTTCGCCAGTTCCTGGTCGCACAGCCTGAGCGGATCGGTCGGCGTGGCCCCCGGCGTGTGGCTGCCGCTCGGCCTTGTCGCGAGCGCGGGTTATGACCGGGAGGATGCGAGCCAGCTTGACCAGCGGTTCGAGGACAAATGGGCCCGCGTCGACGCGACGCTGCCCGTATCGCCCACGCTCGCGCTGGTCGGCGGCGTCGGTTATGAGAAGATCGAGATCAGCCAGCGGTCGCCGCTGCTCGACACCAACGGCCTGCCGCTCATCTCCAACGGGCGCTACGTCACTGACGAAAGCTCGCCGCGCGCGCTGATCTACCAATTTGACGACATCATCTGGGACGCCGGCGTGCTCTGGCGGCCCAACCGCCGCACCTCGCTCGAAGCGCGGGTGGGCGAGCGCTATGGCGGCATGACCTATTCGGGCAGCTTCGTCTGGCAGGGGCGCAACCAATCCTTCGCGTTGGTCGTGTTCGACGGCATCGACAGTTTCGGACGGATCATCACGTCCAATGTCGCGGCGGTTTCGGGCAGCAGCCTGAATGTCGTCCGCAATCCCTTTACGGGCGACTTCACCGGCTGCGCCTTTTCGCAAACGGGCGGAGGGCAGTGCTTCAACGATGCGCTGTCGGGCGTCACCGCCGCGAACTTCCGCTATCGGGGCGTTGGTGCGCAATATTCGGCGCAGCGCGGGCCGTGGGGACTGGGCGTCGGCGCCGGCTATTCGCAGCGCAAGTTCGTGACGCCGTCGAGCCAGACGATCCTGATCCGGGGTTCGAAGGACCAGAATTGGTATGGCACCGCCTCGCTCAGCTATGTGATCGACAGCAAGTCGAGCCTGGATGGCGCGGTCTACGCCAATTATTTCGACGCGAGCGGCGCGCGGCTGGATGTGCTCAATATGGGCGCGTTCACTAGCTACAACCGGCTCATCAACCGCAATCTTCAGGCATCCGCCTCGCTCGGGCTCGACAGCGCCAAGGCGGACGATCTGGACGCGGTCATCAACGCCATGGGCCAGGTTGGCCTGCGCTACAGTTTTTAATCCCGTCCGGATGGAGACGAGAGATGTACGATCAATTTTACGGATTTGAGGGCCGCCCCTTTCAACTGACCCCCGATCCGCATTTCTATTTCGAGAGCGCGACGCATAGGAAGGCGCTGTCCTACCTCGGCTATGGGCTGGCGCAGGGCGAAGGCTTCATCGTCATCACCGGCGACATCGGCGCGGGGAAGACGACGCTGGTCGGCCATTTGATGGCGACGATCGACCCGGCCCGGCTGACCGCCGTCAAGATCGTGTCGACCCAGGTCGGCGGCGACGACATGCTGCGGCTGACGGCGCAGAGCTTTGGCCTGGGCGTAGACGGCATGCCCAAGGCGCAGGTGCTGCGGCAGGTCGAATCCTTCCTCCACGGTCAGGCGCGGGCGGGACGCCGGTCGCTGCTGATCGTCGACGAGGCGCAGAATCTGTCGGTCTCCGCGATCGAGGAACTGCGGATGCTGTCCAACTTTCAGCTGGGCGGGCAGTCGCTGTTGCAGATATTCCTGCTGGGTCAGCCGGAATTTCGCGATCTGCTGAAGTCCCCGGAGCTGGAGCAGTTGCGCCAGCGCGTGATCGCGACGCATCATCTCGACCCTATGATGGCGGACGAGGTCGAACCCTATATCCTGCATCGCCTGTCGGTAGTGGGCTGGAACGGCGATCCGCAGTTCACGCCCGACGCCTTCGCCGCCATCTACGCCGCGACGGGTGGCGTGCCGCGCCGGATCAACGTGCTGGCGAGCCGGGTGCTGCTGCTGGGCGCGCTGGACCAGTTGGGGGAGATTGATGCGGAGGCGGTGCAGGCGGTGATTGCCGATATGGGCGCCGACAGCGACGCTGTGCTGGAGCCTGTGGCGCCATCGGCGTTGGACCGTGCGGAGGAGGAGCCTGTCGTTGGCACGCCCCGACCGGGCCCTGTCGCAGCGGATTCCGGGGTGTCGGAAGAGGTCGCTGCGTTGCGGGCGGAGATGAATTCGCTGCGTTCGCGGCAGCCTGAACCCTCGCTGACGCTGATGGACGATATCGCGGCGCTGCGGGCGGAAGTCGATACGCTGCGGTTCCAGCAGTCGGCTGTCCAGGCCGTCGATCCGGAGGCGTTGAAGGATTGCTTCACCCTGATCGAGGAACGGCTTTCGTCGCTGGAATTTCGCGTCACCGAGCAGGACACGGCGCTCCGCCGCGTGCTCACCCTGCTGGTCGAATGGGTCGAGCGCGAGGATCGAATGGGCGACCAGCAGCACAGCGCGGCTGCCTGACCACCCCGTCATGATGCAGAATGCGCTTTCGGTCGATGTCGAGGACTGGTTTCAAGTGGGGGCGTTCGAGCGCACGATCCCCCGCGCCGACTGGGCTGGCCTCAACCACCGGGTCGAGCGCAACACCGACGCCGTGCTGGCGCTGTTCGCGGAAGCGGGGGTCAGCGCCACCTTCTTCACGCTCGGCTGGGTGGCGGAACGCTATCCCGCGTTGATGCGGCGGATCGTCGCGGCGGGGCATGAACTGGCGAGCCACGGCTATGACCATGCGCGCGTCTTCTCGCTTTCGCCGGACGAGTTCCGGCAGGATTTGCGTCGATCGCGCGCGCTGCTGGAAGATGCTAGCGGCCAGGCGGTCATCGGCTATCGCGCGCCGAGTTTCTCGATCGACCGGCGCACGCCATGGGCGCACGAGATTTTGGCGGACGAGGGCTATCGCTATTCAAGCAGCGTGGCCCCGATCCGTCACGATCATTATGGCTGGCCCGAATCACCGCGCTTCGCCTGGAAGCCGGTGGCGGGCGCGCCGCTGGTCGAACTGCCGGTGACGACGGCGGAGTTTGCGGGGCGTCGGCTGGCGGCGGGGGGCGGGGGCTTTTTCCGCCTCTTGCCCTATGGCTTTTCCCGCTGGGCGATAAGGCAGGTCAACGGGCAGGAGAAACGCCCCGCGATCATCTATTTCCATCCTTGGGAGATCGACCCGGACCAGCCGCGCGTTCCCGGCGCGCCGCTGCGCTCGCGTCTTCGTCATTATACCAACCTGTCGGTCATGGCGGCGAAGCTGCGGCGGTTGACGCGCGACTTCGCCTGGACGCGCGTGGATGCGCTGGTCGACCGTGAGTTGGAGCGCGCGGCATGATCGGCGGCAATCGCGCGGATTTGGCCATCGTGACGCTGGACCTTGCCGATCCGGGGCAGGTCCGGGCGGCTGAGGATTTCGTGACGGGCAGGGCGGACGGCACGCCTTTCCATCGTCCCGCCTGGCTGCTCGCCATTGCACGGGCCACCGGCAACCGGTCGCATATGATCGCCGCCGTTGCGCCTTCAGGGCAGATCGTGGGACTGCTGCCGCTGACACATGTGAAAAGCCGCCTGTTCGGGCAGGCGCTGGTCTCGTCGGGCTTCGCGGTCGATGGCGGGATATTGGCGGACGATCCGCATGTGATTGCGGCATTGGCGGACGCCGCGAGAGGCATGGCGAAGGATCGCAATGTCCGCTCCGTCGAACTGCGCGGGGGATCAGCGCCAGGCACTGACTGGACCGTTCATGAAGGCGGTCATTTCGGCTTTTCCCGCCCGCTCGCCGCCGATGATGAGGCCGAGTTGCTCGCCGTTCCGCGCAAGCATCGGGCCGAATTGCGCAAGGCGCTCGCCAATCCGGCGTTGCGGATAGAGGTGGGACGCGACCGGCGGCTCATCCGCGACCATTATCGCGTCTATGCGACAAGCGTCCACAATCTGGGCACGCCTGTTTTCCCCGCGCGCTTGTTCCGCGAAGTGCTGGCGCATTTTGGCGAGGATGCCGATATTCTGGTGGTCTATGAAGGCGACCGCCCGGTTTCGGCGGTGCTCACCCTCTATCATGACGGGCGGGTCATGCCCTTCTGGGGCGGCGGCGTCGCCGATGCGCGGCGGCTGCGATCGAACGAGCTTATGTATTACCGGCTGATGGCGCATGGCCGCGCGCGGGGCATGAGCGTGTTCGATTTCGGGCGATCCAAGGCGGGCGGCGGGCAGGCCGCGTGGAAGAAGAGCTTTGGCTTCGATCCCGCGCCGCTGGTCTATCATAGCTGGTCGGCGGGCGGGGAGCGGCGGGACGTCGATCCCAACAGCCCGCGCTATCAGCGCCGCATCGACCTTTGGAAGAAATTGCCGCTGCCGGTCGCGAATCTGCTGGGACCGTGGATCGCGCGGGGGCTGGGATGAACGGCGAGATCCTCTTCCTGTGCCACCGCATTCCCTTTCCGCCCGATCGGGGGGACAAGATACGGTCCTATCACCTGCTCCGGCGGCTGGCAGAGATCGCGCCCGTCCATGTCGGCTGCTTTGCCGACGACGATCGGGACATGGGCTTTGCCGCGGAAATGGCGGCGCTGACCGCCAGTCAGTGCGTGCTGAAGCGCGATCGATCGCGCATCGTTGCGGGCTTGCGGGGGCTTGCCAAAGGCCAGCCGCTGCTGGTGTCGCTGTTCGATCATCCCGATCTGCATCGCTGGGTGGCGCGGACGCTGGCGGCACGCCCCATCGCGGCGATCATGGGCTATTCGGTTCAGATGGCGCATTTCGTGCCAGTCCTGCCCGACAATGTCCGCTTCGTCATGGATTTCGTCGATTTCGATTCGGCCAAATATGCCGCCTATGGCGTGCAGGGCGCTGGTCCCATGAGCTGGGTGCATCGCCGGGAAGGACGCCTGCTACTGGATTTCGAGCGCGAGACGGCGGCGCGGACCGACCTCAGCGCCTTTGTGAGCGAGGCTGAGGCCGCCCTGTTTCGCCAAGCGAGCGGCATGGGCAGCGACCGCATCGTCGCGATCGAAAATGGCGTGGCGCTGGATTATTTCGATCCCGCTGCTGAGTTTGAGCGAACGGAAAGGGGGCAAGGCCCGCTGCTCGTGTTCACCGGCCAGATGGATTATCGCCCCAATATCGAAGCGGTGGACAGTTTCGCGCGCGGCACGCTGCCCGCGATCCGCGCCGTCCATCCCGATGCGCGCTTCGCCATTGTTGGGCGCAACCCGACCGCACAGGTGGGGGCGCTCGAACAATTGCCCGGCGTAATTGTGACCGGAGAGGTTCCCGACGTGCGTGGCTGGCTGGCGGCGGCGGACGTGGTTGTCGCACCCCTTCGGATCGCAAGGGGAATACAGAATAAGGTGCTGGAAGCGATGGCGATGGCGCGGCCGGTCGTCGCTTCGCCGGAAGCTGCCGAAGGCATCGACGCGAGCGATGGCGCGCATCTGCTGATTGCGTCCGACCCGCTGCAGGAGGCGGAAAAGATCAACGCGCTGCTCGCTGATCCCGTGCTGGCGGTGCGCCTAAGCCGCGCCGCGCGGGAGCGAATGGAAGAGCGCTATCGCTGGTCGGCGACGCTCCGCGATCTTCCCGCCATGGTCTTTGGTCAGCCCGATGGGCAGAGCCGCGCGGCATGACGGAGAGCGCGCTTCCGATGGAGCGGGCGTTTCGCCTCATTCCCGCAGGTTGGCGGGGGCATCTGGGGGCGCTCGGTCTGGTCGCCTTCGCCATAGTGGCGTTGTTCCATCGCGATGTGGTCGGCATGGCATCGATCTGGTGGAACGCCTCCACTTTCGGCCACTGCCTGTTCATCCCGATCATCATCGCTTGGCTGGTGCAGCAACGGCTGCCGGGGCTGCGCCGGATGGAGCCGGTCGCATGGGCTCCGGGCCTGCTCTGGCTTGGGCTGGGCGCTTTCATCTGGTTGCTGGGTGAGGCGGCAGGCGTGGCGCTGTTCCGGCATGGCGCGCTTATCCTGATGTTGCAGGGGGCCGTCGTCGCGCTGCTCGGGCCTGCCGTTTCGCGCGCGTTGCTCTTTCCGCTTTTCTACGCCTTTTTCATGGTGCCCGTAGGCGAGGAATTGATCGCGCCCCTGCAACTGATCACGGCGCGCCTTTCCATGCTGCTGCTTGGCCTGTCCGGCGTGCCCGCGCATATGGACGGCATCTTCATCACCACGCCGACCGGCTATTTCGAGGTGGCCGAAGCCTGTTCCGGCGCGAAATTCCTGATCGCCATGACCGCCTATGGCGCGTTGGTTTGCAACGTCTGCTTCACAAGCTGGCGGCGTCGCATATTCTTCATGGCGGGCGCGCTGTCGCTGTCGGTGCTGGCGAACGGGGTGCGGGCGTTCGGCACGATACTGGTCGCGCATTACACCAGCATCGACGCGGCGGTGGGCTTCGACCATGTGCTCTACGGCTGGATCTTCTTTGCGGTCGTCATGGGGGTGGTGATGGCCGTGGCATGGCCCTTTTTCGATCGTCGGCCCGGCGACCCCTGGTTCGATCCCGAACGCCTCGGAAACCCGGAGCGGGGTCGGCTTTCGCCAGTGATGGCGGTGGGGGCTGCGTTGGCGCTGATCCTTGCCGCGCCGCTCTGGCTGGCGGGCAGCGCGGCGGCTTCTGACCCCTTGGCCGGCGCGCCATCGCCGCCAGAGGTCAAGGGATGGGCGCTGACCGCCGAGCAGCCGCGTTACCGCTGGAAGCCTCGTTTCGACGGAGCGGATCATCTCGTCATGGCGCGCTATCGCAAAGGCCGGGGCCAGGTGGTCGACTTCGCTATCGCCACCTTCGAGCGGCAGGAAGAAGGCCGCGAACTAGTGGGCTTCGCCCAGGGCGCGGCCGATCCGGATCAGAGCTGGACATGGTCCTCGCCTGCGCCTGCGCCGGACAATGCGCGGGGTGAACAGATCACCGCGCCCGGACCTGTGATTCGGCATGTCGTCAGCTATTACCGGATCGGCGATGGCGCGCTGACCGGCAACGCGCCCCGGATCAAGATCGCCACGATGAAGGCGCGGCTGCTTGGCCGGGACCAGCGGGCCGTCGCGCTGTTGATCTCAGCCGAACAGCGCGAAGCCATGCCCGCCGACGCCGCGATCGCCGCATTCCTGCACGATCTTGGCGATGTGAAGGATTTGGCTGACCGCAGCGTCGGCATCCAGTGATGCTGTTTTCCGCATTGCGCGAGCCGTCGGCTGTTCCAGCCGCCTTCAGAATGCTCTAGAGCCCTTTCGCATGTGCGGGATAGCGGGCATCTTCCACCTTGAAACGGCCAAGCCGGTCGACCCGGCGCGGGTGCGCGCCATGTTGGACGCGATGCCGTATCGCGGGCCCGACGGAAGCGGCGTGTGGACCGCGCCGGGCGTGGGCCTGGGGCATCTGCGCCTGTCGATCATCGATCTGGAAAGCGGCGCGCAGCCGATGCTGACCGAGGACGAGAGCCTGGCCGTCGTATTCAATGGCGAGATATATAATTTCGCGGAAGTCCGCGCCGAACTGGAGGCGAAGGGGCACGTCTTTCGCACCCATAGCGATACGGAGGTCATCCTCCACGGCTACCGCCAGTGGGGCGAATCCTGCGTCGAACGCTTCAACGGGATGTTCGCCTTCGCCCTGTTCGACGCGCGGGCGCAGGCGCTTTGGCTGGCGCGTGACCGGCTGGGGGTGAAGCCGCTTCATTATGCGCAGCTGTCGGACGGCAGCCTTATCTTCGGGTCGGAGCTGAAGAGCCTGCTCGCCCATCCGCTGCTGCGCCGCGCGCCCGACCTGTCGGCGGTCGAGGATTATATGGCCTATGGCTATGTCCCCGACGACGCCTGTCTGGTCGCGGGCGTGCGCAAGCTGGGCGCGGGCGAAACGTTGCGGCTCGTGCGCGGCAGGCCCGTGCCGCAACCGCAACGCTATTGGGATGTGAGCTTCGCAGAGCGGAGCAAGGCCAAGCCTGAGGCGCTGGAGGAGGAACTGGTCGCGCTGATGCGGCAGGCGGTTCGATCTCGCATGGTGGCCGATGTGCCGTTGGGCGCGTTTCTTTCAGGCGGGGTCGACAGCAGCAGCGTCGTGGCGCTGATGGCCGAGGCGTCGAAACAGGCGGTCAAGACATGCACCATCGGTTTTGACGTCGCGGTGCTGGATGAGACCGCTTATGCTGATCGCATCGCGCGGCGCTTCGCCACCGATCATCGGGCGCGCATCGTTTCGCCCGACGATTACGGCCTGATCGACACGCTCGCCTTCCACTTTGACGAGCCGTTCGCTGACGCTTCCGCACTGCCGACCTACCGGGTCTGCGAGTTGGCGCGGGAGCAGGTGACGGTTGCCTTGTCCGGCGATGGGGCGGACGAAGCCTTTGCCGGATACCGGCGGCACCGATTCCAGATGCAGGGGGAGAGGGTGCGCGCCCTCATCCCCGCCTCCGTCCGCCAGCCGCTCTTCGGCGCGCTGGGCCGCTATTATCCCAAGGCTGACTGGGCGCCCCGTCCGCTGCGCGCGCGATCAACCCTGCTCGAACTGGCGGGGGAGGGGGCGGAGGCCTACGCCGCGTCAGTCGGCGTTACGCCCCATGCGCTGCGACAGCGCCTCTTCAGCCAGGACATGCGGACTCGCCTTGGCGCTTACCGGGCCGAGGACCGCTATATCCGGATGATGGAACAGGCCCCGGCGCGCGACCCGCTCGACCGGGCGCAATATGCCGACATTCGCATCTGGTTGCCGGGCGACATCCTGACCAAGACCGACCGGATGAGCATGGCCGTCAGCCTGGAGGCGCGCGAGCCGCTGCTCGATCACCGTCTGGTCGAGTTCGCCGCTCGCCTGCCGGTATCGCAGCGCATTCGCGGCAATAGCGGCAAATTCCTGATGAAGAAGGCGATGGAGCCTTATCTTCCGCAGGACATACTTTACCGGCGGAAAATGGGTTTCGTGACGCCGATCAGCGCCTGGTTCCGAGGCGCGCTCGCTGGCGAGGCGACGGCGATTGCTGGCGGATCGGCGCTGGCGAAGACCGGCTGGTTCGACACGAAGATGCTGGGCAAGGTCGCGGCGGACCATAAATCCGGGCTGGCGGATCATGGGCGGCTGCTGTGGCAGTTGCTGATGCTGGACAAGTCGCTGACGCGGTTGTTCAGCCTTTAAAACATCATGCGTTAATCGGAATCACCCACCTCCGTTCGGGCTGAGCCTGTCGAAATCCAATCCTTTCTTGAAGAGAAGTGGTGCCCTTCGACAGGCTCAGGGCGAACGGGAGGAAAACTGATTCCGATTTAAGGCATCTCGCTCTGAAACTGGATGGAACGTGCTCCTGCGAAAGCAGGAGCCCAGTCCCGCCGTCTGAACTGGGCTCTCACGAGCCACTCGACTCGTTCGAGTGCCTGCGCAGGAGCACGTCACTCTTCCAGCGGCCCTCCACTCAATCCCTTGCAAGCTGGACCCGCCGGTGCCAACGACGCACAAACGATGATCAGGACGCAAGTGACAGTATCCAAGGAAATAGTGCGGTTGCGGCTGTATCTGCTGTGTCTCCTGGGGGACCTGGCGGGGCTGTTCCTGTCTTTCCTGGCGGCGAACTGGCTGGTGCTGGGCGCGCTGCTGGGTGAGCCGGGCAAGCCGCACGGCCTCATCATGTTCGCGATGGTGTCGCCACTCTACATCCTGCTGGCGGTGCAGGGCGGGGCCTATGGCATCCATATGCTGGACGACATCAGGCGCGGCATCTTCCGGGGGTTGCTGGCGCTCGCCCAGGCGGCGCTGCTGATGCTGCTGATGGTTTATCTCGGCAAGATCGCCGAGGAGCTGTCGCGTTTGACCTTCGTCACCGGCCTGTCGCTGTCGGCGATCAGCGTGGCCTTTGTCCGACTGCTCATCGCCCGCCTGCGCGCGCGGATGCTGGGGGACGTGCCGCATCTGACGGCGGTGATCATGGACGGGGTGGAGATTGAGACCGGCCCGCACATGGAGATCATCGACGCCGACGCCGCGAACCTCCATCCCGAACGCCATGACGCCGCCATGGCCGCGCGCCTGGCCGCCGCCGTCGGCATGGCGGAGCGGGTGATCGTCGCCTGCCCGATGGAGCGGATGGACGACTGGTCGGTCGCGCTCAAGTCATTGTCGGCGCGGGGCGAGATCGTCGTGCCCGAACTGCTGCGTTTCGCGCCCGCGCGCGTCGATGAGTTTGACGGGCAACCCACCATCATCGTCGCGGGCGGCCCGTTCCAGTTCCGCGATCGCATCATCAAGCGGTTCTTCGACATCATCGTGGCGACTGCTGCGACCATCGCGCTTTCGCCGATCCTGATCGCCGCCGCGCTCGCGATCAAGCTGACCAGCCCCGGCCCGGTTCTCTTCAGGCAGGCGCGCATCGGCCGCGACGCCCGGTCGTTCAACATCTACAAATTCCGTTCGATGCGGACCGACGCGACCGACCGCAAAGCGGACAAGCTCACCGCGCGCGATGATGACCGGGTGACGGCGGTGGGCGGCTTCCTGCGCCGGACGAGCATCGATGAGCTGCCGCAACTGTTCAACGTGCTGCGCGGCGACATGAGCATCGTCGGCCCGCGCCCCCATGCCGCCGCGGCCAAGGCGGGGGACAGCCTCTATTGGGAGGTCGACGACCGCTATTGGGAGCGTCACTGTATCAAGCCCGGCATGACCGGCCTGGCGCAGGTGAGGGGGCATCGCGGGTCTACCGATCATCATCAGGATCTGATCGACCGGCTTCAGTCCGACCTTGAATATGTGACCAAATGGTCGATCTGGCGCGACCTGCGCATCATCGTCGCGACCATCGGCGTGCTGGTGCACCACAAGGCCTATTGATGAGCGGTCTGGACCTTGCCCTTGTGCTGCTGCTGATATTGTCGCTGGTGGCCGTGCTCTGGCCGTTCCTCTTCTACCCGCTGGTCCTGCGCGCCTTGCCGACGCGGCCTGAGCGGCCGGAACCGGGGCCTGCGCCCTCCGCCTCGCTGCTTTTTTGCGCCTATAATGAAGCCGGGGCCATGCCGGAAAAGCTCGCCAATCTGGCGATGCTCAAGCGGCGCTATCCGGCGCTGGAGATACTCGCGTTCGACGATGGTTCATCGGACGACACGGCGGCGCTGATCGAAGCGCAGGGCGATCTGGTCACGCTGGTCCGGGGACCGGGGCGCAGCGGCAAGGCGCATGGCATGAAGCGACTCGCAGCGCGCGCGCAGGGCGATGTCCTCATCTTCACCGACGCCAATGTGCTGCTGGACGAGGACGCCGTCGACAATATCCTCGCCCGCTATGCCGACCGGGATGTCGGCGGCGTTCTGGGCTCGCTGCATTATATGGGCGAGGGGGAAAGCGCGACCGCGTCGGTTGGGTCGCTTTACTGGCGTATCGAGGAGCGCCTGAAGGATGAGGAATCGCGGACCGGCAATGTGCTGGGAGCCGATGGTTCGATCTTCTCGATCCGCCGCGCGCTCTATCCGGATTTTCCTGACAGCGTGCTTGATGATCTCACTGTCTCCATGGCGGTGGTCTTCGCCGGCAAGCGGCTCGTCAAGGCGAAGGACGTTATCGCGCGCGAGCGGCTCGTCGCGGCTCGCGGCGATGAATATCGGCGCAAGGTGCGGATCGCCGCCCGCGCCTGGCACACGCATGGCCATTTGCGGCCCCAACTGCGCCGGATGAGCGCGCTGGACCGCTTCAAATATGCCTCGCGCAAGGTCGTGCGTTGGTTTGGCGGTCTCTTCATCCTGATCGGCGCGGTGGCTGCGGGCCTGTTGGCGGCGAGGGTTTGTCCATTGCTCGCCCTCGGCGGAGCGGCGCTGTCGCTGCTGCTCCTCTGGCTTGGTGTTCGGTCGAAAGGCGGACCGCTGGCGGCCATCGTCGATATTATCATCGCCTATGCCGCGACCCTGCAAGGTGTCGTCAAGGCGATGACCGGCCGCACCGTCACCATATGGAATCCCGCCCAGTCGCGCTGATCCCCCTCGCCAAAAGGCCGACATATTGTATAGGCCGGTCCCGGTTCTCGATCGGAGCATAGCGTGATCACTTTCCAGCGGGTGGCGAAGGCCGTCGGCAAGCATCTGACCCGGACACTGCTGACCGTGCGCAAGGCGCTGGGCGCGCGGGCGAACCGTGGTTGCCCGGCCTGCGGGCAGGCGGTGGTGGGATTCTTCCGCTATGGCGACAATGCCGAATGGGGTTGTCCCAATTGCGGCGCTTCGCCGCGCGAGCGGCTGATGAACCATCTGATCGCGGGCAATATACTGACGGTGCCTGAAACCGGCGCGGTCCTGCATATGGCGCCCAATGAGGCCAGCCTTGTGCGCCGTTTCTCCGCCGCCGCCGACTATACGCCGGCGGATATCGACCCAAGCCGCTACACTGTGCCGGGCATGCGCCGCGTCGACCTGATGGCGCTGGCCGACGCCGAACGCTATGATCTGTTCTACGCCAGCCATGTGATGGAGCATGTGCCAGACGACCATGCGGTGCTGCGCAATATCCACCGCGCGCTGAAGCCGGGCGGAGAGGCGTGGCTGATCGTGCCGCTGTGGGGCCGTCCGACCGAGGATGGCAGTTACGACATTCCCCCGCGCGAGCGCGAGCGCCGGTTCGGCCAATGGGACCATGTGCGCCAATATGGCCCCGATTTCGCCGACCGCATCCGCGCGGCGGGTTTCGACCTGGAGGAGATTGACGCGAGCGGCATCGATGCGGAGACGCGCCGTCATTTCGCGCTCGACGATCGCCTGTTCCGCGCCCGCAAATCTTCGGGCGGCGCGCCCCGGTGAACGCAACGCTCGGCAGCGCGATCGCCCGGATGGAGGGGTCCGCCCGGGTTCTCGCCCTTATCAAGCTCGCCAATGTCGGCCTGACCCTGATCTGGGGTTTCGCCGTCACTTATGTCTTCGTGCGCGTGTTGCCGCTCCGCGAATTTCAGGCTTTCCTGCTGCTCGTTGCGTTCGGCAATTTCACCATCTCGGCGGAGTTCGGCCTTACCAGCATCATCTATGCGCGGCTGCGGCGGCACTGGCTGGGAGTCGCCGATGATGGCGTGGGCGGATTTCGGCTGGAGGAAATGGGCGTCCTCTTCCTGTTCCTTGGCCTGCTGATAGCAGGCGGGCTCGCGATCCTCGGCATTGCGCTGGCGGCGGGGGGGCTCGATACGACGATGCCGCTGCTCTTCATCCTCTTCTTTCTGTCGGCCTGCATCAACCTGCCTGCCCTGCTCGCCAAGCGGGCGCTGGCGGCGGTGGACGGCAATTTCCTCTGGGAAACGCTCGATTGCCTGCGCCGGTTGATGACCATCGCGCTGCTTCTGCTCATCCTGCGGGGCCTTGATCCGCGCATCTCGGTTGCGTTGCAGCTGGGCGCGAGCATGGCGGTGATCGGCCTCGCCATCGCGCTGGTCCACCGCCGCTTGGGGATGAGCGTGCGGCATTGGCTCGCCTTCCGTATTGGCGGAACGCATGTCCGGGCGCATTATCTGCACGACATCGGCTCCTCGGCCGTCTTCACCCTGTCGGAGATACTGGCCTATAACGCGCCTTATTTCACCGTGGCGCTGGCGACGCAGGATGCGCGGCCGATGCTGCTGTTCGACTTTTTCTTCAAGATGTCGCGCGCCTTGTCGATGGCCGTTCGCGCTATGGTGGAGGCGGCGCTGCCCCGCATCACCCGCGCTTTCCATGCTGGGGACGGTGCGCGGTTGCGGCAATTGCTGACGCGCGCGCTGGCGGCGGCGTTCTTTTTCGCTCTGGTAGCCTCGGCATCGCTGCTGTTCGTGGGCCAATGGCTGTTCGCCAAGCTGTTCGCCGGGCGCGCCGCCATCGGCATGGTCGAATTGCTGCTGGTCGGCATCGCCTTGCTGGCGCTCGCGGTCATCTGCGTGTCCGTCTATGTGCAAGCCGCGCTGGGGCGCTTCGCCCATTTGTTGCATCGATCGCTGCCATTCATCGCCGGATCGCTGCTCAGCGTCCCGCTGGCGCACTTGCTGCCCGACCGCTTCGATATGGCGTTCCTCGCCTGCTACACGCTGACGCTGCTGACGGTGGCGGTTCTTCACGGCCTTTCGCTTCGCAGGCTGCTGACGAAGGCGCATGCATGAAGGTCGCGATGGTCGATCCGTCGCTCTTCACCGGGCGCTATGACGACAGCCTGTGCGCGGCGCTGGGGGATGCGGGCGCGGACGTGACGCTGCTTGGTCGCCCGATGCGGTCCACCGACGCGATAACGCCGCTTGGCTATCGCTATGTCCCCCGCTTCTTCCGCCACAGCGAGGCGCTGCGCGATCGGCTGGGGGAGGGGCGCGCATTCCGGCTGTTCAAGGCCGCCGAATATGGCGCGACCTGCGCGATCGGGGGACTGGGCGCACTGTCGCGGGCTGATGTGGTCCATGTTCAGTGGCTGCCCCTCGCGCCGGCGGATCGCCTGATGCTGCGGCGGTTGAAGGGGCGGACGGCGCTGGTCCACACCGTCCATAACGCCGACGCTTATCATGCCGATGCGGGCGTGCAGGGGAGGGGCTATCGGGAGCTTCTGGGCCTGTTCGACGCGCTGATCGTCCATGGCGGGACGACGCGCGAGGCGCTGGAACGTCAGGGTATCTCGCCCCACCGCATCCATGTGACGCCGCATCCGCCGATGCGGCTGGCCAAGGCGGGTCCCGACGATCTCGCCGCCATCCCCGATCCTGCGGTCCCGCGCATCCTCTTTTTCGGCACGATCCGCCCCTATAAGGGCGTCGACCTGTTGATCGAGGCAGCGTTGTCGCTCTGGCGCGCTGGACATCGCTTCGAACTGGCGCTGGCGGGCAAGCCCTTCATGGACATAGCGCCTCTGCTGGACAGCGTCCGATCCGCAGGTTTCGCCGATCGATTGTCGACCGATCTCGGCTTCCTCACCGAACCCCGGCTGGACGCGCATATGGCGAAGGCCGACATCATCGCCTTTCCCTATCGTCATATCGATTCGAGCGGCGCTTTCCTGTCGGCGCTGCACCATGGCAAGGCGATGCTGACGTCCGACACGGGCATGTTCGGGTCGCTTCCCGACGACGTCGCGGTTCGCTCGTCCGCCGGAAATGCAGCCGCCCTCGCGCAAGCCCTCTTGCCCATCCTGGAAAGCGCGGCCATCAGGCAGAGGCTGGGCGCCCGGGCGCGCGCCCATGGAGAAGAAATGGGCAGTTGGAAGGACATGGCCTTGGCGACGATCGGCATCTATCGCTCTGTGCTGGCCGACCGCGCATGAGCCGCTACGTCCGGGAACTGACCGATCGCGCGCTGGCGCTTCGCCTCGCCGTGGTGGGACGCGTGCACCAATATCCCGAGATTCAGGCGCTGCGGCGTTTCCTGAAGGGCTTCGCGGTCGATTGCGTGTTCGACGTCGGCGCAAATCGTGGGCAATACGCCACCATGTTGCGCAAGGATGTGGGCTTTGCCGGCACGATCCTCTCCTTCGAGCCCAACCCGGATATCTTCGCGGACCTGTCCCGCCGCGCCGCTTCGGACGGCAAATGGCATGTGTTCAACCTCGCTCTGTCCGATTTTGACGGCGCGGCCAGTTTCAACATCATGGCGGCCGACCAGTTCAGCTCGCTGGAAAAACCGTCCGGCCAGCAGGATGCGATCTTCACCGACCGTAACCGGGTGACGCGCACGGTCGAGATGCAATGCCGTCGCCTCGACGGCCTGCTCCCCGAACTCAGCGCGGCGTATGGCTTTGTCCGACCCTTCCTGAAGATGGACACGCAGGGCCATGACCTGTCGGTGTGCGAGGGTGCGGCTGGCGAGCTTCAGACAATGGCGGGGGTTCAGACCGAACTCGGCGTCCGGCCGATCTACGAAGCGGGCGCCGGCTATCGCGCGATGATCGATTGGCTGGGCGAGCGGTCTTTCCTGCCCTCCGCCTTCTTCGCCAATAATAAGGGGCATTTCCCGTTGCTGGTCGAGATGGACGGGATTTTCGTCAACCAGGCCTTATTGCCGCAGGAGGCTTGATGCGCGCGCAGGCCCGCTTCGTCGATGCCCGCCGCCTGTTCCTGGCGGGCGCGATCGGCCTGACGCTGTGGCTGGGCGCGACCTTCCTGTGGCACGTCACCTATCGGCAGGGCGTCAGCCTGGCCGTGATCCTGTTCCTCGATCAGGATTTCCCGGCGCTGCTCGGCGGGCTGCTGCTGTTGACGCTCGCGGCGCCCTTTGCTGAAGGCATGGGGCCTCGCCTGGCGGCACCCCGCGCGCGGGTGGTCGTGCCGCTTATCGTTTTGTTTGGGCTGGTCGCCTGGGCCGGTCATTATTGGCTGTTCCAGAATTACAATATTTCCCGCGATGAGGAAGTCTCCCGCTTCGCCGCCGCCTATATGCGCGAGGGCCTGTTCGCTCGGCCTATCCCGGTGCAATGGGAACCCTATCGCCGGGCGATCATGCCGGAATTCTTCTCTCCGTTCGGAGCGGCGGATTACTGGACGGCTGCCTATCTGCCGGTGAACAGCGCGATCCAGGCGCTGTTCTGGCAATTGGGCGATCCCAATCTGGCGGGCCCCGCGTTGCTGATGGCGGGGCTGTTCGCGCTCTGGCGGGTGGCGTTGCGCCTGTTCCCGACGCGCCGCGACGCCGTCTGGGTGACGATGCTGCTGGGCCTGTCGTCCGCGCAGCTATGGGTCACGGCGATGACGCCCTATGCGATGACGGGGCATTTCGCGCTCAACATGATCTGGCTGGCGCTCGTGCTGCGCGACGATATCATCGGCCATGTCAGTGCGGGGGCCGTCGCGCTGCTGGCGGCGGGTCTCCATCAATGGCATTTCCCGCCGATCTTCATCGCGCCCTTCATCCTGTGGATGCTGCTCGCCCGGCGGTGGACGGCGGCGGCGTTCCACATCATCGTCCTTGTCACAATCGTGCTGGTATGGGCCAAGCTGTGGCCCGGATTCCTCGGCCAGATGCTGGGCCCGGCGGCCGATGTCCGCCCGTCAGCCGGCGTGGCGGACAAGGTCGGCAGCCTGTTCGAACGGCTCGGCGACCGATGGCAGCCGCTGGTGAACCTCAGCCGCTTCATGGCCTGGAACAATATCCTGATGGCGCCGCTGGCGACGCTGGGCGTTTTCGCGATGCAGTGGCGCAGGGCGCTCAAGGGGCAGGAGATCGCCCTGCCGCTGGCGCTCGGTTGCATAGCGGGTTGCGGGCTGGCGCTGGCGCAGGGCTATGGCTGGGGCTTTCGCTATGCGCATGGGTTCATCGGTCCCTTCTGCCTGCTGGCGGGGCTTGGTTGGGCGCGCTTCCGTCCGGCGGCGGTGCGGCCGATCTTCCTGGGCGTGGGCGTGACGCTGCTCACCAGCGCCTTCCTCGTCTGGCGCACCCATGCCTTCGTCGCGCCCTATGCCGCGAGTCACCGCATGATCGACGCTTCGCAGGCCGATGTCGTGCTGGTCGATCCGCGCGGGGGGCTCTACGTCACCGATTTGGTGCGGGGGCGCGACGGGGTGCCGGGCAGGCCGATGGTCATGAACCTTGGCATGCTGACGCTCGAACAGGTCGATCAATTGTGCGAGAAATATGTGGTCGAGCTGTTCGACCGCGCGGAGTTTCGTCCGCTCGGTGTTCCCCTTGCGCGCTGGAACCTTGGCGGCATGGACGCCCTGCGCGCGCATATGAAGGCGGAGGGTTGCGACAAGCCGGTGTTGCCGCCGCTGCCCGAAACGCTGGAGGACGCGTTCAACGCTTCGGGCGATGTGCTTTAGGGTCTGCCGCCCTTCATATAGACCCGCTTGCCGCCGATCCATGTTTCCAGCACCTGCGTGGTGCGGATATCGGCGGGCCGGGCGACGGAAATATCGCGGTCGATGATCACGAAGTCGGCCCGCTGCCCCGGAATGAGGCTGCCGAACCGCTTTTCGGCAAAGCCGGCGAAGGCCGCCTGCCGGGTATAGCCGTCCAACGCGGCCTCGAAGCTCACGCGCTGATCGGGCATCCAGCCGCCCGCCGGTTCGCCTTTCTCGTCCTCGCGGCTCATGGCGACCGCGATGCCGATGAAGGGATTGGGACTCGTCGCGGGCGCCCCCGATCCAAAGGCGAGGGGGACACGATGGTCCAGCATCGCTTTCCAGGCATAGGCGCCCTTTAGCCTCGCTTCGCCCATCCGCACGGTCGCCATTCGCGCATCTGACGCCACGTAAGCCGGTTGCATCGACGCCACGACGCCATTCTGTCCGAAGCGTGGCAGATCCGCCGGATCGACGATCTGCGCGTCTTCGATCCGCCAGCGCCGGTCGCCTTTGTAGGTCTCGCCCAGTTCCGTGATGGCGTCGAGCAGTTCGCTGTTCGCCGCGTCGCCGGTTGCGTCCACCGCGATCTGGAAATTGTCCATCGCCGCGCGGCTCATGACGTTGCGCAACTGGGTCGAGGGGATCAGGGAAAGGCCCCGCTGCCCCGGCGCGTCGGCATAATCCGCCTTCAGCCACGCGCCGCGCGAACCCAGCGCGCCGTCCAGCACGAGGTTGAGACCGCCCATGCGGAGATGATCGTCATAGAGCCAGGGCGTCGGCTCCGGCCCCGCGATCAGGACCATATTGTCGAGGCCCATGGCGTAGGCGATGATCCGCATGCGCAACGCGCCACGATCGGCCGATCGGCGGAAGGCCTGCCAATCCTCGATACGCGCGCCCATGTCGGCGATGCCGGTGACGCCGTTCGCCAGCAGCGCCTGCTGCGCCTTTTCGAGCGCGATGTCGCGATCCTTGGGCGCGGGCGGCGGCGCGGCGCGTTGGATCAGGTCCATCGCCTTGTCGACGAACACGCCCGCTGGCTTTCCGCCCGCCATCTCGATCCGGCCGCCCGTAGGCGCCTTGGTCGCGGCGGTGATATTGGCGGCGCGCATCGCCGCGCTGTTGGCCCAGCCCGCATGGCCGTCGACGCTTTCCAGCCAGACGGGTGCGTCGCCGACCGCCGCGTCCAGTTCAGCCGCCGTCGGAAAGCGCCCAAGGCCCCAACGTTCCTGGTTCCATCCCGTGCCCAGGATCCACTTCCGCCCCGGATTGGCCGCCGCATAGGCGCGGATCTTCGCCTGCGCCTCCGCCAGCGACCGCGTGTCCGACAGGTCGAGCGTGATCAGCGAGAGGCCCAGCGCCATGACATGCCCGTGCCCGTCGATCAGGCCGGGGATCAGCGTCCTGCCGCCCGCATCCAGCTTGAAGTCGGGACCCTTCGGCCAGGTCTCTCCCTTCTTCAGCTTCTTCTTGCGCGGTGGTTCCTGATAGCGGCCCGGCAGCAGCTTATCGACCTTCCCCTCATCGTCGATCAGCATCGATGCGAAGCGCACGACACGGCCGTTCGCATCCAGCGCGATGCCGTTCACATTGTCGATGACGCCCGACGCCAGCGCCGGAAAGGGCAGCGCCAGCGCGGCCAGGGCCGCCAGCCATCCGTGCTTCATGCCCGCGTGATCCGCCGCACCAGCGCGCTTGTGTCCTGCTTGCTGCTTCCCATCGCCTGCACATCGGCATAGAATTGGTCGATCAGCGCCGTGACGGGCAGGGTCGATCCGTTGGCTCGCGCTTCCTCCAGCGCGAGGCCTAGGTCCTTCCTCATCCAGTCGACCGCGAAGCCGAAATCGAAGCTGTCCTGCGCCATCGTCTTCCAGCGATTGTCCATCTGCCAGCTTTGCGCGGCGCCGCCCGAAACCGCCTCGAACACCTTGTCGAGGTCCAGTTCCGCCGCCTGTGCGAAGCGCAAGGCTTCGGACAGCCCCTGGAGGACGCCCGCGATGCAGACCTGGTTCACCATCTTGGTCGTCTGGCCCGCGCCCGCGCGTCCGACGTGGACGATCCGCGCCGCATAGGCCTGCATGGCGATCTTCGCCGCCGTCACGGCGGGCTCTGTCCCACCGCACATGATCGAAAGGCGGCCATTTTCCGCTCCCGCCTGCCCGCCCGACACAGGCGCGTCGACGCAGTGCAGGCCCCGGCTTTCCCCTTCCACGAACAGCTGGCGGGCGATCCGCGCCGATACCGTCGTATGATCGATGAACAGCGAACCCGGCTTCATCGTCCGGAAAGCGCCGTCGCGCCCCAGCGTGACCTGCGCCAGATCATCGTCCGTGCCGACGCAGCTGATCACGATATCGGCTTCCTCGGCCGCCTTGGCCGGGCTCACCGCCACCGCGCCGCCATAGGCTTCCGCCCAGCGTTTCGCCTTGCCGATGGATCGGTTGTAGACGGTCATATTATGGCCCGCCTTGGCGAGATGCCCAGCGATCGGGCCGCCCATGACGCCCAGGCCGATAAACGCGATATTAGCCATATGCCTCGTAGAGTTAGCCGCGTAGACTTTCGCCATAGGACCAGTTTTCGATGAGGGCCAGTTCCTTCCGACGCAATTTTCAGTTAGGGGCGACGCCATGAACACGCTGAGCAAGATCGAAAGCGCCATGCCGCTGCCCGTCACCGTCGATGACATATTGGCGGCGCGCGTGCGGATTTCGGGCTCGGTCGTGCATACGCCGACGCTGGTCAGCCAGACGCTGTCCACGATGCTGGGCTGCAAGGTTTACCTGAAGTTCGAAAATCTTCAGTTCACCGCCGCCTATAAGGAGCGGGGCGCGCTCAATCGTCTGCTTCAGCTGGACCAGAAGGCGAAGGAAACAGGCGTGATCGCCGCTTCTGCGGGCAATCATGCGCAGGGCCTTGCCTATCACGGTCGTCGCCTGGGCGTGCCGGTGACGATCGTCATGCCGCTGACCACGCCGACCGTGAAGGTCACGCAGACGCAGGGCCATGGCGCCACCGTCGTCCTGCATGGCGAGAAGTTCGACGATGCGAACAGCTACGCCCGCCAGTTGGCGACCGAGCATGGCCTGACCTTCGTTCATCCCTTCGACGAGCCGGACATCATGGCCGGGCAGGGCACCGTCGCGCTCGAAATGCTGGAAGATGCGCCGGAAATCGACACGCTGGTCATCCCGATCGGCGGCGGCGGCCTGTTTTCCGGCATGGCGACCGCGGCCAAGGCGATGAAGCCCGACATCCGCGTCTATGGCGTGCAGGCGGAACTGTATCCGTCGATGTACGACTATATCAAGGGCGCGAACCTGCCCTGCGACGGCGACACGCTGGCCGAAGGGATCGCGGTCAAGCAGCCGGGCGAACTCACCCGCCGCTTCGTCGAGCGGCTGGCGGACGATGTGCTGCTGGTCAGCGAACGGCATCTGGAGGAAGCGGTCAGCCTGCTGCTGCAAATCGAAAAGACGGTGGTGGAAGGGGCGGGGGCGGCCGGCCTCGCCGCGCTGCTGACGCACAAGGAGATGTTCGCCGGACGCACTGTCGGCCTGATCCTGACCGGCGGCAATATCGACACGCGCCTGCTGGCGAATGTGCTGCTGCGCGATCTGGCGCGTTCGGGCCGCCTGGCGCGGTTGCGGATCATCCTGCAGGATCGGCCGGGCGCGCTGTTCCATGTGGCGCGCATCTTCGACCAGGAAGCGGTCAATATTCTCGAACTGTCGCACCAGCGGATATTTACCAATCTGCCGGCCAAGGGCCTTAGCCTCGACGTCGAATGCGAGACGCGCGACGGCGCTCATCTGGAGCGCTTGATCGCGGCCTTGCGCGCGGTTGGATATGAGGTTGCGCCGATCGAAGTCGCCTGATCGACGCGGCCTCTGCCGCTTAACCAATTTTCGTGGTAAATAATCTTTTCACAGCGGCCCGCGGACGGCATAGTCGTCTCATGAATCAGGGGTCGGGCAACGCTGTGGGGGAGATGCGGTTGTGAGTGCGCCTTTCCGCTTTCCGCGTTTCTTTGTGACACACCCCAGCCCTTGCCCCTATCTGCCGGGCAAGAGCGAGCGGAAGGTGTTCACGGAACTCAGCGGTGACAATGCTTCGGAGCTGAACGACGCCCTTGGCCGCATCGGCTTCCGCCGCAGCCAGAATGTCGCCTATCGGCCAAGCTGCGCGGATTGCTCCGCCTGCGTGTCGGTGCGCGTCGTCGCGGGCGAGTTCGAACCCAATGCGACCCAGCGCAAATTGCTGCGCAAGAATGAAGACCTGGTCATCACCGCCTGCAAGCCTTGGTCCACAGAGGAGCAGTTCGCGCTGTTGCAGCGCTATCTGCG
>DASVOF010000171.1:0-1775 GCA_036383495.1 Sphingobium sp. | reverse complement strand
TGATCGAAAGCCGTCGCGAACCCGGCCAGGCGGTGCACAATCCCGCCGCGGACAAGGATTATTCGCTGGATCTCGCCAGCTCCTATTCGCTGACGCGCAACCTGAACGTCACCGCCGGCCTGCGCTACAACAACAGCGTGGTCGGCCGCCTCACCCCGATGACCGACGAACGGCAGGACAACCAGGCCGTCTATCTGGGCACTGTCTTCAAATTCTGATCGGCTGAAGCTGCGGGCGGAAGTGGGCGCTTGGGGCGTCGCGCGCCGCCGCTTCCTTCCTTCTCCCTTGAGGGAGAAGGATACGCAGCCTTGCCAGCTCTGCTGGCTAGGCGAAGTTGGATGAGGGGGAGCGGGCCTGCGGCCCGCGCGATCCGGTGGATCGCATCCCCCTCACCCAGCTACGACTAAGGCAGCAAGCTGCCAAGTCTGCGCAGCCCTCTCCCTCAAGGAAGAGGGGTTAGAACTTCCGCTATTTCGCCAGCCTCCCAGCCAGCTCATCAGCGATCGTCGCATGTCCGGCGGCCGTGGGATGCCAGGGCGACCCCTCCTTGACCGGAGAGCCCACCGCCCATGGCTGGGGCGAACATGCCTCATGCCCGCTGGACAGCGCGCCTGCGGGCAAGAGCTCGGCCCCCTCTTCCTTCGCCACCTTGGCGGTCACTGCTGCAAGGCGACTGAACGTCCGGCGCGATCTGGCGGCCTGCTCCGCGCCGAGCGGGATGGCGTCGCATAGGGAATCGTCGGGGATCACTTTCAAATAGTCGACGAAGATCAGGCGAGCGCCCGGCGCTCTCCTTTTCACCTCGCGGGCGATTTCCCGCAGACGCTGCTCCAGGGTCGACCATAGCGCCTCGGACGGCTCCGCCATGGAGCGACAGGGGCGCCCGGCGTCAGCGTCCTTCCGGGTGCACAGGGTCACGAACAGGTCGCGCACGAAGTTCACGTCATTGCCGCCGATCGTGACCGTCACCAGGCGCGCGTCCGCCGTGACCGCGTCGATCTGGGCGGGCAGTTCGTTCCAGGGCGCCAGAATATTCGCCGTCACCGCTCCGCCGCAACTGACGTCCGCCAGATCCAGCCGCAAGCGCGCCGCCAACAGATGGGCGTAGTTGTTCACCGTCCGGCCACAGCGCGTCGGACTGTCCGGAACTAGAGGACCGATCCCGGCTCCGGCGGCATAGGAACTGCCCATGGCCACGTAGCGCGAACCGGCGGGGATGGAGGCATGGGGCGAGGGCGTCGTCGTCGCGCAGCCGGCCAGCGCCAGCAAAGTGCATGCTATCAGTCGCTTCATGCCATGGTCATACGATATGTCCGCTCCGAAACAATAGCCCTTTCTTGGCGTCACCCGGCCCCCACCAGCGGCACGATGTCCACCGGACGCCCGTTGCGCCGCAGTTCGATCGTGACGCTCGGCCGCCCCGGTCCCGCATTGCCCAGCGGTTCACCCTGCCGCACCGTGTCGCCCACCGCCGCGGAGAGCCGCAACAGTCCGGTGATCAACGTCGTCCACCCGCCGCCATGGTCGATGATCAGGATCTGTCCATAGCCGCGATAAGGCCCGGCGAAGACCACCCGTCCCGCCGTCGGGGCCACCGCCAGCGCGCCCGCCTGCGTGACGATGGTAAGGCCGCGCGACCGCACCCCGCTTTCGGATACTTCGCCCATGCCGGTGACGAGCTGGCCCATGATGGGCAGGCGATAGGGCGGCGGGCCGTCCGCGCCGCGCTGCCGGGCCGGGGCGGAGGCGACCGCCAGGTCGGGCCGCGCCGGCCG
>DASVOF010000170.1:0-11010 GCA_036383495.1 Sphingobium sp. | reverse complement strand
TGCCCGGCTGGCTCCCCACCCTGTTCCGGCGCAACGGGTCGACCGCGCTCACCGATCGCCGGGGCGAGTGCATCTATGCGGGCTGCCCGCATTATCGCAAATGCTTCATCGAACGCGCCGCGCGCGCCTCGGCCGAAGCCGACATCGTCATCGCCAACCATGCGCTGGTGATGATCAACGCCGCGCGCGGACGAGAGACAGGACAGCGACCGCAGCGCGTCGTCTTCGACGAAGGCCATCATCTCTTCGACGCAGCCGACTCGACATTCTCGGTCGCGCTGTCGGGGCAGGAGGCGATCGAGCTGCGCCGCTGGGTGATGGGCCCCGAAGGATCGTCGCGCGGGCGGCGGCGCGGCCTTGCGGCGCGCCTGTCCGACTTGGCGAGCTATGATGCGGAAGGCGGCGAGGCGATCCGCGCCGCTGGGGATGCGGCGCGCGCCCTGCCCGCCGACGAATGGCTGAAACGCATCGTCGCGGGGGAGCCGTTCGGTCCCCTCGAGCAATTATTCGCCGCCGTGCGGGGCACGGTCTACGCCCGCGCCGCCGACACGGGAGAGGCGGATGCGGGTTATGGCCTTGAAACCGAAATGGCCGAGCCCGACGGCGCGCTCGTCGAAGCGGCGCAGGAGGCTGCGCTGGCGCTCGACGCGCTGCTAAAGCCGCTGATGCGTCTGGGCAAAAGGCTGGAAGCGGTGATCGAGGACGCGCCGGACTGGCTCGACGGCGCGGCCCGCGCGCGGATCGAAGGGGCGATCGCCTCGCTCGGCTGGCGGCGCGATCTCATCGCCGCCTGGCTTGCCCTGCTCGCGCGGATCGGGGGCCCCGCCGACGCCGATTTCGTCGACTGGATGACCGTCGACCGGGTCGAAGGGCGCGAATATGACGTCGGTATCCACCGCCACTGGCTGGACCCGACCCGCCCGCTCGCCGAGACGGTGCTCAAGCCCGCGCAGGGCGTGCTCATCACCTCCGCGACGTTGAAGGGCGGCGGGGATTGGGACAATGCCGAAAGCCGCAGCGGCGCGGCTCATCTGCCCCGCGGAGCCCATCGCTTCGAAGCCCCCAGCCCGTTCGATTATCCCGACCGGGCCGAAGTGCTGATCGTCACCGACATCAAGCGCGGCGACATCGCCGCCATGTCGGGGGCCTATGCCCGCCTTGTCGAAGCGGCGGGCGGCGGGACGCTCGGCCTCTTCACCGCGATCCGGCGACTGCGGGCGGTCCATGCGCGAATCGCCGACCGGCTGGCGCGCGCGGGCCTGCCGCTCTACGCCCAGCATGTCGATCCGATGGACACCGGCACGCTGATCGACATTTTCCGCGACGATCCGCGCGCATCCCTGCTCGGCACGGACGCCTTGCGCGACGGCGTGGACGTGCCGGGCCATTCGCTGCGGCTGGTGGTGATGGAGGGCGTGCCCTGGTCCAAGCCCACGGTGCTGCACGCCGCCCGGCGTCTCGCGGGGGGCGGGGCCGCCTATGACGACCGGCTGATCCGCGCCCGGCTCGCCCAGGCGTTCGGCCGCCTCATCCGACGGGCCGAGGATCGAGGCAGCTTCGTCATCCTGTCCGCCGCCATGCCCAGCCGCCTGCTCAGCGCCTTTCCGCCCGGAACGCCGATTCGCCGCCTCACCCTCGATGAAGCAATTATCGCCGTCAGCGCCCATTCCCGCGCTGGCCTTGGCGAAGGCGCGGCTTTAAGGCATCAGGGAGTCGAATCCGGCACCCACGACCTGGAGCGAGAATGAAGCGGTTGACCCTGTTGCGCCACGCCAAGTCCGATTGGGATGATCCCGTGGCGCGCGATTTCGACCGTCCGCTCAACCGGCGCGGGGAAAAGGCGGCGTTGCTGATCGGCGACTTCGCGCGCAACCGCAAGATGCAGTTCGACATGCTGATCGCCTCGCCCGCCGCCCGCGTCGTGCAGACGCTCGACACATTCCTCGCCGCTTATGGCGACACGCTCGATCCCCATTGGGAGCGCCGCATCTATCTCGCCTCTGCGCCGACGCTGTTCGATGTGATCCGCGACTTGCCCGACACGGTGGACAGCGCGATCATGGCCGGCCACAATCCGGGGCTTGAAGAACTGATCCTCGACCTCGTTCCCGACAATGGCGCCAGCCCGCTGCGGGAGGACGTGGAGGTGAAGTTCCCGACGGCCAGCCTCGCCGTCATGGACCTGGCGATCGACCATTGGGCCGACGCGAAACAGAATGTCGCGACGCTGGTCAGCTTCACCCGCCCGCGCGATCTCGATCCGGCGCTGGGACCAGGTTCCCGCTGAGAGATACAGGCGGTTCCCCCGCCCTCTCTCCGTCATCCCCGCGAAGGCGGGGACCCATCTCCTGCCGCATCCCCAGTCGATAGGTTGGGAGATGGGTTCCCGCCTTCGCGGGGATGACGAGGAAAAAAGAGAATGGCGGGAAAAAAGATGGATGGCGGCATCGCCCACCCATCCGCTGCCCATCCCCGACAGAACAGGCCCTATTCCCCGATAGCCCGCGCCAATGCAGCCCGGATGGCCTGCAACCGGTCCAGCAGATCGGCCTTGGGAGCCCCCGCCTCCTTCGCGGGCGACGCTGACGCCGCAGCGGCATGCGCACCGCCGTCGGCCAACGCCTTCTGCGCGCCCCGCACGGTGAAGCCCTCGTCATTCAGAAGCTGGTTGATCCGCCGGACGAGCACCACATCGGCGGGCCGATAATAGCGGCGATTGCCTGACCGTTGCAGCGGGCGCAGTTGCGGAAACCGCGTTTCCCAATAGCGCAATATATGTTGCGGAAGACCCAGCTCGCTCGACAGCTCGCTGATCGTCAGAAATGCGCCCTCTGCCTTGTTCATGCGCGCGATGTTGCACCCATAGCCGCACAAAGGTCAACCTTGGCGAAGGCTATGATAGACTGGGGATAAAGCGCTCAGGGAACGGCGACGCGATCCCGCATGGTCTGACTGGCGCGGAATGTCAGCACCCGGCGGGGTTCGATCGGCACTTCGACGCCCGTCTTGGGATTGCGCCCCATGCGCCGGGTCTTGTCCCGCAGGACGAAGGTCCCGAAGCTGGAAATCTTCACATTTTCCCCGCGCTCCAGCGCAGCGGACATATGCTCCAATATGGATTCGATGAGCGCGGCGGCCTCCGCACGCGAAAGGCCAATGTGACGATTTACGCTCTCGGCGAGATCGGCCCGCGTCAAGGTGCCTGTGTCAGTCATCGAACATCCTCACCTTCATCCGTCTGGTTGATGCGGATGGAAGGTAAATTCTGCGATAACCCGAGCGATTTTGCAAGATGACTCGCAGGGAAATTCCGAACTATTTCGGGGGGATGACCCGGATCAGACCCGCAGGACGCAGGCGCCCCAGGTGAAGCCGCCGCCCATCGCCTCCAGCACCAGCAGGTCGCCGGGCCGGATGCGGCCGTCGCGCACGGCCACGTCAAGCGCCAATGGCACCGATGCGGCGGAAGTGTTGGCGTGACGATCGACCGTCACGACCACCTTGTCCGGCGACAGTTTCAGCTTGCGCGCGGTCGCATCGAGGATGCGGGCGTTGGCCTGATGCGGGATCAGCCAGTCGATATCCGCCGGCGTCATGCCCGCCAGATGCATGACTTCGGTAAGGACGCCCGCCAGGTTCACCACCGCATGGCGGAAAACCTCCTGCCCTTTCATCCGGAGCTTGCCCACCGTCTGCGTCGTCGACGGACCGCCATCGACATAGAGCAACTGGTTGTGTCGCCCATCGGCATGCAGCTTCGACGCCAGGATGCCGCGCTCGCCGTCCGCGCTCTCTTCCGCGCCCAGCACGATCGCGCCCGCGCCGTCCCCGAACAGGACGCAGGTCGTGCGGTCTTCCCAGTCGAGGATGCGGCTGAAGGTTTCCGACCCGATCACCAGCGCTCGATTGGCCGCTCCCGACTGGATCATGCTGTCGGCCACCGTCACCGCATAAAGGAAGCCCGAACAGACCGCCGCCACGTCGAAAGCGACGCAATCGTCGATGCCCAGCGCCGCCTGCACCAGCGTCGCGCTGGCAGGGAAGGTCTGGTCCGGCGTGGCCGTCGCCAGGATGATGAGGTCGATGTCCTGCGGCGACAGGCCCGCTGCGTCGAGCGCCGCGCGGGAAGCGTCGGCAGCGAGGCTCGCCGTCGTCTCCCCTTCCCCGGCGACATGGCGATTGCGGATGCCGGTCCGCTCGACGATCCATTCATCGCTGGTGTCGACGGTCTTGGCCAGTTCAGCATTGCTGACGGCGCGGACTGGCAGGGCGGACCCCGTGCCCAGGAGAACGGATCTGCGGATCACTTTGCGGCCTGCTCCTGTTTGGACGCGACCGCCGAGAAAGAGGATATGGCGACCATATCAGCGGCGATGCGGCGCGTGATGTCGTCTTCCAGCAGGCGAGCGGCGACATGCACCGCGTTGGCGACGCCCTTGTCATTGGCGTTGCCGTGGCTTTTCACCACCACGCCGTTGAGGCCCAGGAAGACCGCACCATTGTGATTATTGGGATCGAGATGATGCTTGAGCAGGTGCATCGCCGGCTTGGAAATCAGGAAGCCGATCTTGGAGCGGATCGAGCTGGTGAAGGCCGTGCGCAGCAGGTCGGTCACGAAGCGGGCCGTGCCCTCCGCCGTCTTGAGCGCGACATTGCCCGAAAAGCCGTCGCTGACGATCACGTCCGCGTCGCCCCGCCCGATCTTGTCACCTTCGGTAAAGCCGTCGAAGGACAAAGGCAGGCTGGTAGCGGCGCGCAGGATGGCGGCGGCATCGCGAATCTCTTCGGTGCCCTTCATCTCCTCGGTCCCGATGTTCATCAGGCGGACGCGCGGCCGATCGAGATCGCAGACGATGCGCGCATAGGCCGCGCCCATCACCGCGAACTGGACGAGATTGCGGGCGTCGCACTCGGTATTCGCGCCCAGATCGAGCATGACGACGTCATTCTTGCCCAATGTGGGCAGGAGCGCCGCCAGCGCCGGCCGGTCGATTCCCGGCATGGTGCGCAGCGCCACCTTGGCCATCGCCATCAGCGCGCCGGTGTTGCCGGCGGAAACGGCGGCGCCCGCCTCGCCAGCCTTCACCGCAGCGATGGCCATGCTCATGGAGCTGGCCTTCTTGCGGATCGCCACGCTCGGCTTGTCGCCGGCATCGACGACATCGCTGGCGTGCACCACTTCGGACGCAGCGCGCAGATTTGGGTGACTGTCGAGCGCGGCCTTGATCCGCGCCTCGTCACCGAAAAGGGTGAAACGCAGCCCTTCATGACGGTGACGGGCGAGCGCAACGCCCGCCATCATCACGCGCACGCCCTCGTCCCCGCCCATCGCGTCGATTGCGATTCGCGGTTGGCTGGACACTTCAGGCTACCTTTGCAGGAGAGAGGGTGTCGTCAGGCCCCGACGGCAACGACTTCGCGGCCATTATAGTGGCCGCAGGCGTCGCACAGATTGTGCGGACGCTTGAGTTCACCGCAGTTCGAGCATTCCTGGAACGCTTCGACGCGCAGCGCGTCGTGGCTACGGCGCATGCCGCGACGGGAAGGAGACGTTTTCCTCTTTGGGACAGCCATGTCGGCACCTTATTCCATAACTATATCTGGTTATGCGACTGGCCAGAATCCGATGGATGCTGACGCCACAGGCGCCGCAGACCCATGCGGCCCGGATGATCGCGAAGCCCTGCGCCTATAGCTCTTTTTGCGATCGGCGCAAGTCATTCCTTGCCCCCGGACGATGCCCGTTTATTCTGCGCGGATCGCAAGCGGTGGGAGAGACGCGATGCTGTTGCCGATCACGCTGACGCTGGCTGCCGCCTGCGCGCTCATCAACCTGTGGCTGGCGGTCCGGTGCGCGCGGATTCGCATCGCAGGCAAGACGCTGCATGGCGACGGAGGCGATCCGCTGCTCGCACGGCGGATGCGCGCGCATGCGAATTTCACCGAATATACGCCGATCATCCTCATCCTGATCGCCCTTGTCGAACTGGCGATTGGGTCGCCATTCTGGCTGTGGATCGTCGCGCTCGTCTATGTCGTCGCCCGCATCGCCCATGGCTTCGGCATGGATTTCGACCGCCCGACCGTCTGGCGAGCCAGCGGCGCACTGCTCACATGGGCGCTCACTATCGGCCTTGCGATCACGGCGCTCTACGTCGCCTACAGCGCCACCCGTCCCGTGCCCGCACCGCCAGCTTTGGCGGCGCAGGTCTGAGGCCTCAGCCGAGCACCGCGTCGCCGACGAACGGATTGGTCCGGCGCTCATGGGCGAAATCGCTCATCGGCCCATGGCCGGGCACGAACGCCGTGTCGCCGCCCAGCGGCCAGAGCTTCCCCGTGATCGCGTCGATCAGATCCTGATGATTCCCCATCGGGAAGTCGGTCCGCCCGATCGACCCCTGAAACAGCACATCGCCGACGATCGCCAGCTTACTGGGCGCATGGTGGAAGACGACATGGCCGGGGGTGTGGCCGGGGCAGTGATAGACGTCGAGGACCAAATCCCCGACGGTCACCTGATCGCCGTCGTCGAGCCAGCGATCCGGTTCGAACACCTGCCCGTTCACGCCATATCTGGCGCCATCCTCGTCCAGCCGACTGATCCAGAATCGGTCGGCCTCATGCGGCCCTTCGATCGGCACACCCAGCTCGCGCGCTAGTATCCCCGCCTCGCCGCAATGGTCGATATGGCCATGCGTCACCAATATCTTCTCGATCGTGACGCCCTGCTGCTCGGCCGCGGCCTTGAGCTGGGGGAGATCACCGCCCGGATCGACGAAGGCCCCGCGATTGGTGGCCGTGCACCAGAAGAGCGTGCAGTTCTGCTGCAACGGCGTCACGGGAATCAGCGCGGCTTTGAGCGGAGGCATGGTCATGCCGACGATGTGGCGAAGCCGCAGCCGCCGCGCAAGAGCTAGAGCGCTTCCTCCAGCGCCAGGGGCTCGGCCAGGCTGATGCCGTCGAGCACCTTCGCGGTCTCGTCACGCACGCGCAGCATCACGCGATGCAGCCGGCATTCCGATTCGGGCAGGCAGTTGGTGCAGCTTTCATGCGCGAAGCGGCTGGCGCAGGGAGTGAGCGCGAGCGAGCCGCGCGTCAGCCGCACGATATCGCCATAGCTGACATCGACCGGGGCCAACGCCAGCCAATAGCCGCCATCGCGCCCACGCTGGGTCGCCACCAGCCCCTCGCGCGCCAATTCCGACAGGATCACCGTCAGGAACTTTGCCGGGATATTCTGCCGCGTGGCGATCTCGTTCAGCGGGACGGGCCCCTGTCGATAGCGGTCTGCGAGATGTTGAAGCGCGCGGATGGCGTAGCGGGTCTTCTGCGAAAGCATATGCCTGTTATTCGCCGCCAATCGTCATTTGACAAGCGCCGCCACCGATTCAGGGCGCCGGGCTCAGCGCCGCGCGCGCTTGTTTGGGGAAATCGCTGAACATCGCGTCCACGCCAGTCCCGGCCACGGCCCGAACATAGGCGGAGAAATCGCCCCTGCCCTGCGCATCTTCCGGCCGCTGGAAAGCGGCGGGAAGGAAAGAATTTTCCATCCGCAACGTCCAAACATGGACCTCCAGCCCCGCATCATGCGCCCTGCCGACGAGGCCAGTCGCCCCCTCCGGCGCCAGCACCATCGCGGCGGACGGGCCGATGCCGTCGGCATAGTCGGCGATGGCGCGCAGGCCCGACACGCTCATCATATCGGCATAGGTCGCGCCCGGCATGTCCGCCGGGCCGCCCTCCGCATCGACGAGCTGGATGAGGCGGAGGCGGGAGACGGCGCGGATCGCCTTCAGATTGCCGACCTCGAACGACTGGATGAAGACCGGGTCAGCCTCGCTCGCATAGCCGTAGCGGCTCAGCAGATCGAGCAGCGGACCCTGATGCGGCAGGCCGAGCCCAGCAAAATAGCTGGGATGCTTGGTTTCGGGATAGAGGCCGATGCGCCGGCCCGTCTCCGCCTCCTTGGCGCGGACGAGCTGCAATATCTCCTCGAAGGTCGGGATCGCATAGAGGCGGTCGAAGCGGCTGTTGGCGGGCCGCAATTCGGGAAGCCGTTCGCGCGCGCGCAGGGTGCGCAGTTCGGCAAGCGTGAAATCCTCGGTGAACCATCCTTCGACCTGCTGACCATCGATCGTCTTGGTCGTGCGGCGGTCGGTGAATTCGGGATGGCTGGCGACGTCGGTCGTGCCGCCAATCTCATTCTCATGCCGCGCGACCAGCACGCCGTCCTTGGTCAGGACAAGATCCGGCTCGATATAGTCCGCCCCCTGGTCGATCGCGCGTTCATAGGCGGCCAGCGTATGTTCGGGCCGCTCGCCGCTGGCCCCGCGATGGGCGATGATCAGGGGTTCAGCCATTGCCGGCGCCACGGTGAGCAAGCCCATCAGGAGAAAGCAGAGGCGCATCACGCCCCGCCAACTCACGCCTTCACGCCCGCCAGCGCGGTCTCATAGGTTGTCGCCTTGAAACCGACGATGGTTTCGCGCCCCGTATCCAGGATCGGCCGCTTGATCATCGACGGGTTGGCCAGCATCAGCGAGATCGCCTTGTCAGCGTCGATATGCGCCTTGTCCCCGGCGTCCAGCGCCTTGAAGGTCGTGCCGGAGCGGTTGAGGATAGTCTCCCACCCATGCTCCATCACCCATTCCTCCAGCTTACCCTTGTCCACGCCCGACACCTTATAGTCGTGGAAGCTGTAGGCCGCCCTGCTGTTGTCCAGGAAGTTGCGCGCCTTCTTGATCGTGTCGCAATTCTTGATGCCATACATGGTGATCATGGCGTCTTATCCCTTGAAGGCCGTGACTTCGACCTCGACCTTCATCTCGGGCTTGACGAGGCCCACGACGACGCAGCTGGACGACGGGCGGATCTCGCCGAACACCGGAGCGGTCGCCTTGCCCAGTTCATCCCAATAGGCCGCGTCGGTGATATAATAGGTCACGCGCACCACGTCTGCGAAGGAAAAGCCCGCTTCCTCCAGCGCCTTGCCGATGACCTTGAGCGCATTGGCGGTCTGGTCGACGACGCTTTCGGGCATCGTCTTGGTCTCCGGATCGGTGCCGGTGGTGCCGGCGACGAAGCACCAGTCGCCCTGGACGACGGCGCGCGAATAGCCGACCTGCGCCTCGAAAGGCGAGCCCGAGGAGATGAGTGTGCGGGGCATGGGTTTTCCTTGGAAGGGGGAAAGGATCGGGCGGCTCTTGCCCCCTTGGCGGGCCGCTGTCCAGAGGCTTTCGGGCGGGCGAGGAACGGGCGGCGGCGCTGATCCGTTGGACAGCCAAGGAGACACGCCATGGACGAACGCGACAGGAACCCTCTTCCTGAAACCGAAGAGAATAGCGAACAGCGCGATGAAGGGTCGCAGGCGCAGGACGTGGCCGCCGACGCCCGCATCCGCTCCACCGATCTTGCGGAGGACAGCGAGCGCGGCGGCAAGCCCAATCCCGCGCAGATCATCCCGGACGACACCCCCGACCTGGTCGAGCGGATGGAGGAAATGAACCGGTCCGGACATATCGACAATGACGCCTTCGTCGGCGAACCGGACATGGACGACGAGGAAGGCTCGCTGGGCCGGACGGAGGACGAAAGCTGATCCGCATGGGGCGCGGCTGCTTGCTCCGCTTCGGATGATGCGCGGATCAGGTTGAGCGCGCCCCGCCCGGGCCGCTTCCTATGCTGGCGGGATGATGACCCTGCCCATGATCCGTCCGCGCCTTTGCATTATATTCGCGTTGCTTGCCGCACCCGTCAGCGGGGAAGCCCTAAAGCCAGATGCCTTAAGTCGGAATCCCCCACCTCCGTTCGGGCTGAGCTTGTCGAAGCCTGTCCCTTTCTTGAAGAAGATGCCCTTCGACAGGCTCAGGGCGAACGGTAGGAAAACTGATCCCGATTTAACGCACGATGCTCTAAGCGAGCCCTATTCGGCGCGGTTCGCCCTTTGCCATAACGGAGGCGGATCGAACTGCGTGGTCGATGGCGACACTTTCTGGTTCGCGGGGCGCAAAATCCGGATCGCCGACATCGACACCCCCGAAACGCATGGACCCCGCTGTCCCGGCGAGGGCGCGCTGGGGGCAAGGGCGACCGATCGGTTGCGGGCGCTGCTCAACGCCGGGTCATTCTCGCTGCGAAATGTTGAGCGCGATACGGACCGTTATGGCCGCGCGCTCCGGCTGGTGATGCGCGGCGAGCGGTCAATCGGCGGCATGCTGGTCGCCGAAGGGCTGGCGCGGCCCTGGAACGGAGCGCGCCAGCCCTGGTGCCGTAGTTAGCGGCAGTTCAGACTACCGCGATCAATCTCCCGACCAAGCAACGCGCCCGCGCCGCCGCCGATCAATATGCCCGCGGTGTTCGAGCGGCCCCGGTCAAGCTGGCTGCCGAGCAAGCCGCCCAGCGCCGCACCGACGATCAGGCCAGTGGTGCCGTCCGAGCGGCGGCAATAATAGCGGTCGTCATAGCCACGATAGATGCGCGTGTTGCGATTGACGCGGATCGGCTCATAGCCGCTGCGATAATAGCGGTCGGGGCGATAGGAGCGGCCATAACGCGGGTCGGGCCGGTTCCAGTCATAATTGTAGACGACGCGGCCCGGGCGCTTCCAATGACCGTTGTGGCGACCATTGTCATGGCGACCGTCGCGCTTCCAGTCGCGCTCGTCGCGGTCCCGCCAGTTACTGTCACGATCGCGATCGCGACCGCGCCACTCGCGCTGGTCATCGCGGCCATAGCCCTGCGCCATCGCGACCGACCCGGTCAACGTCATCGCGCCCAGCGAAATAGCCGCGATCGCGGATTTAAAGGTGATCTTCATGGAGTTTGCTCCTTGCCGTTCTTGTCAGGCTGCGGGGTAAACACATGAAAGCGGAAAGACGTTGCATGAACGGAACAAAACATCGCGTTCAGCGGGTGGACAGGTGGTGGGGTGCTGTAGGGCAGAAAATAGGATTTTGCCGATCACGCGTTCATATCGATGATGGAAGGCGGCAGCCCAATTAGAATTAGAGG
>DASVOF010000169.1:0-22919 GCA_036383495.1 Sphingobium sp. | reverse complement strand
TCGACTGGCGGCTCAAGGCCTATCGCCTGTGGCTGACGATGACCCCGCCCGACTGGGCCAAGCTCAACGTCCCGCCGATCGATTACCAGGACGCCTACTACTACGCCGAGCCCAAGGCGAAGCCCAAGCTGGGCAGCCTGGACGAGGTCGATCCCGAGATCCTTCGAATTTACGAGAAGCTCGGCATCCCGATAGCGGAGCAGGAGGTTCTCGCCGGCGTCGAAGGCGCGCGCAAAGTGGCCGTGGACGCGGTGTTTGATTCGGTCTCGGTCGCCACCACCTTCCGCAAGGAGCTGGAGCAGGCCGGCGTCATCTTCCGCTCGATCAGCGAGGCGATCCGCGAATATCCGGACCTCGTGAAGAAGTGGCTCGGCAAGGTCGTGCCCAATCACGACAACTACTTCGCGGCGCTGAACTGCGCGGTCTTTTCCGACGGCACCTTCGTCTACGTGCCAGAGGGCGTGCGCTGCCCGATGGAGCTTTCCACCTATTTCCGCATCAATGCCGAGAACACCGGCCAGTTCGAACGCACCCTGATCGTCGCCGACAAGGGCGCCTATGTCTCCTACCTCGAAGGCTGCACCGCCCCGCAGCGCGACGAGAACCAGCTGCACGCCGCCGTGGTCGAACTGGTCGCGCTTGACGATGCCGAGATCAAGTATTCGACCGTGCAGAACTGGTACCCGGGCGATGCGCAGGGCAAGGGCGGCATCTACAACTTCGTCACCAAGCGCGCGCTCTGCCAGGGCAAGCGCAGCAAGGTGTCGTGGACCCAGGTCGAGACCGGATCGGCGATCACCTGGAAGTACCCAAGCTGCGTGCTCAACGGCGAGGATTCGGTGGGCGAGTTCTACTCGGTCGCGGTCACCAACAATTTCCAGCAGGCCGACACCGGCACCAAGATGATCCACAACGGCGCGCGCAGCCGCTCGACGATCGTCTCGAAGGGCATCTCGGCGGGCAAAAGCAACAACACCTACCGCGGCCTCGTTCGCGTCGGTGCCAATGCCGAGGGCGTGCGCAACTTCACCCAGTGCGATTCGCTGCTCCTCGGCGGCGACTGCGGCGCGCACACCGTGCCCTATATCGAAGTGCGCAATCCGAGCGCCCAGATCGAGCATGAGGCGACGACGAGCAAGATCAGCGATGATCAACTGTTCTACGCGATGCAGCGCGGGCTGGATCAGGAAAGCGCGGTGTCGCTGATCGTGAACGGGTTCGCCAAGGAAGTGCTGCAACAACTGCCGATGGAGTTCGCCGTTGAGGCGCAGAAGCTGCTGGGGATTTCGCTTGAGGGGTCGGTCGGCTAATGGGCCAACAGACGGACCTTCGCGATTGGGCGCAGTCCATCGACTCCCCTCCCCTTCAGGGGAGGGGCCGGGGGTGGGGCGTCTCCGCTGGGCGGCTCGACGCGATGGCGACCAACGCACGCGCCATGCGCCGCAATCCGACCGAACCGGAAGTCCAGCTTTGGCGAATCCTCTCTCGCTCGCAGCTCGGCGGCTACAAGTTCCGCAGGCAAGCAGCGATTGGTGATGCGATTGCTGATTTCCTGTGCCCGCTGAAGGGGTTGGTGGTGGAGATTGACGGGCATACCCATATCAATCCCGCCGCCGATGCGCAGCGCACCGAAAGGCTGGAGGCGCTTGGCTATCAGGTCTTTCGTGTCACCAATGAAGAGGTGATGCGCAATCTTGAGGGCGTGGGGCAACGACTTCTCGCGATCCTCGAAGGCCTGCCAGATCGGCGAGCGCCCCACCCCAACCCCTCCCCTGAAGGGGAGGGGCTTTTCCACTCTCAAGGACAAGAATTTTGAGCGACGAAGACGATATTCAGGATGCCCTCGCCGATTTCGCGGAGGACGTGAGCAATGGCCAGTCATGGACCGCCGCGATCCGTATCCTGACCGAGGATTATGAGCTGGAAGAAGGCGAGTTGCAGGCGCGCGCCGCCAAGGATTTCGGCGATCTCGACGCCTATCAGGCCGAATGCCGCGCCGCGCTGGAAGCGGGCGACCTGACCTTCACCGAGAAACTCCGGACCGACAAGGCGTTTCACAAGGCGAAAGCGCCCAACCTCGCCCGCATGGGGCCGGTGACCGAGTTCGTGACCGGACTGCTGGAAAAGGGTTCGCCCGAGCCCGCTGCCGACTGGTGGCCCTATATGCCGATCAAGCGGCATATCGACACGCTGTTCCCCGCGCCGGGCGATGTGCGGGACATGGCCTTCTGGACCGCGCGGACGCTCCAGCGCGCGCACAAGGGATAACACATGCTGACGATCGACAATCTGACCAACGAAATCGACGGCAAGGCGATTCTGAAGGGTCTGTCGCTCTCCATCAAGGCGGGCGAGATCCACGCGATCATGGGGCCGAACGGCGCGGGCAAGTCGACGCTGGCCTATACGCTGGGCGGGCGTCCTGGGTATCAGGTTACCGGCGGCGACGCCTCTTTCGACGGTGTGAACTTGTTCAGCTTGGACCCGCATGAGCGCGCCGCCGCCGGGCTTTTTCTGGGCTTCCAATATCCGGTCGAAATTCCGGGCGTGTCCAACCTGCAATTCCTGCGCGAGAGCCTCAATTCGCAGCGCCGCGCGCGCAGCGAGAAGGAACTGAACGGCGGCGAGTTCATCAAACTCGCCAAGGAAAAGGCGGCGCTTCTGGGTCTCGACATGGAGATGCTCAAGCGCCCGGTGAATGTCGGCTTTTCGGGCGGCGAGAAGAAGCGCGCCGAAATGGTGCAGATGGGCATTCTCGACCCGAAGCTGGCGATCCTCGACGAGACCGACTCCGGGCTCGACATCGACGCGCTCAAGACCGTGGGCGCGGGGATCAACGCGATCATGCGCAAGCCGGATAAGGCGGTGCTGCTCATCACCCATTATCAGCGGCTGCTCGACTATGTGAAGCCGGACTTCGTGCATGTGCTGGCGGCGGGCCGGATCGTGAAGTCGGGTGGGCCGGAACTGGCGCTGGAACTGGAACGCGAAGGCTATGCCGAGGTGCTGGCGGCGTGACTACCCTCGCACTTCCCACGCGCAAGCTCGAAGACTGGCGCTACAGCGACCTGGATGCGCTGGCCGCCATCTGGCCGACGCCCGCGCCGACGCGGATCGACGTGGCGGCGGGGGAGGCCGCGCGCCATTACCTGTTGCAGGACGCAGGCGAGGGCGCGGCGGCGGTGCACGACTATGTCATCGCCATCGCCGACGGCGCGCGCTGCGATTTTCATATACTCAATATCGGCGGCAAGTTCGGGCGGGTGACGCTCCACGTCACGCTGGGCAAGGCGTCGCATTTCGAACTGAAAGGCGCGATCATCGGCGGCGGCGACCAGACGCTTGAGATCGTCACCTCCGTCCTCCATGCGCAGCCCGACGCGACCAGCGGGCAGACGATCCGATCGATCCTGGGCCAGCGCGCGACCGGCAGCTACCTGGGCAGCATCAACGTCGCGCGCGATGCGCAGCGCACCGACGCCTTCCAGTCCGTCAAGGCGATGCTGCTGGACCGTACCGCCACGGCCAACGCCAAGCCGGAACTGGAAATCTACGCCGACGACGTGAAATGCGCCCATGGCGCGACCGTGGGCGAGTTGGACCGCCAGGCCCTCTTCTACATGGCGTCGCGCGGCATGGACCCGGCGACGGCCAAGACGCTGCTGATGAAGGCGTTCGTCGCCGGCGTGTTCGACGATGTGGCGGATGAGGCGGTGAAGGATCGGCTGGAAGCTGCGGCGCTCACCAAGCTGGAGGCGCTGGTATGACCGCCGGTAAAATCCTCCCCTGCAAGGGGAGGTGGCAGGCTGAAAGCCTGACGGAGGGGTATTGCATCCTCGATGGCTCGACACCCCTCCACCACTTCGTGGTCCCCCTCCCCTTGCAGGGGAGGATGGGATGAGCACGACCATGGCTCTTTCGTCACTAAATTTGCGCCAAGATTTCCCCGGCGTGGGCAGCTGGCACTATCTCGACAGCGCCGCCACCGCGCAAAAGCCAAACGCCGTGATCGACGCCATTGCCCGCGCCTATGGCCCGGACTATGCGACGGTCCATCGCGGCGTCTATGAACGGTCCGCCAACATGACGCTCGCTTATGAAGCCGCGCGCCGGAAGGTGGCGAGCTTCATCAACGCGGCGTCGGACAGCGAGATCGTCTATGTCCGTGGCGCGACCGAGGGCATCAACCTCGTCGCGCACAGCTGGGCCGGAGAGCAGTTGAAGGCAGGCGATCGCATCCTGCTGTCGATGCTGGAACATCACAGCAATATCGTGCCGTGGCAGATCGTGGCCGAGAAAGTGGGCGCGCAGATCGACGTCGTCCCGCTGACGGCGGACGGCAAGATCGACCTGGACGCTTGTGCGGCGATGATCACGCCGCAGCACAAGATGGTCGCGCTGGCCCATGTGTCGAACGTGCTGGGCAGCGTGCTCGACGTGCGCCGCGCTGCCGACATCGCACACGGCGTCGGCGCGAAGATCCTGATCGACGGCTGCCAGGCGGTGCCTCGCCTCGCCGTCGATGTGCAGGCGCTCGATTGCGACTTCTACGTCTTTTCCGCGCACAAGCTTTACGGGCCGACCGGCATCGGCGCGCTGTGGGGGCGCAAGGAATTGCTCGACGCGATGCCGCCCTATCAGGGCGGCGGGTCGATGATCGACAAGGTGACGTTCGAGAAGACCACCTACGCCCCCGCACCAACCCGGTTCGAGGCGGGAACGCCGCACATCACCGGCGTGGTCGGCCTGTCCGCCGCGATCGACTATGTGCAGGCGATCGGGCTGGACGCGATCCACGCGCATGAATGCGCGCTGGTCGGCAAGGCGCGGGCGGCGCTGGAAAGCCTCAACAGCGTGCGCGTCTTCGGGCCGGAGGACAGCGCGGGCATCCTTTCCTTCGAGGTCGAGGGGGTGCATCCGCACGATGTCGGCACCATATTGGACGAAGCCGGCGTGGCGATCCGGGCCGGACACCATTGCGCTCAGCCGCTGATGCGCCACTTGGGCGTCGAAGCGACGGCGCGCGCCAGCTTCGGCATTTACAGCGACAAGGGCGATGTGGACGCGCTGGTCAAGGGGCTTGAGAGAGTGAGGAAGATCTTCGGATGAACGAAGAGCGAAAGATATTGGTCGAAGAAGTGGACGCGGTGGACACGCCGCCCAAGGCGCGCGTCGACGAACCGCGCCAGCGCGACTATCTGGAGGGCTTCCTGTCGCAGAAGCCGGCGCAAGCGCCTGCGAGCGAACCCGGCGGCAATCTCTATGACGGGATCATCGACGCGCTGAAGGAGATTTTCGACCCGGAAATCCCGGTGAACATCTATGATCTGGGCCTTATCTACGGCGTCGACGTGACCGACGACGGCCATGCCGTGGTCACCATGACGCTGACCACGCCGCATTGCCCGGTCGCCGAATCCATGCCGGGCGAAGTCGAACTGCGCGTCGGCGCCGTTCCGGGCGTCGGCGATGTGGAGGTGAACCTCGTCTGGGACCCGCCATGGGACCCGCAGAAAATGTCGGACGAGGCCAAGCTGGAACTGGGAATGCTCTGATGACCACCGAAACCAAGACCCGCGCCCGTCCCGCCGCCGTCATCCTGACGCCCGGAGCGGAGCAGCGCATCGCGGACCTGATGCGCCAAGCTCCCGAAGGCGCGATCGGCGTCAAGCTCTCGACGCCCCGGCGCGGCTGTTCGGGCCTCGCCTATTCGGTCGACTATGTGATCGATGAAGTGAAGTTCGACGAGAAGATCGAGACGCCCGGCGGCGTCCTTTATATCGACGGCGCGTCGGTGCTGTATCTGGTCGGATCGACGATGGATTGGGTGGAGGACGACTTCACCGCCGGTTTCGTCTTCAACAACCCCAACGCCAAGGGCAGCTGCGGCTGCGGCGAAAGCTTCACGGTTTGAGAACTGCCGTGCTCCTGCAACCCGAAGGGCGGCGTAAGCCAACGCAGGAGCCCAGGTTCGACGGCTGAGCTGGGCCCCTGCCTTCGCAGGAGCACCGCGGAAGGAGGGCGATGCCTCATCTCTTGATCCTCGGCATGGGCTACACCGCCTCTCGTCTCGCCGATCGCCTGCGGGCGGAGGGCTGGCATGTCACCGGCGTCCGCCGCAGCGCCGATCCGCAGACGCTGGCCTTCGACGATGAAGCCGCCGTGCGCGCGGCCATCGGGCGGGCCACGCACATCCTCTCATCCGTGCCGCCGGAAGGGGAGGATGATCCCGTCCTTGCCTGCTATGGCGCTGCCATCGCCGCCGCGCCGGCGCTGTGGGTCGGTTATCTGTCCTCCACCGGCGTCTATGGCGACACGGGCGGGGCCTGGGTTGACGAGGCGAGCCCGGTCGGCTCGGGCCGCCGCGCCGCGCGTGTCCATGCCGATCTTGCGTGGGGCGAATTGCGCCCCGACGTGCGGCGCTTTCGGTTGCCCGGCATATATGGTCCCGGCCGCTCCGCCATCGACCGTGTGCGTGAAGGGCGCGCGCATCGGGTCGCGCTGCGCGATCAGGTATTCAGCCGCGTCCATGTCGACGACATCGTCGCGGGCGTCATCGCCTCCTTCCACGGGCCTGCCGGGATCTACAATCTGGCCGATGACCTGCCCTGCGCGCAGAACCGGCTGATCGAGGCGGCCTGCGACCTGATCGGCGCGCCGCATCCGCCGCTGCTCACGCTGGAGGAAGCGGGGCTTTCGCCCATGGCGCGCGGCTTTTATGCGGAAAACCGGCGGGTCGCCAATGGCCGGGCCAGGCGGCTGCTGGGCTGGAGCCCCCGCTATCCGACCTATCGCGAAGGGCTGGCTGCCTGTCTCGCCGAAACCGGGTGAGGCGGTTCGCCGCATCGCTTACGCCCCGTTAACCAAATATGGCCATGGATGGTCCCGCCAGCTTGGGGGACCATCATGGACCGTTTCGACCATCATTTCACCGCGCTCAGCCAGCGGATGGGCAGCCTTTCCGCCCCCGAACGCGCCGCGCCCGCGCCGCAATCGCTCGCCAGCCTGATCGACCGGGTGAATGCGGCCAAGCGACACTATGAACCCGGCCTGCGGCGTTAGCGCGTGTCCTGATGGGAAGCGCAACTGCTCCTGCGAAGGCAGGAGTCCAGTTCAGACGGCGGGGCTGGGCTCCTGCGTTGGCTTACGCCGCCCTTCGGGTCGCAGGAGCATATCTTAACTTAAACAGGAGAAGCTCTAAGCCGCCTTCGCGCGCAGGGCGATTGCCATGCCCGCAACGGCGAGCAGAGCGCCGAACGCGGCCAGCGTGGTCCAGCGATACCCTTCCACCAGCGTAGAGATCAGCATCGCGATCACCGGGATGAGCACGCTGGTATAGGCCGCACGACCCGCGCCGATTCGCTGGATCAGGCGGAAATAGAGCGGGAAGGTCACGACCGATCCCGCCAACCCCAGCCAGGCGATGCCGAAGATATAGCCCGCGCGCCACTCCATCACCGGCGGTCCTACCGTCGCCCACGCGAAGGCCGCGTCCATGGCGCTGCCCAGCAGCATGGCCCAGGCCAGCACCGCGACCATCGGCAGGCGGCGGGCGATCTCCATCCCCTGCATGATGTTCGCCGCCGACGCGCTGAGCAGTCCCCCGACGCTGAGCGCGATCCCCAGCAGCACGGCGTCCGCCGTGACCGGCGCGGCGCGATATTCGCGCAGCAGCAGCATCGCGATCCCCGCTATGGCCACCAGCGAACCGAGGACGAACGACCGGCTCACCGGCTGGCGGAAGGCGATCCAGGCGAACAGGCAGTTGGGGATCAGCAGCAGCGCATAGACCGTCGCGACCACGCCGGAGGTCAGATAATGCTCCGCGCGATAGACGAAGTTGAAATTGAGCACGAACTGGCACAGGCCCAGCAGCGCGGCGAAGGCGATGCCGGCGGGCGGCAGCCGCAACGGCACGCGCCGCGCGAGAGCGAACAGCCACATGCCCACGCCCGCGACGAGGAAGCGATAGCAGACCGACCAGCTCGGCGGCACCGCGCCCAACTGGTCGAGAATCACGATCCAGGTCGAACTCCAGATCAGCGTCACGAGGATGAAGGGGAGGATGACGCCTGTTTTCCTGTCGACTCCGCTCATCCAAGCGCTTTCAGCGCATCGGTGAGCGGTTGCACGCTTCGCGCATCCTGCGCCCAGTTGGTGACGATCCGCGCCGCGCCCTCGCCCCAGTCGTAAAAGTCGAAGCCCTGGTTGCGCAGGATCGCCGCTTCGCGGGCGCCGAGGCGTAGGAAAAGCTCATTCGCTTCGACCGGGTGAAGCAGGCGATTTGGGACAGCATCCGCCAGCGCGCCGGCGGCGGCATTGGCGGCGCGCGCGTTCCTTAGCCAGAGATCGTCCTCCAGCATCGCCAATATCTGCGCGGCCAGATAGCGGCCCTTCGACAGCAGATGCCCGCCACGCTTGCGCCATCGCTCCGCTTCTGCCGCTCGCGCGTCCGCCGCCGGGCCGAAGAAGAGCAGCGCCTCGCCCATCATGCCGCCATTCTTGACGCAGCCGAAGGAGAGGATGTCGACGCCCGCGCGCCAGGTCACGTCGCCCGGATGACAGCCCAGATGCGCCACCGCATTGGCGAAGCGCGCCCCGTCCATGTGGAAACCGAGGCCATGTTCGCGCGCGACCTCGCCCAGCGCCGCCACCTCATCGGGCCCATAAGCGAGGCCATATTCGGTCGCCTGCGTGATGCTGATCGCGCGGGCGGGTATCTGATGCACGTCGGGGCGGATCATGCTCAGTCGTTCGGTCACAGCCTCCGGCGTCAGCTTCGCGCCCTCACCGGGCAGCGGCATCAGGCTCGCGCCATGGGTGTAGAAGCCCGGCGCACCGCATTCGTCGACCGCGATGTGCGATTCCTCATGCGCGATGACGCCGCCATAGGGCGGGCAGAGGCAGGCGAGGGCGATGCTGTTCGCCGCCGTGCCGGTCGCGATCCATAAAGCCTTCACCGGCGTGTCGAACAATGCCGAGAAGGCGTCGTCCAGCCGCGGGCTCCAGGCGTCGCCGTCATAGCCATGGTCGGCCCGGTCGGCGGCGGCGATCGCGGCCAGCACCTCCGGGCAGACCGGGGTCGCATTGTCGGAAAAGAAATGCATGGGCAGCGGGATAGTCCTCTGACAGGCGCGCGCCAAGATGCCAGCCGGTCCAGAGCGGCCCCTTTCGCCTCCGGAACAAATGGGACAGCACTGATGACCCATTGTTTCGCGGGACCGTTTGTGACATAGCCGGCCCCGTCCCCAAAGGAGCATCGATCATGGACGTCCAGCAGAAGTCGCGTTTCACCGTCACCCGCAGCAGCAAGGCTGTGTCGGCGGACCAGCGCGCGCTATTGCTGGAAGACCCTGGCTTCGGACGGCTCTTCACCGACCATATGGTGACGATCCGCTATACGGCGGGGCAGGGCTGGCACAGCCACAGCGTCGGCCCGCGCGAGCCGTTCCAGCTCGATCCCGCCTGCGCCGTCCTGCACTATGCGCAGGAAATCTTCGAAGGGATGAAGGCGTATCGGCTGGCCGACGGCAGCGTCGCCATGTTCCGGCCGGAGGAAAACGCCCGCCGCTTCGCCGAATCGGCCGAGCGCATGGCGATGCCGGTGCTGCCCGATGACCTTTTCCTCGAAGCGGTCGAGGAACTGGTGAAGATCGACGCCGACTGGATTCCGGGCGGGGAGGGGAGCCTGTATCTGCGCCCCTTCATGTTCGCGAGCGAGACCTTCCTTGGCGTTCGTCCGGCGAACGAATATATTTTCTGCGTCATCGCCTCGCCCGCCGGCGCCTATTTCAAGGGCGGCAAGAAGGCGGTCACGCTCTGGGTTTCGGACCATTATACCCGCGCCGCGCGCGGCGGCACCGGGGCGGCCAAGTGCGGCGGCAATTACGCCGCGTCGCTGGTCGCGCAGGCCGAGGCCAGCAAGCATGGCTGCGACCAGGTCGTCTTCCTCGACGCCGCCGAACATAAGTGGGTCGAGGAACTGGGCGGCATGAACGTCTTCTTCGTGATGGATGACGGGTCGATCGTCACCCCGCCGCTCGGCGGCACGATCCTGCCCGGCATCACCCGCGACAGCATCATCCATCTCGCCCGCGCCAAAGGCCATGACGTGCGCGAGGAGCCCTACAGCTTCGCCCAGTGGCGCGATGACGCCGCCAGCGGCAAGCTGCGCGAAGCCTTCGCCTGCGGCACGGCGGCGGTCGTGACGGCGATCGGCACGGTCAAGAGCAAGGGCGGCGACTTCACCATCGGCAATGGCGATGGCGGTATCGTCACCGAAACGCTGCGCGCCGACCTGACCGGCATCCAGCGCGGGACCGTGGCGGACCCGGCGGGCTGGGTGCGCAAGCTGTAATTTTTATGTGGCGCGCTCCTGCGCAGGAGGAGCCCAGTTCTGCCGTTTCAACTGGGCTCCTGCCTGCGCAGGAGCACGGTGATTTTAAGGTGGGCTTAAACTTCCCAATCCCGCGCCAACCGCCTAGATAGACCCTCATGCAACGCTTCGACGTCGTCATTCTGGGTGGGGGCCTTGTCGGCCTGACCCTTGGTATCGCGCTTTCCGGCCATGGCGTTCGCTGCGCCGTGATCGACCCGGCCGATCCGGTGGAAACCACGGCGGCGGGCTTCGACGGGCGCGTTTCCGCCATATCCTCCACCAGCCAAGCGATGCTTTCCGCCATCGGCGTCACCGCCTTTCTGGAGGGCAAGGGCTGTCCAATCGACCGTATCTGGGTCAGCGACGGACTGGAGCCGGGTGCTCTCGACTTCGCGCCGGACGCAGACGACGGCGTCATGGGCATCATGTTCCCCAATCGCGACCTGCGCGTGGCCTTGCGGCAGGCGGCGGAGAAGGCGGATAATCTCACCCGCTTCCAGCCCGACCGCGCCACCCATGTCGATCGCAACGCCGATGGCGTGACGCTGACGCTGGCGAGCGGGCAGACGCTCCATGGCGCGCTGCTGGTCGCGGCGGAGGGCCGGAACAGTCCGACCCGCGAGGCGGCGGGCATCCGCACCACGCGCTGGCAATATAAGCATGTCGCGATGGTGACGGCGATCGACCATGAAGTGCCGCATGCCAACACCGCCTACGAGATTTTCTATCCCGGCGGTCCCTTTGCGCTGCTGCCGATGCTGCCGGGCACCCGCTCCGCCATCGTGTGGACGGTGCCGACCGACCAGGCGCCGGCGATGATGAAGCTGTCCGACCGCGCCTGGCTGGCCGAGGCGCAGAAGCGCATGGGCGGTTTCCTGGGCGAGATTGCGCTGGCGGGGCCGCGCTCCTCCTATCCGCTTGGCTTTCATCATGCGGCGCGCGTCACCGACACGCGGCTTGCGCTGGTGGGCGACAGCGCGCACGCCATCCACCCGATCGCGGGACAGGGGCTGAACCTGGGCTTCCGCGATGTCGCCGCGCTGGTGGAAGTGCTGGTGGAGGGCATGCGCCTCGGCCTCGATCCCGGCGATGCGCAGCTGCTCGCGCGCTACCAGCGCTGGCGCGGTCTCGATGCGATGATGACCAGCGTGGCGATGGACGGGCTTGTGCGGCTGTTCGATGTGCCGGGTAAAATCCCCTCCCTGATCCGCCGCGCGGGGCTGGCCGCCGTGCAACGCACGCCGATGCTCAAGGATCGGTTCATGGGCGAAGCGCGCGGGGAATCGGGCGCGCTGCCCAAGTTGCTGATTGGTGAGATGGTTTAGGGTTCTTTCCCGTCATTCCAGCGCAAGCTGGAATCTCAGGAGAGGGCGCGCAACATGGCCTGAGACCCCAGCTTGCGCTGGGGTGACGGTTTCATTGAGACTTCGCCTTCCCCCGCCGGACCGCGCCCTATCCCTGCCGATTGGCGACCAGATTATCCACCACCGACGGGTCGGCGAGCGTACTGGTGTCGCCCAGCGCTTGCGCCGATACCTCACCTTCCGCGATCTTGCGCAGGATGCGGCGCATGATCTTGCCGGAGCGGGTCTTGGGCAGGCCCGGCGCGAACTGGATGACGTCGGGCGTCGCGATCGGCCCGATTTCGGATCGCACCCACGTCACCAGCATCTTGCGCAGATCGTCGCTGGGTTCCTCGTCGGCGTTGAGCGTCACATAGGCGTAGATGCCCTGCCCCTTGATGTCGTGCGGGAAACCGACCACGGCGGCTTCGGCGACCGCTTCGTGCAGCACCAGCGCGCTTTCGACCTCGGCCGTGCCCATGCGGTGGCCCGACACGTTGATGACGTCGTCGACCCGCCCGGTGATCCAGTAATAGCCGTCCGCGTCGCGCCGCGCGCCGTCGCCGGTCGTATATTTGCCGGGGAAGGTGGTGAAATATGTCTGGAAGAAACGTTCATGATCGCCCCAGACGGTGCGCATCTGGCCGGGCCAACTCCCTGCGATGACCAGATTGCCCTCGGCCGCGCCTTCCTGCACCGTGCCTTCGCCATCGACGATCTGCGGCACGACGCCGGGCATCGGCAGGGTGGCGGAGCCGGGCTTCAGGTCGGTCGCGCCCGGCGTCGGCGCGATCATCGCCGCGCCCGTTTCCGTCTGCCACCAGGTGTCGATGATCGGGCAGCGATCCTCGCCCACGACATGATGATACCAGCGCCATGCCTCGGGGTTGATCGGCTCTCCGACGGTGCCCAGCACACGCAGCGACTTGCGGCTGGTCTTCGTGACGAACTCGTCGCCCTCCTTCATCAGCGCGCGCAGCGCCGTGGGAGCGGTGAAAATGGTCTGCACCTGATGCCGGTCGACCACTTCCCACATGCGGGCGGGCGTCGGATAGTTGGGCACGCCTTCATAGATCAGCGTGGTGGCGGCGTTCGCCAGCGGACCGTAGACGATATAGCTGTGGCCCGTGACCCAGCCTATATCGGCCGAGCACCAGTAGATCTCGCCGGGGCGATAGTCGAAGCACAGTTCATGGGTCAGGCTGGCCCACAGCAGATAGCCGCCGGTCGTGTGCAGCACGCCCTTGGGCTTGCCCGTGGAGCCGGAGGTGTAGAGGATGAACAGAGGGTCTTCCGCGCTCATCGGCTCGGCCGCGCAGTCGGCCGACGCCTTCGCCGCTTCCTCGTGCAGCCAGACGTCGCGGCCCTCGACCATGTCGATCGCGCCGTCGGTGGCCTTCACCACCACGACCGTGCGGACGCTGCGGCATTCCTTGAGCGCGGCGTCGACATTGGCCTTGAGCGGCACCTTCTTCCCTGCGCGGCGGCCTTCGTCGGCGGTGATGACCAGCGTCGAATCGCAGTCGATGATGCGCCCCGCCAACGCCTCGGGCGAAAAGCCGCCGAAGACCACGCTGTGGACCGCGCCGATCCGCGTGCAGGCGAGCAGGGCGAAGGCGGCTTCCGGGATCATCGGCAGATAGACGGTGATGCGGTCGCCCTTCTTCGCGCCGGCGCTTTTCAGCACATTGGCGAAGCGGCAGACTTCCTCATGCACCTGTTTGTAGGTGTAGCGGCGCGGTTCGGCGTCAGGCGAATCCGGTTCCCAGATGATCGCGGTCTGGTCGCTGCGCTCCGCCAGATGCCGGTCGATGCAGTTGACGCTGACGTTCAGCACGCCGTCGGCGAACCACTTCACGCCGAAGTCGGCCTCGTTGAAGCTGCTCTCATCGGCCTTCGTCGGAAAGCGGGTCCAGTCCAGACGCTTCGCCCGCTCCAGCCAATAGGCCTGCGGTTCGTCGATCGACCGCCGATAGTCTGCCGCCCTGCCTTCCTTGTCGAGCAGCGCGGACGCCGCCCATTGCGAAGGAACCGGGAAGAAATCGTCAGACATCGGGCATCCTTTCTTGTGCGTAACCTCGCGTCGGGCCGGTTCTAGAGCGTGGCGGGCGTAACCGGAAGCCCGGATTGCGGGGCCGCGCCCATGTTTTGCCGGGTTTAAGCGGGATCGTCCCAATTTGCCGCTTTCCGGGCAGGCCGGCTCCCCCTAACAGGGGGCGATATGTGGCGACTCTTCCAATTCCCGCTCTGTCCTTTTTCGCGCAAGGTGCGTCTGCTGCTCGGCGAGAAGGGCGTGGGCTATGATCTGGTGCGCGAATCGCCCTGGGCGGCGCGGGACGAATTTCTCGACCTCAATCCGGCCGGCACCACGCCTGTCATGGTGGATGAAGAAAAGGGCGTCACCCTGATCGACAGCCAGGCGATCTGCGAATATTTCGAGGAGACGGTGGAGAAATTTCCGCTGATCTCCGGCACGGCCTGGGGCCGGGCGGAGGTGCGGCGGCTGACCGCCTTTTTCGACCAGAATTTCTACGGCGACGTCGTGGGGCCGCTGCTGCACGAACGGATGAAGAAGCGGCTGATCGAGCGCGCGCCGCCGGACGCCCGCGTCCTGCGCGAGGCGATGAAGCGCGCCAACGTCCATATGGACTATATGGACTATCTGCTCGATCATCGCAGCTGGATGGCGGGGGGCACTATGAGCCTGGCCGACATCGCCGCCGCCGCGCATCTGTCGGTCGCCGATTATCTGGGCGGGATCGACTGGGCCGGGCATGAGACGGTGAAGCGCTGGTATGCGGGCTTCAAATCGCGTCCGTCCTTCCGTCCGCTGCTGTCGGAGCGGATGGAGGTGATCACCCCGCCGCCGCATTATGAGAAGCCGGATTTTTGATATTGGAAGCCGTCACCCCAGCGCAGGCTGGGGTCTCAGGCCATGTTGCGCGTCATCTCCTGAGATGCCAGCGTTCGCTGGCATGACGGAATGAGTCAGTCCATCTCCGCCGCCAGGTAGACCCGGTTCCGGCCATGTTCCTTGGCGAGGTAGAGCGCCCGGTCCGCCGCCTTCAACGCGGCGCGGGGGTCGTCATAGGCCAGCACGTTGGCGACGCCCGCTGAAAAGCTGACCCGTTCCATCCGTTCGCCATTGGCGCGGTTGACGAGGCTGCGGGTCGACAGGTCCTGCCGAACCGCGTCGACCGCCTCGCAGGCCTCGGCCGCCGTCTTGCCGCGGAACAGCATGACGAACTCCTCGCCGCCGTGGCGGGCGACATGGCAGCGGTCGTTGCTGGCCCTGGTCAGCAGGTCGGCGACGAATTTCAACACTCGGTCGCCGGTGTCATGGCCGTGTGTGTCGTTGACCAGCTTGAAATGGTCGATGTCGCAGAACGCCACCGCCAGTTGCTCGCCCTGCTCCTTGGCCAGCGCCACTTCCTCGCGCAGCGTGCCGTCAAAGGCGCGGCGGTTGGGAAGGCCGGTCAGATGGTCATGCTCGGCCGCGCGCCGGGCGCTCGCCAGGCTGGATTTGAGCGCATGGTTCTGTTTCTGGTTTTGCCGCAGCTGGTTTTCGACCTGCCGCGTCTTTTCCACCATCGAACGGGTCAGCGCGACCAGCCGGCCCAGCACGGGCTCCTTGTCGCCCGCGGCGGCCAGGCCCTTCACCTCTTCCTGCAACGCCGCGCCATAATCCTTGGCCGAATTGCGCGATTCGGTCATCAGGCCGGTGAATTCGGAAAGATTTTCCTCGACCTTGGCGAGCATCGTCGAGAGCGCATCGGGCGTCACCTCATCGGCGCGCTGTTCGGCGACGACATTTTCGACCCAGTCGTTGTTGATCTTGCCCCGCTCGGCGAGGACGGCCTTGATCGCCTTTTCCACGCCGATATTCGCGCCCGTTAGATAGTCGTGCGCCACGCTGAAATTGAGCGGCGTGAGGTCGAGGTCGTGGGCGAAGAGGAAATCGCCAATGTCCTGGTAGAGCTTGCGCCGTCGCGTGATCTCGCGATTGGCGACGCTGCCGGCGCGGGCGCGCTGCGGCTCTGGATCGCCACCTTCCTCCTCCTCGGCCTCGGCCTTGCCGGACAGGCCACGCGCCCACCGCGTCAGGCGATCGGTCAGACCATGTTGCGCGGTTGCGGATAAAGGTGTCCCACTCATGATCCCACAATACGGCGGGGACTAAATAGGGTTAAGAGGGGCATCGCACAAAAAACACAAGGCGTTGAATAATAAGTCAAATATCTGCGGCGATCAACCAGTCGCGGAAAATGCGCACGGCGCGGGTCTGTAGCGCGCGGGGGCGGCAGACGAAATAATAGCGATAGGGGCTTTCGACCCGAGTCGCGGGGAACAGCCGCACAAGGCGGGAATCGCCCGCTTCCTTGAAGTGGCTGGCGTGCATCACGGCGACGCCCAGCCCCTGCGCCGCGGCCTCCAGCATCAGCTGGCCCGAATCATAATTGTCGGTCGCCAGCGGCTGCAGGTCGGGCACGCCGGCCGCTTCCTTGAACGCGTCGAACGCCTGCACCATGTCGCGGTGAAGCAGGATCGTGTGCTGGGCGAGGTCGGCGGGCGACTTCATCGCATGGGGCGGCTCCAGCAGCGCCTTGCGCCCGATCAGATAGACCTCGTCATGGTCCAGTTCATGCGCATAAAGCGCCGGATCGATGTCCTTGGCGAGCACGATCGCCGCATCCAGGCCCTCGCCCAGCCGCGCGACGGCATGAGGCGTCGTTTCAATGTCGATATGAAGCTGCGGATGCCGCTGCCTCAGCGGTCCCAGGTGAGGGAACAGCCGCTGGGTCGCGAACAGCGGCATCACCGCCAGCCGCAGCCGCAGCTGGTTGCCGCCGCTCTGAATATTCTCCAGCGCCTGGTTCAGTGAGTCGAGGGTGGGGGCGATGTCGTCGAGCAACCTCTGGCCGTCGGCGTTGATTTCCAGCGCCTGATGCTTGCGGTCGAACAGGGGGCGTCCGATGAACCGCTCCAGCGCCTGCACCCGACGGCTGAGCGCCGGCGTCGACAGCGCGAGTTCCTCCGCAGCCGCCTTGACCGAGCCAAGTCGGGCGACCTGAACAAAGGCCTCCAGGGCCGTGAGGGGCGGCAATCTGCGCATATGAGGTCAATGTCTGCCAGTCGGCCCGCTGCAACGCGTCATCGCTTTCTGATGAACGGTCAGTGAGCCGGTTTTCAGCATTCTCTTTCTACTGAGGACGTAATCACGTCAATCGGCAAGATGCAAAAATTGCAACTCCTCAATTCATTTCGCAATTGCAGAAATACATGCTGCGGTGCACATAGAAAAGGCCTTTCAGGCATCCTCTCCTAAAACTTTCAGGGCTGGCCTTCGGGCCGGCCCTTTTTTTGTCTCCTCTTAACGTCAGCGTCGGCTCTTTCACTGGCCACCGACGTTTCCTATCTCGTTACGCAGTGACAAGAATGGGGATGGCGATGGCCGACGAGGAAAATCCGGGACGAAGGATTCAGGTAGCGAACGCTCGGCCCGAAGACGCTGGTCGTGGGCTTGCCCGGCTGCCGCTGGCCGCGATGGCGGAGATGCACGTTGCCGAAGGCGACGTGATCGAGATCGTCGGCAAGCGGTCGACGCCGGCGCGGGTCGTGCGTCCCTACAGGGAGGATGAGGGGCTGGACGTGCTGCGTCTGGATGGGCTCCAGCGCGCCAATGCCGGGGTGGGCTCCGGCGATTTCGTTCATATCCAGAAGATCGAGCCGCGTCCCGCCCAGCGCGTCGTGTTCGCGCCTGCACAAAATAATCTGCGGTTGCAGGGCAATCCCGATGCGCTGAAGCGCGTGTTTTTCCAACGCCCCCTTTCCGTAGGGGATATTGTCGCGACCTCCGGCCAGCAACAGGTGCCGCCCGGCGACATGCCGCCGCAACTGCGCCAGATGCTGGCCGCGCCGGCCTACGCCCTGCAGGAAATCCGGCTGGTAGTCGTGTCTACCGTGCCCAAGGGTTTCGTCCATATCGACGCCGATACCGAGATCGAATTGCGCGCCGAATATGAGGAGCCGCGCGAACTGCGCCGCGCCGACGTCACCTATGACGATGTCGGCGGCATGGCTGAAGCGATCGACCAGCTGCGCGAGATGGTCGAGCTGCCGTTGCGTTATCCCGAACTGTTCGAACGGCTGGGCGTCGATCCGCCCAAGGGCGTCTTGCTGCACGGTCCGCCGGGGACGGGCAAGACCCGGCTCGCCCGCGCCGTCGCCAATGAATCGGAGGCCGAATTCTTCCTGATCAACGGGCCGGAGATCATGGGGTCGGCCTATGGCGAGTCCGAAAAGCAGCTGCGCGAGATTTTCGAGGCGGCGGCCAAATCCTCGCCCTCGATCCTGTTCATCGACGAGATCGATTCGATCGCGCCCAAGCGCGGGCAGGTGACGGGGGAGACCGAAAAGCGCCTCGTCGCCCAGCTGCTGACGCTGATGGACGGGCTGGAGCCGCGCACCAATCTCGTCGTCATCGCCGCGACCAACCGGCCCGAGGCGATTGATGAGGCGCTGCGCCGTCCCGGCCGCTTCGACCGCGAGATTGTCGTGGGCGTTCCGGACGAGCGCGGGCGGCGCGAGATATTGGGCATCCATACGCGCGGCATGCCGACCGGGGACAAGGTCGACCTCAGCGAACTGGCGCGCATGACCTACGGCTTTGTCGGTGCGGACCTTGCGGCGCTCACCCGCGAGGCGGCGATCGAGGCGGTGCGCCGCTTCATGCCGCGCCTCAATCTGGAGGAAGGGACGATCCCGCCCGACGTGCTGGAGGAATTGTCCGTCACGCGCGAGGATTTCATGGCCGCGATCAAGCGCGTCCAGCCGTCCGCCATGCGCGAGGTGATGGTGCAGGCGCCCAACATCGGCTGGTCCGACATTGGCGGGCTGGACGACGCGCAGATGCGGTTGAAGGAGGGGGTGGAGCTGCCGCTCAAGGACCCCGACGCCTTCCGCCGCCTCGGCATCCGCCCGGCCAAGGGCTTCCTGCTCTATGGTCCTCCCGGCACCGGCAAGACGCTGCTGGCGAAGGCCGTCGCGCGGGAGGCGCAGGCCAATTTCATCGCCACCAAATCGTCCGACCTGCTCAGCAAATGGTATGGCGAGAGCGAGCAGCAGATCGCCCGTCTGTTCGCCCGCGCGCGGCAGGTGGCGCCCACCGTCATCTTCATCGACGAACTGGACAGCCTGGTTCCCGCGCGGGGCAATGGCCTGGGCGAACCGCAGGTGACGGAGCGGGTGGTGAACACCATCCTCGCCGAGATGGACGGGCTGGAGGAACTGCAATCGGTCGTCGTCATCGGCGCGACCAACCGGCCGACGCTGCTCGATCCGGCGCTGCTGCGGCCGGGGCGTTTCGATGAGTTGATCTACGTGCCGGTGCCCGATCGGGCCGGGCGGCGGCGCATCCTGACGATCCACACGGGCAAGATGCCGCTCGCCGACGATGTCGATCTGGATTCGCTGGCCGAGCGGACCGAACGCTTCACCGGCGCGGATCTGGAGGACCTTGTCCGCCGCGCGGGCCTGGTCGCACTGCGCCAGTCGCTGTCGGTCGAAAAGGTCAGCCAGGCTCATTTCGAGGCAGCGCTGGAGGAAACCCGCGCCTCGGTGACGCAGGAGATGGAGCAGGAATATGAAAAGATACAGGCGCAGCTGAAGCAAAGCGCGATGCGCGTCGACCCGATCGGTTTCGTGTCGCCGGGCATGCTGCGCGCCCGCGAACGCCAGGGGTGATCAGCGTTGGCAAGGACATGCGGGCGGCCGAGGAAACCCAAAAGCCGCCCGCGCGTTCGCTAGAAGGACCGGGTTTTACATCCGGTCCTTTTGCAAAGCGGCTTGCAAGATATGGCGATATTTGCAACGCCCTCAGGTCAAGGCAAATAGGCGAGAATTGATGGCCTCCATCCCCGTGAAGAAGAACAGGAAACCGGCGCGCGACCGCGGCCGGACCGCATCATTTCTGGGGCAGTGGGGCCTGTTCTTCCGCCAGTTTATGAAGCATCCGGGCATGATCGGCTCGATCATCCCGTCCTCCTCTGCGCTGGTCGACAACATGCTCGCCGGCGTCGATTGGCAGAGGACCCGCCTGTTCGTCGAATATGGGCCGGGGGTTGGCGTCTTCACCCGCACGATTTTGGACCGGATGCATCCCGACGCGACCCTGATCGCGATCGACCTCAACCTCGATTTCGTCGTCTGGTTGGAAGCGCAGATCGATGACCCCAGGCTGCGCGTCGTCCATGGATCGGCGGCGGACGTGCGCCGTTTCATTGCGGAGGCGGGGCACCGGCAGGCGGACTATATCCTCTCCGGCATTCCCTTTTCGACCCTGCCCGATGGCGTGGGCGAGGGGATTTGCGCGGAAACTCGCGCGGCGTTGCAGCCGGGGGGCGCCTTCCTCGTCTACCAATATTCCGCTTATGTGCGGCCGTTGCTGACGGCGCAGTTCGACCAGATCGACGAGCGGGTGGAATGGCGCAACATCCCGCCCTGCCGCATGTTCACCGCGTGCAAGGAAGAGGCGCTCGCGAAGGCGGCGTGATCGCCGGTGTCGCGGCTCTCCTTGTTTCGCTCCGGCGGGCTTTCATGCTAAAGGCGCGACCATGAACGACCTGACCCAGACCCCCGAGATGTTGATCGCCACCATGGGCGCGCGCGCGCGCGCCGCCGCCGTCGTGCTGGCGAGCGCAACCGACGCGCAGAAGATCGACGCGCTGCGCCGCGCGGCCCAGGCGCTCCGCGACCAGGCGCCGCAGATCATCGCCGCCAACGCCCGCGACATGGAAAACGCCGCCGCCAACGGCCTCTCGCCGGCGATGCTCGACCGGCTGCGACTGGACGAGGCGCGGGTTCTGGCGACGGCGGCGGGCGTGGATCAGGTTGCGACGCTCGTCAATCCGCTGGGCAGCGTGATCGACAAGCAGGTCCGCCCCAATGGCATGGAACTGAGCCGCGTCCGCGTGCCGCTGGGCGTGATCGGCATCATCTATGAAAGCCGCCCCAATGTGACCGCCGACGCCGCCGCGCTCTGCCTGCGCGCCGGCAACGCCGTGATCCTGCGCGGCGGCAGCGAGGCGAAGGAAAGCAACCGCGCCATCCACGCCGCCATGGCCGAAGGCATCGCCGCCGCAGGCCTGCCCGCCGACGCGGTGCAACTGGTCCCCACCACGGACCGCGCCGCCGTGGGCGCGTTGCTCAAGGCGTCGGAGTATATCGACCTCATCGTCCCGCGTGGCGGCAAGAGCCTGGTCGCCCGTGTGCAGGAAGAGGCGCGCGTCCCCGTGCTCGCGCATCTCGACGGCATCAACCACAGCTATGTCGACGGCGCGGCCGACTCCGACATGGCGCAAAAGCTGGTGGTGAACGCCAAGATGCGCCGCACCGGCATTTGCGGCGCGACCGAAACGGTGCTGATCGACAAGGCGTTCGGCCAGGCGCCCGCCATCGTGAAAGCGCTGCTCGACGCCAAGTGCGAAGTGCGCGGCGACGAGGCGGTGCAGGCGATGGACAGCCGCGTCACCGCCGCGTCGGACGAGGATTGGGATACTGAATATCTCGACGCCATCGTCTCCGTCCGACTGGTCGATGGGGTGGACGAGGCGCTCGCCCATATCGCCGCCCATGCCAGCCACCACACCGACGCGATCATCACCGAAGACGCGGCAAAGGCTGAGCGTTTCCTGAACGCCGTCGACAGCGCCATCGTGATGTGGAACGCCTCCACCCAGTTCGCCGACGGCGGCGAATTTGGCCTTGGCGCGGAAATCGGCATCTCGACCGGGCGACTGCATGCGCGCGGGCCGGTCGCGCTGGAGGGGCTCACCACCTATAAATGGCTGGTGCGCGGGACGGGGCAGGCTAGGCCCTGACGAAATGCCGTGCTCCTGCGAAAGCAGGAGCCCAGGATGGAGGGCACAGTGGTCAACCCTGGGCTCCTGCTTTCGCAGGAGCACGGACTTCAGGCCTTCACCACCCCATCAATCGCCTTCAACCGCTCCAGCAGCGGCCCGACCCATTCGATCGGCAGCATCACCGGCCCATCCGAAGGCGCGCGATCCGGATCATCATGCGCCTCGGCAAACACAGCCGCGACCCCCGCCGCGATCGCGCTCCGCGCCAGGACCGGCGCGAATTCCCGCTGCCCGCCCGACGCTGATCCCAGCCCGCCGGGCTGCTGCACCGAATGGGTCGCATCGAACACCACTGGATAGCCCGTCTGCGCCATCACCGGCAGTGACCGCATGTCGCTCACCAGCGTGTTGTAGCCGAAACTCGCTCCGCGCTCGGTCAGCAGGATGCGCTCATTGCCGGTCGAGGCGACCTTCTGGGCCACCGCCGCCATGTCCCAGGGGGCGAGGAACTGCCCCTTCTTCACATTGACGACAGCGCCCGACCGCCCAGCCGCCAGGAGCAGGTCGGTCTGGCGGCACAAAAAGGCAGGGATTTGCAGGATATCCACCGCCTGCGCCGCCGCCTCGACCTGGCTTGCCTCATGCACATCGGTCAGCACCGGGCAGCCCAGTTGCGCCTTCACTTCGGCCAGTATCGCCAGCCCGGCGTCGATCCCCACGCCCCGCTGCCCCGACACAGAAGTCCGGTTCGCCTTGTCGAAGCTCGACTTGAACACGAACGGCACACCGGCCTTCGCCGCGATGCCGGACAGCCTCTCCGCCAGCATCATCGCATGATCACGGCTCTCGATCTGGCAGGGCCCGGAGATCAGGACGAAGGGCAGGTCGTTGCCGATCGTCACCGGCCCTATGAAAACATGCTTGGGATTGGTCATGCCGCTCACTTCGGCGCTTTCGCGAAGCGGCGCAAGAGTTGCCCCCGCCATAGCCCCTTGCCGGGATGATAATTCCAGCAAAACCAGCCGAAGACGAGGCAGGCCATCAGTGAGGGCAACGCCATCGGATCGCCTTCGCCCCGCATGTACCGGTAAAAGGCGAAGTCAGCCCGCCACCTGTCCCGCTCGCTGCCGCCGCCGTTTATGCCATAAGCATTGTCATGGCGCCGACAGCCGATGTTTCGGTTGTATTTGCGGTGGTCTATGAAATAGCAGTAATCGCGTTCGGGTGTCGTCATGGCCCGATGTGGACAGGGGCCATGGAAAAGTTCAAGCGTAAACTCTTCTACCTCGGCGGTTTCGATCCGCGCGGGGTGCGGTTCTACCACCAGATGTATCGCGA
>DASVOF010000168.1:0-14281 GCA_036383495.1 Sphingobium sp. | reverse complement strand
GCCGTCGGCCGAGTTGCCGGACGTATTGGCGACAGGAAGCACGGCTGTGAGTTGTGCGTTCATTTCGCTGTCCGCGCGTCATCCGGACGGACAGGACGCCGACTATATCGCCTGGCATTCGCTGGATCACCGGCCCGAACAATATCGCCTGCCGGGGCTGCGAAACTCCCTTCGCCTCGTATCGACGCCCGAATGCAGGGCAGCCCGGGCTGCGAGCGCGGATCAGTTTGACGCGGTCGACCATGTGATGACCTACATGTTTACGGGCCTCGATTCGATTGCGGGGTTCAACGAACTCGGGTGGGCGCTCAACCGGGGGGGGCGCATGCCGATACGCCTTCCCAGCCTGGGATATATGACCGCTGATCTTTCAGGAAAGGTGGCCGCTCCAGCAGCGGTCGCGGGAGCGGACGTCATTCCGTGGCGTCCGGCTGTCGGCGTGTATCTGCTGATCGAGGAAGGCCATGCGTCGCCCGAAGCCCTGATCGACGTTCCGGGCATCGCTGGCCTGTGGTGGTTCGATGGTAATGTCGCGCCTGAACCATTTGATTTTGATGCGCGAGGACGGCAGATCACTTATTGCTTCGTCGATGGGGATCCCATCGCGGTGGCTGCTGAGCTTAAGGGTCGCTTGAGCGAACGCTGGGCCTCCGGCGCGGTGCGCGGCCTTCTGGCCGCGCCCTTCTTCCTGCCCGTGCCTTTCGACTGGTCGCGCTATCTGCCGTGACGCTTTGGGTCCGCTGCCCGTGACGCCAGAGTCATGGGCAGCGGAAGGGTTCGGTTCGCGGGCGCTTCGTCTCGATCTGGCGGCTTACCGGAACCTGTTGCTTGGCAGTTGGGAGCATAGCCCGCTCCTGATTTGCGCTTCGCCATTTTTACGCTAGGTGGCCGTGTAACGTTATAGCGGTGAGCAGCGACAGCGGCTGACCTCCGAACGCGCTGAACTTCGTCCAATCACGGGATATCCAATCATGAACCAGAGTGTCGCTCAGCAGGAACTGCCCGCAGAGTCCATCGCCTTCCCCCAAACCTTCGCGAATGAAGAGGGGCTCCATCGGCTGCTTGCGCGGCTGCGTTCGGAGGAGCGCCTGAAATGGATCGAACCGGAAGGCTATGAGCCCTTCTGGCTTGTTTCTCACCATGCCGACATTCTGGCGATCGAGAAGGACGCCAAAAGGTTCATCAACGCGCCTCGCCAGGCTTTGATGTCGTTCGCACAACAGGATGCCGGGCGGCAGCTTACAGGTGGCGTGGACCCCAGCAAGATGATGCGAAACGTGGCCGCGATGGACGGCGAAGAGCATCGCAAATATCGTGAGATCGCGCAAACCTACTTCACGCCGAAGGGCCTGACCGAGGTTGTGAAGGGTATTGAGGGTCTGGCGGCCGAATTCGTTGACCGCATGGTGACCGCGGACGGGGAATGCGACTTTGCGGAAATCGCCATGTCCTACCCGCTGCGGGTCATCATGCAGATGCTGGGTGTGCCGCCCGAAGACGAGCCGATGATGCTGAGCCTGTCGCAGCAGACGTTGACGAGCCAGGACCCGGACTTCCAGCAGGAGGGCGGCCCAATCGCCGCGATCATGCGGATGGTGCAATATTTCTCGGCGACCGTCGCCGATCGGCGCGCCAATCCCGTCGGCGATCTGGCGAGCGTCATCGCCAACGCCCGGATTGATGGCGAATATCTGCCTGATCCCGATATTTTCGGCTATTTCTTCGTTGTCGCCACGGCTGGCCATGACACGACAAGCTATGCGATGACCGGCGGCCTGCTGGCATTGATCAACCATCCTGCCGAGATGCAGAAGCTGCGCGAAAATCCGAGCCTCCTGCCCAACGCTGTCGAAGAAATCCTGCGCTGGACCACGCCGGTAAAGCACTTCTGTCGCACCGCGACGGAGGATTGCGAATATGCCGGCAAGCAGATCCGCAAGGGAGATATTATTCTGCTGAGCTATCCGTCCGCCAATCGCGACGATGAAGCCTTCGAAGATCCTTCCGAGTTCAGGATCGATCGCCGGCCCAACCGCCAGCTGGCGTTCGGCACGGGCCCCCATGTATGCCTGGGCCAATATCTGGCGCGCTTCGAACTCATCTCCTTCTTCAAGGAATTGCTCAATCGGGTTGATGACATCGAACTGGGCGGGGAGCCGAAATTCGTCGAGGGCACTTTTGTCAGCGGCCCCAAATATCTGCCGATCCGTTATAAGACGCGATGAGGCGTTCGGGGTCGGCTCAATGTCGGTCCCGCAGGAATGAAAAAGGCCGCGCTCGCCATTTGCGAGCGCGGCCTTTTCTGTCGCGAGAGGCGCTTACTTCATCGTCGGGATGACGAAGCTCTGGTCTACAACCGCGCCACCGGACGGCCAGCGCTGCGTGATCTTCTTGGTCCGCGTGTAGAAGCGCACGCCGTCCATGCCATATTGGTCGAGGTCGCCGAAGCCAGACCGCTTCCAGCCGCCGAAGCTGTGATAGGCGACGGGCACCGGGATCGGCACGTTGATGCCGACCATGCCGACTTCCACCTGGGCGGCGAATTTGCGGGCATAGTCGCCGTTGCGGGTGAAGATGGCGACGCCATTGCCATATTGATGCTTGCTCGGATAGCTCAGCGCCTCCTCGAACGTGTCGGCGCGCAGGATCTGGAGCACGGGGCCGAAAATCTCGTCCTGATAGCTCTTCATCTGCGGGGTCACGCGGTCGATCAGGGTCGGCGCGAGGAAGAAGCCCTCCTCATAGCCCTGAAGCGAGAAGCCGCGCCCGTCGACGACGATCTCCGCGCCTTCATCGGCGGCCATCTGGATATAGTTTTCGATCCGCGCCTTGTGCACGCCGGTGACCACCGGGCCGTAATGAGCGTCGGGATCGGTCGAGATGCCGACGCGCAGCCCCTCGATCGCGGTGATGAGCTTGGCGCGCAGCACTTCGGCCGTGGCTTCGCCAACCGGGGTAACGACCGGCAGGGCCATGCAGCGTTCGCCCGCCGAACCATAGGCCGCGCCGATGATGTCGGCGACCGCCTGATCCATGTCGGCGTCGGGCAGGATGATGCCGTGGTTCTTCGCGCCGCCCATGCACTGGACGCGCTTGCCGTTCTGCGCGCCGCGGGCATAGACATAATTGGCGATGTCGGACGATCCGACGAAGCTGACCGCCTTGATATCCGGATGGTCGAGGATGGCGTCCACGATTTCCTTGTCGCCATGGACGACGTTCAGGATGCCTTCGGGCAGGCCCGCTTCCAGCGCCAGTTCGGCGAGGCGGACGGGAACCGAGGGGTCACGTTCCGAGGGCTTGAGGATGAAGGCGTTGCCGCAGGCGATGGCGGGAGCCATCATCCAGAGCGGGATCATGGCGGGGAAGTTGAAGGGGGTGATGCCCGCGACGATGCCGAGCGGCTGGCGCATCGAATAGACGTCGATGCCGGGGCCTGCGCCTTCGGTATATTCGCCCTTCAGAAGGTGCGGGATGCCGCAGGCGAATTCCACGACTTCCAGGCCGCGCTGGATATCGCCCTTGGAGTCGGCGATGACCTTGCCATGTTCGGTCGAGAGCAGATGGGCGAGGTCGTCCATATTCTGTTCGATCAGTTCCTTGAAGCGGAACATGACGCGGGCGCGGCGCTGCGGGTTCATCGCGGCCCAGGCGGGTTGGGCCTGACGGGCGGATTCAACCGCCTTTTCCAGATGAGCGGGCGTCGCCAGTTCGACCTGCGCCTGAACGCCGCCGGTGGACGGATCGAGCACGTCGGAGAGCCGCGCGCCGGGGAGGGGAGCGGATTTTCCATGGATGAAGTGAGTAATTGAACGCATTTTTTTGAGTCCTCTCCTGCGGAATGGATGGCGGGGCTATAGACGGATCGGCTTGGCGAATATACCTATAGGATGACACATTGGTTGTGCAGTTTTACCTATGCTGAGTTCGGACGACCTTCGCCTTTTCCTGGCTGTCATGCGGGAGGGCAATATGCTGGCGGCATCCCGCCGGGCCGGAGTGGATCATAGCACGGTCGCCCGCCGCGTCACAGCCATGGAGCAGACGCTGGGCGCGCGGCTGTTCGACCGGTCGCCGCGCGGGGTGACGCCCACGCCCGCCGCCTTCGCGCTGGAACCGCATGCCGAACGCATCGAGAGCGAACTGCTCGCCGCGATGGGCAGCGTGGCCGGGCGCGACCGGGAAGTGGAGGGCACCGTCCGGCTGGCCACGCCCGAGGCGTTCGCGGCGTGGCTGGTCGCGCCGCATGTCGCCGCGCTGCGCCAGCGCTACCCCGGACTGACGCTGGAACTGGCGTCGGAAAGCCGGGCGAGCAGCCTGTCCAAGCGCGAGGCGGATATCGCGGTGATGCTGAAGCCGCCGCCGCGCGGCCGACTGGTGACGCGCAAGCTCGCCGACTATCGGCTGGGGCTCTACGCGTCGAAGGACTATCTGGACCGGCATGGCGCGCCGGCGATGCGCGCGGAGCTGAACCGCCATATGTTCGTGTCCTATATCGAGGAATTGGCCGGTTTCCCCGAGATGATCGCGCTGGACCAGATATTGCCGGGCGCGCCGGTCAGTTTCCGGGCGAGTTCGAGCACGGCGCAGCATGAGGCGGTGGCGGCGGGCGCGGGAGTCGGCATGCTGCATTTGTTCGCGGCGGAGCAGGACGAGCGTCTGGTGCGCCTGCTGCCGGGTGATGTCGAGGCGTTGCGGAGCTATTGGCTGGTCATGCACGCCGACCTTCAACGGCTGCCCCGCGTCCGGGCGGCGGTGGAGTTTATGGACGAGGTGGTGCGGTTGACCCGCGACCATCTGTAATGGGGGAGACCGCCAACATCATGCCGCCGCTGCTGATCCGTAACGCGACCTTGCTCGAAGGCGGGCGGATCGACGTGCGGGTCGTGGAGGGACATATCGTTGAGATGGGCGCGCTGCCAGTTGTGGAAGGCGAGCACGTCGTCGATGCGGCGGGCGGGCTGCTGCTGCCGGGCCTGCACGATCACCATATCCACTGCGCCGCGACGGCGGCGGCGCGCGCCTCCGTGCAATGCGGACCGCCTGATGTCGCCGATGCCGAGACGCTGGCGGCGCGCCTCGCCGCGCCGGGCGAGGGATGGCTGCGCGGCGTGGGCTATCATGACAGCGTGGCGGGGGACATCGACCGGCGCTGGATCGATCGCGTCGCGCCCGATCGGCCGGTGAGGATTCAGCATCGCAGCGGTCGGCTGTGGATTTTCAACAGCGCCGGGCTGGCGCAGCTGCTCGTAAGCGGATTGCCGCCGCCGCAGGGTCTCGACCGGGACAGGGGTCATCTGTTCGACGATGACGTCTGGATGCGTCGGGCGCTGGGTGGGACGCGTCCGGCGCTTGACGCCTTGGGTGGGGACCTGGCGCGGTTGGGCGTCACCGGCCTGACGGACATGAGCCCGGCGAACGGTCCGGAGGAACATCGCTGGTTCGTGGCGGAGCAGGCGAGCGGCGCGCTGCCGCAGCGGGTGATGTTGGCGGGCGCGGAGGCGTTGGCGGCCTGCGCCTATGACGAGCGGCTGATGCCGGGGCCGGTGAAGGTGCATCTGCACGAGGCGCAACTGCCCGACCATGATGCCCTGATCGCGCGCATCGTCGCGGCGCATGCGGGCGCGCGAGGGGTGGCGGTGCATTGCGTGACCGAGGTGGAACTGGTCTTCACGCTCGCCGCGTTCGAGGAGGCGGGCGTCCATGCGGCGGACCGGATCGAACATGCGTCGGTGGCCCCCGATGCGCTGGTGGCGCGGATCGCTGCGCTGGGGCTGCCGGTCGTCGTCCAGCCGCTATTTCCGTTCGAGCGGGGGGACGCCTATCGCCGGGACATCGCACAGGCGGAATGGCCTTATCTCTATCGGCTGCGCGCTTTCCGCGAGGCTGGGGTGGCGATGGCCGGGAGCAGCGATGCGCCCTATGTCGATATTGATCCATGGGCGGCGATGCGGACGGCGACCGACCGGCGGACGCGCGACGGGGCGACGCTGGGGGAAATGGAGGCGATCGAACCGGAGGCGGCGCTGGCGCTTTACCTTGCCGACCCGGTCGATGTGCGGCGGCAACGGAAGGTTGCGCCGGGCGTGGCGGCTGACCTCTGCCTGTTGGACCAGCCGTGGGAAGCCGTGCGCGGCGACCTGTCAGCCGATCATGTCCGGCTGACGATGATCGCCGGGCGGATCGTCCATGATCGCGTCGATGAGGCCCCAGCGTAAAGCCGTGCGCGCGTTGATCCGCTTGCCCGACAGCATCAGCAGCGCCGCCCGCTGACGCCCGATCCGGCGCGGGATCGACACGCAGCCGCCCGCGCCCGGCAGGATGCCCATGCTCACTTCGGGCAGGCGGAACCATGCATCGGGCGCTGCCGTCAGCCGCCCAGCAAAGGCCGCCAGTTCCAGCCCGGAGCCGACGCAGGCGCCCTGCACATACGCCTCCACCCGGTCGGCGCAACGGAGCAGGGCGCGGGCGGGCAGGGTGCGGGCGCGGATGGCGTGGGCTTCGGCGGGATCGGTGGTCGTGCCAAATTCGGCAAGGTCCGCGCCGACGCTGAAGCAACGGCCCGCCCCCCGCAAGGTCACGCGGGCGATGCTGTCATCCGCCGCCGCGAGCGAGAAGGCGTCGAACAGGTCGTCGCGCATCTGGCGGTCGATCGCGTTGCGCGTCGCGGGCCGATTGAGGAGGATGTCGAGCGTAGCATCGTCGCGCGTCAGGTCGACCGTGCCGGGAGGGCAGGGCGCTTCCCCGGTTTGCGCCGCCCGCCACGTCCGATGTTCCGCGCCACCCTGAAGCATCGCATAGGCGAAGGATTCCGCCGTCAGCGCCCGTTCCGGCGGCATGTCCTGCGTCGCGCGCAGCAGGTCGATGAGCGCGCCAGCGGTGCGCGGCGTCCGCTCGATGGCCTCGATCGCGCGTGCGAGCGGCACGTCGGCGTCCTCCACCAGATCGACCTGCGCGGCGAGCATATGGTCGGCGGGGCCTATCCCGATCAGCGGCACAGGCGGCAGCGGATCGAGCGCGAGGCCCGTCGGCCAGCTGGCGAAGTCGAGCCCAAGGAACGGGCGCGCCTCTTCCCGCCAGTCGGCATGCAGCATCCATGGTTCGAGCAGGTCCATGCCCCCACGCTGCCGTCATGCGCCGCCGCTGGCAAGCGGGCCCGGTCGACAATCGCGGGGGCGGCGATATAGGTCGGGCATGGCTGGCGCGAATATCAGAGAATGGGAGGCGTTGCCCGGTGCGCTGGCCGGTTGGCTGAATGATGTTTTTGGTTGCCGGGTCGAGCTGGAGGGTGGCGATCATCCCGCGCTTGGCTGGCGGCGGAGCGGATTGATGGCGGTCAGCGGGCTGGCGGACGGGCCGGGGCTGGTCGCGCCCGCGCCGCTCACGACCTTTGCCGATGCGGCGCTGTCTGGACTGCGGCGGCTTTCCGGGTCAAGCACATTGCCTGCCAATGGCGCGCTGCTGCTGGGCGAGCGGGCGCGGCTGATGGGGCTGGCGCGGCGTGGGGCGGTATCGGCGAATGGGAGTTGCCGCCTTCTGCCCGTGGCGGACGGCCATGTCGCGCTCAACCTGCCGCGTGATGATGATTGGGACCTTGTGACCGCGCTGGTGCAGGAGCCGGTGGAGGATTGGGACGGACTCGCGGCGCTGGTCCGATCGTGGCGGCGGGATGCGCTGGTCGAGCGGGGCCGGTTGCTGGGCCTCGCCATCGCGCCGGACCGGGAGCCGCCGATCGTTACCGCGCCTTGCCGGGTCGAGCCGTTGGGCGATGGCGGGTCGCGTCGAGGAAGGCCGCCGCTGGTCGTCGATCTGTCCTCGCTCTGGGCGGGGCCGCTGGCCGGGGCGCTGTTGGCGGACGCAGGCGCGCGCGTCGTCAAGGTGGAGAGCCGGGGCAGGCCCGACGGGGCGAGGGGCGGCGATCCGCGCTTCTTCGCGCTGATGAACGGCGGCAAGGAATCGCGGCTTTTCGATTTTCGGGACGAGGCCGACCTTCAGCGGTTGCGGACGCTTGTCGGAGAAGCCGACATCGTGATCGAGGCGTCGCGGCCGCGCGCGCTGGCGCAGCTGGGGATCGATGCGCGGGCGCAGGCGCGGCGCGGCGCGACCTGGCTTTCGATCACTGCTCATGGGCGCGACGGGGAGGCAGGCGACGCGATCGGCTTTGGCGACGACGCCGCCGTGGCGGGGGGACTCGCCGCGCGGATGCGGCAGGCGTGGGGCGTGACGATCTTCGCCGGGGATGCGATCGCCGACCCGCTAACCGGCATCCTCGCGGCGCTGGCGGGCTGGGCCAGCTGGACGAGCGGGGGCGGGCGTCTGGTCTCGCTCGCCATGGCCGATGTGGTCGCCTTTGGCTGCGGCTTCGGGCTCGACGATCCCGAGGCGTGGCGGGCGTTGACGATGGTCGACGACGCGCCCCTCTATCCGATGCGATCGGCGTAACACTATTTGCAGTCGGCACGGCGGTCTGCCATCTCTCCCGCAGCTGAAGGAATCGGGGGACATGGTCAAGATTGTCGATGTCGCCAGACATGCGGGGGTATCGACAGCCACCGTCTCAAGAGTGCTGAACCGCAACATGCGCGTGGCGGGCGACCTGCGCGAGCGGGTGGAGCGCGCCGTCGCCGACCTGGGCTACAGCATGAATGTCGCCGCGCGATCGCTGCGCACGCAACGGTCGTCCAAAATTCTGATCAGCGTGCCCGACATATCCAACCCCTTCTTCGCGGACGTCATCCGGGGGGCGGAGGAAGCGGCGCGTCGGGCGGGATTTTCCGTCATGCTGGGCGACACGGGCAACGACCCGGCGCTCGAAGGCCACTATGCCTCGTTGCTCGCCCGGCGCGAAGTGGATGGGCTCGTCATATTGGGCCATCGCGTCCCCTCCACGATCATAGACCTGTTGGCGCGGAATGATCCGGCCATGGTCCCGGTCGCCCATGGGTGCGAATATAGCCCGGACCTGCGCGTTCCCAGCGTGCATATCGACAATGTCGCCGCAGGCGGCGACGCGGCGCGGCATCTGCTGGAACTGGGGCACAGGCGGATCGGCGTCGTCACCGGGCCGCTGGACAGCCCGCTCAGCCGCGACCGGCTGGCGGGCGTTCGGAGCGCGATCGAGAAAGCGCGGCAGGGTGAACTGCTTTTGCGCGAGGGCGATTTTTCGATCGAGGCGGGCTACGCCCATGGCCAGGCGCTCGCGCTGGAGGGGGTGACGGCGATCTTCTGCTTCAGCGACGAAATGGCGCTCGGCGCATTGCGGGCGCTGGGCGACGCCGGGTTGCGGTGTCCGGATGATGTGTCGGTCATCGGCTTCGACGACATCCGGTTCGCGGCATTTGCGCAGCCGCGCCTCACCACCATCGCCCAGCCGCGCGAGGCAATCGGCCGACGGACGGTGGAACTGCTGGTTCACCGGCTGGAAGGCGGAACGGGCGACCTGGGCCATATCGCGCTTCCCCATCAGCTGATCGTCCGCGCGAGCACCGGGCCTTGTCCGACCCCGGCGAGGTAATCGATTACTTGCAAAGCGCCGGGCCGTGGGATAGCCAAGGCCCCGCCAAAGGGACCGACGGCGTAGGCAGGCAGCGGGAAACGCTGCCGCGATCACGATCCCGGAGGAAGAAAAGCAGCTTGTAGGAGTGGAATGGTCATGGGCGCGAAAGTGAGATTTCGGACGGGCATGGGCGCAGTCGCGGCGCTGCTTTCCTTGAGCGGAGCGCCGGTCGCCGCCCAACCCGCGCCCAATGGCGAGCAGCTTTTCCGCCAGCGTTGCGCCATGTGCCACGTTAACGCGGCGGGCAAGCCCGCCACGCTCGGCCCGAACCTGTCGGGCGTCGTGGGCCGCAAAGCCGGGTCGACCGCCTACGCCTATTCCGCTGCGCTCAAGGCGTCCAAGATCACATGGACGAGCGCAAATCTCGACCGTTATCTTTCCGGCCCGGCGCGCATGGTCCCGGGCACGAGGATGGCGGTGGTGCTGTCCGATCCCGCGCAGCGCGGGGCGCTGATCAAATATCTTTCGAGCGCCCGCTGAACGACAGGCGCCAAAAGGGAGAAATGCCGTGGTTCGCAAGATCCTGAAAGTTATTTTGTGGATATTCCTGGCCCTCGTCGCCCTTGTGGCGGTGCTGGCGATCACGAACTGGGATGGCATCCACCGTGTCATGATGGGTGGCGTGAAGGTGTATGAGACTACGCCGCCCGTCCTGCCGGCACAGATCAAGCGCCCGGCGGTTCTCGTCTTTTCCAAGACCAACGGCTACCGTCATGAGGAAGCGATCCCGGCGGCCAACGCCCTGTTCGCGCAGGTCGCCAAGGACAAGGACTGGGGATATTTCCAGACGGAGAACGGCGCGACCTTCTCACCCGCGATCCTGTCGCGCTTCGACGTTGTGGTCTTCAACAATGTCAGCGGCGACGTGTTCACCCCCGAGCAGCGGGCCGCGTTCAAGGCGTTCCTTGAAAATGGCGGCGGATATGTCGGCATCCACGCGGCGGGCGACAACTCCCACGCGGCGTGGGACTGGTATATGAAGGACATTATCGGCGCGAACTTCACCGCACACACAATGTTTCCGCAATTTCCGAAGGCGACGGTAAGGGTTGAGGACGCGGCCCATCCGGCCACGCGCGGCCTGCCTTCGTCATGGCAGCGGACCGAGGAATGGTATTCGTTCGAGAAGTCGCCGCGGACCACGGGCGCGCATGTTCTGATCAACGTCGATGAAAAGAGCTATAATCCGAAGGGCATATTCGGAAAGGACCTGCGCATGGGTCATCATCCGATGGTCTGGAGCCGCTGCGTCGGCAAGGGGCGCGTCCTTTATTCCGCTTTCGGGCATACGGCCGGGGCTTATTCCCAGCCGGAGAACCGCAGTCTGCTGGTGAACGGCCTGGAATGGGCGGCGCGGCAGACCGGCGATGAATGTGGCGGCGCGACGGCGGCGCCCCAGCCTGGCCTGGCGAAGGGAGGCAAGTGATGAAGCCTGTCCGTTACGGCATGATCGGCGGAGGCCAGGGGGCCTTCATCGGCGGCGTTCACCGCACGGCGGCGGCGATCGCGGGCAATTGGCAATTGGTCGCCGGCGCGCTGTCGTCGACGCCTGAAAAGGCGAAGGCGTCGGGCGAGGAGATCGGCTTGCCGTCCGAGCGCAGCTATGGCTCCTGGGCCGAAATGCTGGAGCGGGAGGCCAGCCTGCCCGCCGACCAGCGGATCGAGGCGGTGTCGATCGTCACGCCCAACCATATGCACGCCCCCCCCGCCATCGCGGCGATGGAGGCGGGCTTCGACGTGATCGTGGACAAGCCGCTGGCCGACGAACTGGACAGCGCGCGCGCGATCGCGGAAGCGGCTGCGCGCACGGGCCGCAGGATCGCCGTCACCCACACCTACACCGGCTATCCGATGGTGAAGCTCGCCCGCAAGCTGGTCGCCGGGGGCGAAGTCGGCGCGGTGCGGCGGGTCGCGGTCAAATATATGCAGGACTGGCTGTCGAACGCATCGGACACGGTCGGCAACAAGCAGGCCGAATGGCGCGTCGATCCAGCGCGCTCCGGCGGCGCGGGCGCTTTCGGCGATATCGGCACCCATGCCGCCAATCTGGTGGAGTTCATCACCGGACAACGCATCGCGTCGATCTGCGCGGAATTGGCGATGCTGCCGGGCCGCCGCATCGATGATGACGGCGCGGCGCTGTTCCGGCTGGCGAGCGGGGGCAGGGGCACGCTGGTCGCCAGCCAGGTGTGTGTGGGCGACATGAACGACCTCGCCATCTCCATCTATTGCGACGACGCCGGGCTGCATTGGCGACAGGAACAGCCCAACACGCTGACCGTCAAGCGCCGCGACCGGCCCGATGAAATCTATCATGCGGGCGGCAACCGCGCCTATGTGCCCGGCGACATATTGGCGATCCAGCGGACGCCCGCCGGTCATCCGGAAGGCTATCTGGAAGCCTTCGCCAACATATACGCCGCGTTCGGCAGGGCCATTCGCGGCGTCGCCGGGGACAGCGGCGAGCCCGGCTTCGCGACGATGGACGACGCGCTGTCGGGCATGAATTTCATCCGCGCCAGCCTGGAATCCAGCCGCGAAGGCGCGGTGTGGATCGACCTCTGAAGGGAAATGACATGAAGGGTCCAGCCATCTTTCTCGCCCAGTTCGCTGGGGACGAGGCGCCGTTCAACAACCTTGATTCCATCACCAAATATATGGGCGATCTGGGTTATAAGGGCGTGCAGATTCCCACATGGGACGCGCGCCTGTTCGATCTGGCCAAGGCGGCGGAAAGCCAGGACTATGTCGACGAGATCAAGGGCGTCTGCACCGCGAACGGCGTCGAGGTCAGCGAACTGTCGACCCATTTGCAGGGCCAGCTGGTCGCCACGCACCCCGCCTATGATCGTGTGTTCGACGGCTTCGCGCCGCCCGCGCTGCACAACAATGTAGCCGCCCGGCAGGAATGGGCGGTTGAGCAGCTCAGCCTCGCCGCGCGGGCGAGCCGACGTTTCGGCCTGACGTCCCACGCGACCTTTTCCGGCGCGCTGATGTGGCACATGGTCTATCCCTGGCCGCAGCGTCCGGCGGGCATGGTGGAGGAAGCCTTCGCCGAACTGGGTCGCCGGTGGAAGCCGATCCTCGACATTTTCGACGAGAATGGCGTCAACGCCTGTTACGAACTGCATCCGGGCGAGGACCTGTTCGACGGCGTCACGTTCGAACGGTTCCTGGACGCGGTCGACCAGCATCCGCGCGCCAACATCCTCTACGATCCGTCGCATTTCCTGCTGCAACAGCTGGACTATCTGGCGTTCATCGACATCTATCATGAGCGGATCAAGGCATTCCATGTGAAGGATGCAGAATTCCGGCCCAATGGCCGCGCGGGCGTCTATGGGTCCTATTCGGGCTGGGTCGATCGGCCGGGACGTTTCCGCTCGCTGGGCGACGGGCAGATTGATTTCGGCGCGATCTTCTCCAAGATGGCGCAATATGGCTATGATGGCTGGGCCGTGCTGGAGTGGGAATGCGCGCTCAAGCATCCCGAGCAAGGTGCGGCTGAAGGCGCGCCCTTCATCGCGCGGCACATGATCCGCAAGGCGGAAAAGGCTTTTGACGATTTCGCCGGAACGGGCGCGGACAAGGACTTCATACGAACGGTGCTGGGCCTTAGCTGAAGCTAAATAAAAGGAGGGGACGACAATGGAGCGGACGGTCCATAATCGCAGGTCGATATTCATCATCTGCGCGCTGGCGCTATTCACGGCGGCGATTTCATTTTCCATTCGCACGGGCGCTTCGGGCGCGATCAAGGCCGCGCTGTTCGACCATGCGGCTCCCCTCCATTCGGGCGAGATGAGTGCGGCGGCGCTGGGCAATTCCTTCCTCGGCTTCGCGCTCAGCCTGCTTGTGGTCAGCCCGCTGCTCGACGTGATCGGAGCAAAACGGACGATCCTGTTCGCATCCGCCTGCTTCATCATCGGACCGGTCCTGATCCTGTTGTCGCCGACGATGGGCGGCATCGACGCCGTCTACGGCCTGTTGACGGCGGGCATGGTCGTCTGCGGCTTTGGCTGGGGCGCGACCGAGGCGACGATCAATCCCGTCACCGCCGCCCTTTACCCGGAGGAAAAGACCAAGGAGCTGAACATGCTCCATGCCTGGTGGCCGGCGGGAATCGTCTTGGGCGGCCTACTCAGCCTGCTGTTCTTCCAGCAGCTTGACCTTAGCTGGCAGGTTCTAGTCGCGCTGATCCCGGTTCCGGGCGCGATCTTTGGGCTGTGGGCGTTGACGCAGGAGTTTCCGAAGACCGAAAGCACCGCGATGGGCGTGCCATTCCGCACGATGATCGCGGAACCGTTCAAACGTCCGGGCTTCTGGATTTTTCCGGCCATCATGTTCCTGACCACGTCGGCGGAGCTGGCCCCCGGTTCCTGGGTCGACATCGCGCTGTCGCAGACGGTGGGGATGCCCGGCATCATGGTGCTGGTCTATGTGTCGGCGATCATGTTCGTGATGCGCCATTTCGCCGGCGCGCTGGAACATCGCTTTTCGGACATGGGCCTGCTCTGCCTGTGCACGATCCCGGCGGCGCTGGGGCTCTATGGCCTCAGCATCGCGTCCACTCCGGTGACGGCTTTGGTCGCGGCGACGCTGTGGGCCTTGGGCGTGTGCTTCATGTGGCCGACCATGCTGGCGGCGTCGGCGCGGCGCTATCCGCAGGGCGGACCGTGGAGCATCGGCATCGTGGGCTTTGCGGGGGCCATGGCGATCTATTTC
>DASVOF010000167.1:0-46704 GCA_036383495.1 Sphingobium sp. | reverse complement strand
CCACGCGCGTTCGCGGGTGCGCGCGTCGAACAGCCTGGAAGCCATGGCGAAAGATTTGGAGCCACGCTCGATGCTGGTGCGGGCATGGGCGACGAGAGCAGGACGGTCGAAGTTCACCTGCCGGACATGCCCTTCCCCCGCCGCTCCCGCAAGCAGGAGCAGAATTAAAGGCGGTCCGCCTTCATCCTGAAAATGGGCTCATGGGGGTGATAAGCCGCCATCCGCTCCAGCAGCGCCTCGACGGTATCGGCATGAATGAGGATGTCGGCATGCTGAGGCCGGATGAAGCCTGCGCCGATCATGTGGCGGTTGAACGCGATCAACTGATCGTAGAAGCCACCGACATTGAGCAGTCCCACCGGCTTGGCATGATAGCCAAGCTGCGACCAGCTGATCGCCTCCCACAGCTCATCCATCGTGCCCACCCCACCCGGCAGGGTCACGAAGCCATCGGAGAGGTCGGTGAACAGCGCCTTGCGCTGGTGCATGGTCTGGACGACGTGAAGCTGGGTGCAGCCGCGATGGGCGACCTCCGCATGCACCAGCGCCTCGGGAATGACGCCGATCACTTCGCCACCCCTCTCCAGCGCCGCATCGGCGACCGCGCCCATCAGGCCGAGCCGTCCGCCGCCATAAACGACGCCGATCCCTCGTTCCGCCATGGTGTGGCCGACATGGCGGGCAGCCTCGACATAGACAGGATCGGCGGGCATCGCCGAGCCGCAATAGACAGCCAGCCGCTTCACGCCAGATCCGACAGCATCAGCGCCGCCGTCGCCTTGGCGCTGCCGACCACGCCGGGAATGCCTGCGCCGGGATGCGTGCCCGCGCCGACCAGATAGAGGTTGGGGATCACATCGTCGCGATTATGCGCGCGGAACCATGCGCTTTGCGTCAGCAGCGGCTCCAGGCTGAAGGCGCTGCCCAGATGCGCCGACAGGTCGGTGCGGAAATCAGGCGGCGCATAATGGAACTGCGTCACGATGCGCGAGCGGATATCCGGGATCAGACGGTGCTGAATCTCGTCAAGGATGCGCTCGGCATAGACGGGCGCGAACCGTTCCCAGTCGATCGGCAGCTTGCCCATATGGGGCACGGGCGCGAGCGCGTAAAAGGTCGAATGCCCCTCCGGCGCCATGGACGGGTCAGTGACGGTCGGATGGTGCAGGTAGAGCGAGAAGTCCTGCGGCAGCACGCCATGATCGTAGATGTCGGTCAGCAACCCTTCGTAGCGCGGGCCGAACAGGACCATGTGGTGCGGGATGCCCGGCCAGCTGCCCTTGATGCCGAAATGCAGCAGGAAGAGGCTGGGCGACCAGCGTTTGCGGCTGAGCTTGTCGGCTTGGGCGCCCCCGCGCGGATGATGGCCGATCAGGTCGCGGTAGCTGTGCATGAGGTCGGCGTTGGACGCGACCGCATCCGCCTCCCCCCGCCAGCCCGAAGCGGTCGCGACCGCCACCGCGCGATCGCCATGGGTTTCGATGCGCACGACCGGATCGGCAAGGCGCAACGTGCCGCCCAGCCGCTCGAAATGGGTGGCCATGCCCTGCACCAGACGGTTGGTGCCGCCTTTCGCGAACCAGACGCCGCCGTCCTTCTCCAGCTTGTGGATGAGGGCATAGATGGCGCTGGTCTGAAGCGGATTGCCGCCGACCAGCAGCGTATGGAAGGAGAGCGCCTGGCGCAGCTTCTCATTCTTCACATGCGACGAGACAATCGAATAGACCGAGCGCCAGGCCTGATGCTTCGCGAGCGCGGGGGCCGCGCGGATCATCGAGGCGAAGTCGAGAAAGGCGACCGAACCGAGCTTGCGATAGCCTTCTTCATAGACGTCGTCGGCATAGTCGAGGAAGCGCTCATAGCCCGCGACATCTTCCGGATCGAGCCGCGCGATCTGAGCGCGGAGCGCGCTTTCGTCGTTGGAATAGTCGAAATTGGTCCCGTCCCGCCAGTTGAGGCGGTAAAAGGGGCTCACGGGCAACAGGCTCACGTCGTCGGCCATGTCGTGGCCGGAAAGCCGCCACAGTTCGGCGAGGCAATCAGGATCGGTGATGACGGTGGGGCCCGCGTCAAAGACGAAGCCGTCCTTCTCCCACATATAGGCGCGACCGCCGGGCCGGTCGCGCGCCTCCACCAGCGTCGTGTCCACGCCGGCGGATTGCAGCCGGATCGCGAGCGCAAGGCCGCCAAAGCCCGCGCCGATGACGATCGCTTTCCTGTTCATCGAATGGAGGGGCTCGGCAAGGCGCGCATGGCGCTCCTTATGGGCACGGGCGGGCGACCGCACAAGATGCGGATGCGATCGGCCCAGGTTGACCGGCCTGCATAGAAGCGGCCGACAAGCGCTGCGTTCAGGCGATAGAAGCGCTCGAAGACGCGCCAGCGCTGATCGGGCTGGGCGGCGCGGAAGAGCATCCGGGCGAGCAGTCGATAATAGCCGCCCGATTGCCAGTGCGCGGCTGCCCGGGCGCGTGTCGCGGCGGCGAGCCGGTCCAGCGGCTGATCCACGAGCCAGAGTGCGACAGCGACGGCATCGGGCAGTGAATAGCCGGTCATCGGATGGAAGAGACCGGCGCGCACGCCCGCCCGGGCTACGGTATCGTCAGAGGGCCAGAAGCAGTCGAAATCGCCACCCTGAACAACAGGGAGCACACCGCTCTCACGGTGGATCAATTCCTCCACCCGCCATCCTGCAGAGGCCGCGTAGGCGGCGATGCGGGCGTCGAGCGTCGGCACGTCCAGATCAGGCGTGTCGCTATAATAGGTGTCCTCGATGAAGAGCGTGCGGTCGTCCCAGGGGAGGAGATAGACGAAGCGGTAGCCGTCGATCTGATCGACGGTCGCATCCATGATCACCGGTCGATCGACGCCGTGCGGATCGCGCAGACGGAGCGCCTGGCCGACGAATTTCTGCCAGCCGCAATGCAGCGCCGACAGGTCGCCGCCGCCGCGCGCATCCAGCACTGCCCCGGCTTGGATCGCGCGGCCATCGGAGAGGTGGATGCGATTGGGGGAGACGCTCTGCGCCCTCGCGCCCAGAAGGATGCGGTCGGTGAGGACGGCGCGGACATGGGCGTCGAGGGTGGCCGAAGCGATGCTGTTATAGGGCGCGTCGAGGCGGCGGACATAGGCGGGGAAGCGCACCTCATGGCCCTGCGGCCAGCGGTGGGAGACGAGCGGGTCGATCAGCCAGCGGTCGCTGGCGCGGATATCGCCGTCGAAGAAGGACCAGATGTGGTTGCCGCCCAGCCTGTCTTCCTGTTCCACAAGCAGCAGGCTGACGTCGGGGCGAAGCCGGGCGAAGGCCAGCGCGACAATGCTGCCGGCAAGGCCGCCGCCCAGGATCGCGAGGTCGCAGTCTAAGGTCTTGGGCATAGCCCTTCTGTTAGGGGCGGAGAGCGGTGGCGGGAAGGGTAAATGCGAGAATGAAGTGGTGAGAAGAACGGGTTTGGTGAGGCGCTTGCCAGCAACGAGCATATAGTATAGGGGGGTATCCTATGCATGTGGTGATAGATCGGGAAAAGCTGCTGGCGCGGGTGCGGCGCATTGCGGGGCAGGTGGGCGCGGTGGAGCGGCAGTTGCTGGGCGACGCTGGTTGTTCGGAGACGTTGCAGCTGGTCGCATCGGTGCGCGGCGCGGTCGGCAGCCTGATGGAGGAACTGATCGAACAGCATATGCGCGACCATGTCGCCCGACCGGGCCTGACCGACAAGGAGCGGGAGGCGGCGGCGGAAGAGATGCTCGCGCTGATCCGGCGGTACGGGAAATGAGCATGCATGAGGATCATGGAAGCCATCACCATCATGGCGAGGATCATGCGCATGACCATCATGGGCGCGCGGAGCCACTGCCGCCCGTCGACGAGGATGTCGAGGACCGCCATTATTTCGACCATATCTACCTGAGCGCCGGTCACGACCAGAACGCCAGGCGGACGCTGTGGGTGGTCGCGCTGACGGCGGTGACGATGGTGGTGGAGATCGTCTTCGGCTGGCTGACCGGATCGATGGCGCTGCTGGCGGACGGGTTCCATATGGCGACCCACGCCGGGGCGCTGGCGGTGGCGGCGGTCGCCTATGGCTATGCGCGACGGCATGCCCGCAACCCGCGCTACACGTTCGGCACGGGCAAGGTCGGCGATTTGTCGGGCTTCGCCTCCGCGCTGCTGCTGGGCGGCACGGCGCTGTTCATCGCCATCGAATCGGTGATGCGCTTCTTCGAGCCGGTGAAGGTGCAGTTCGGCGAGGCGACGCTGGTCGCGGTCGTCGGCCTTGTCATCAACCTGATCAGCGCGGTGCTGCTGGGGCATGACCATAGCCATGACCATGCCCACTCGCACCACGATGGCCACGGGCATGGACATGGGCATGGCCATGCCGACAACAACCTGCGCGCCGCTTATGTGCATGTGCTGACCGACGCCTTGACGTCGGTTCTGGCGATCGCGGCGCTGCTTGGGGGGCGTTACATGGGATGGTGGTGGCTGGACCCGGCGGTGGGCCTGCTGGGTGCGGTCGTGATCGCGCGCTGGGCCTGGAGCCTGATGAAGGATACCGCCGCGATCCTGCTCGACACCGCAGAGCCCGCGTTGATGGCGCGGATCAAGGCGCTGGCGCAGGCCGAGGGCGCGGTCATCCACGACCTGCATGTCTGGCGCATCGGCCCGCACGCCCATGCCGCGATCATCAGCCTGGCCCCCGGCGCGGACGCGGCGGCGGTGCGCCAACGGGTGCGCGCCCTGCCCCGGATGGAGCATGTGACGGTGGAGTGCGGCTGAAGGCTCGCGACCCCCGCGATCAGCCGGGCTTATCGAGACGCGCGACCGAAAAAGCCATTATGTTGACCGCGGCCGCGACGATGTGCTGATGTGCCGCGACAACATAGGAGAGGCCCATCATGTTCACCCATGCCTGCGTCGGCAGCGACGACCTTCTGAAATCGAAGACCTTCTATGACGCGGCGCTCGGGGCGTTAGGCGTGGCGGCGGGGACCATCCATGGGGACAAGCTCTGCATGTACGGGACCGAGACGGGCGCTTTTCTGGTGATGGCGCCGGCCAACGGGCAACCGATGAGCCATGGCAATGGATCGACCATCGGCTTTGCGGCCGGGAGCAAGGATGCGGTCGACGCCTTCCATGCGGCGGGAGCGGCGCATGGCGGGACCGACGAAGGACAGCCCGGCCCGCGCGAAAATGCGGGAGGAGCCTATGGCGCCTATCTGCGCGATCCGTTCGGGAACAAGATTTGCGCCTATAACGGATTGTGAGGCGGAGCGGCGGCTGGTCGGTGCGCCTTATAGCGCCTGCGCCGCCGCCCAGCCGCTGGCCCAGGCCCATTGGAAATTATAGCCGCCGAGCCAGCCGGTGACGTCGACCGCTTCGCCGATCGCGTAGAGGCCGGGGACGCGGCGCGCCTCCATCGTTTGCGAGGACAGGTCGGCGGTCGAGATGCCGCCGATCGTGACTTCCGCCTTGGCGAAGCCTTCGGTGCCGTTGGGGGTAAAGCTCCAGTTGGCGAGGCGACGTTGCGTGTCCTCCAGCTTTCGGTCCGGGAGGTTGCCGATCTCGCCCGGAAGCGCGAGGCGCTCCGTCAGCGTATCGGCGAGGCGGTCGGGAAGGTGGCTTCGCAGCAGGCTGGCGAGCGTGGCGCGAGACTTGTCCCGCTTGGCCTGCGTCAGCCAGCCTAACGGCTGGTCGGGCAGGAAATCGAGCGTGATCGCCTCGCCATGACGCCAGTAGGAAGAGATTTGCAGGATCGCCGGGCCGGACAGGCCGCGATGGGTGAGCAGCGCGGCTTCGCGGAAGGCGGTCTTGCGATGGCGGGCGATGACTGGCGTCGACACGCCCGAGAGGGAGCGGAACAGGACATCCTCTCCGCCCAGCGTCAGGGGCACGAGCGCGGGGCGCGGCTCCACGACCTTGAGGCCGAACTGGCGGGCGAGATCATAGGCGAAACCGGTCGCGCCGATCTTCGGGATGGCGGGGCCGCCGGTGGCGATGACCAGCGCCGGGGCGGTGGCGGTGCGGTCGCCATGGGTCACGCTGTAGCGGCCATCGGCGTGGGTGACGGCGGCGATCGGATGGTCGAGGCGGATCGTGACCTGTCCCGCTTCGCATTCGGCCAGCAGCATGGCGACGATCTGGCGTGCGCTCTGGTCGCAGAAAAGCTGGCCCAGCGTCTTTTCGTGCCAGGCTATGCCGTGCCGTTCGACGAGGGCGAGGAAATCGGCGGGCGTGTAGCGGCCCAGCGCCGACTTGGCGAAATGCGGATTAGCCGACAGGTAGCGATCGGGCGCGGCGTCGATATTGGTAAAGTTGCAGCGGCCGCCGCCGGAAATGAGGATCTTCTTTCCCGGCTGGTCGGCATGGTCGATGACGAGGACGCGCCTGCCCCGCTGCCCGGCGGTGGCGGCGCACAGGAGGCCGGCTCCGCCAGCGCCCAGGACGATGGCGTCAAACTGATCGAGTTCGGCTGGCATCACCCTGCGGCGAGCGCGTCCATGATCTGGCGGACGGGGGTGAGGTCGTAGCCGGCGGCTTCGGCCTGTTCGGAGAGGGCGGCGGGATGATCGCCGGCGCGGGCGCGGGTCAGCGCCCACAGCAGCGTGCTGCGCGTGCCGGAGCGGCAATAGGCGAGCACCTTGCCCTCGCCCGCCTGAGCGAGCGCGGCGGCCATGCCGTCCAGTTGCCACGGGGCGAAGCCGCCATGGGCGACGGGGACGGCGGCGTAGGCGACGCCTGCGGCCTGCGCGGCGGCTTCGATGGCGGCGCCGTTGGTCTGGCCCGGTTCCTCGTCATCGGGGCGGTTGTTGATGATGACAGTCACGCCCAGCGCCCTGGCTTCCTCGACCTGATCGACGCTGATCTGGGGGGAGACGTAGAGGGTGGGGGTGAGTTGGCGGAACATGGGCGAGGACTCCTTCTGGGGGGAGCCATGCGCTTGTGGGCGGCAGGTTTCAAGGGGGGTGACGTGCTCCTGCGAAGGCAGGAGCCCAGTTCAAACGGCGGGACTGGGCTCTCACGAGCCACTCGACTCGTTCGAGTGCCTTCGCAGGAGCACCTGGCTTTTTCCCTCAGAGGTATGGGCGGATCGCGGCGAGGAAGGCGTCGCCATAGGCGTCGAGCTTGCGCTGGCCGACGCCGCTGACATGGCCGAGTTCGGACAAGCTCGTGGGGCGCTGCTCAGCCATTTCGCGCAGGGTCGAATCGTGGAAGATGACATAAGGGGGCACGCCCTGCTCCTGCGCCAGTTCGCGGCGGCAGGCGCGCAGGGCGTCGAACAGGGGATCGCCGACGGGGTTTTCGGCGCTGCCGTTGCGGGCGCTTTTCCGACGGCGTTCCTTGCGGGGCGGGAGGATGAGGCTGACTTCCTCCTCCCCGCGCAGGATCGGGCGGGCGTTGGGGCCAAATTCCAGGCCGCCATGTTCATTAGTTAGCAAAGCATCTCTTACCACCAGCGCGCGGGAGACGGGGCGCAGGAGCGCCGTCTCTTCACCAGAGACGATGCCATAGACGGAGATCTTGTCGTGGCCGCGCTCCCGGATCTTGTCGTTGACGACGCCGGTCAGGACGGCCTCTATATGCCCCAGGCCAAAGCTCTGGCCGGTGCGGTAGACGGCGGAAAGGAATTTGCGCGCCGTTTCGGTCACATTGATGCTGGGGGACGGATTCAGGCAATTGTCGCAATTGCCGCAGGTCGCGGACGGGCTTTCCCCGAAATGGCGGAGCAGGATGGCGCGGCGGCAGGCGCCGGCTTCCACAAGGCCGCCAAGCGCCGTGATGCGGGCGCGTTCCCCCTGCTGGCGGGCGGGGTCGAGTTCGGCGAGGCGCTGGCGCGCGCGGGCGAAATCCTCCGCGCCCCAGAACAGGTGCGCCTCAGCCGGTTCGCCGTCGCGGCCCGCGCGGCCCGATTCCTGATAATAGCCCTCAATCGATTTGGGCAGGCCGGCATGGGCGACGAAGCGGACGTCGGGCTTGTCGATGCCCATGCCGAAGGCGATGGTGGCGACCATCACCATATCCTCGCTGGCGATGAAGGCGGCCTGGTTGGCGGCGCGCACCTTCGGGTCGAGCCCGGCATGATAGGCGCGGGTCGGGCGGTTCGTGGTGCGGGCGAGGCTTTCGGCCAGCTTCTCCGTCGCGGCGCGGGTGGGGGCGTAGACGATGCCGGGGCCCTGTTGAGTGGCGACAAGATCGGAAAGCTGGCGCGGCAGGCCGTCGCGCGCGTGGACGGCGTAGCGGATGTTCGGACGGTCGAACCCCGCGATGATCATGCCGTCATGCGGGATGCCGAGCTGGACGAGGATATCCTCGCGCGTGTGTGCGTCGGCGGTGGCGGTGAGCGCGAGGCGGGGGACTTGGCCGAACTCGTCGAGCAGCGGGCGCAGCAGGCGGTAGTCGGGGCGGAAATCATGGCCCCATTCGGACACGCAATGGGCTTCGTCGATGGCGAAGAGCGCGATCTTCGCCGCGCGCAGGAGGCTGCGGAAACCCTCCCCGCTGGCGCGTTCAGGGGCGACGTAGAGCAGGTCGAGGTCGCCGTTGCGCAGGCGGTCCTGCGTCTCGCGCCAGTCGGCGTCGACGCTGGTGAGGCTGGCGGCGCGGATGCCGACCGCCTGCGCCGCGCGCAGCTGGTCGTGCATCAGGGCGATCAGCGGCGAGATGACGACGCAGCAGCCGTCGAGCGCGACGGCGGGCAGCTGGTAGCAGAGGGACTTGCCCGCGCCCGTGGGCATGATGGCGAGGGTCGGCTGGCCCGCCATGACGCGGCCCACCACCTGATCCTGCACGCCGCGAAAGCCGGGGAAGCCGAAGACGTCATGGAGGAGAGTGGAAATGTCGGGGCGCATGGAAGGGGCTTCTAGCGAGAGGGGATGGCGAGGCAAACCATCATTGCGGCGGATCGAGGAGACAGCCCCACCCTGCCCGATAGTGCGCGGAGCGGGAGGCGAGCAGGGGCACGCTGGCCTGAACCATGCGCGATTCGGGATCGTCGGTCAGCGTCACCAGCGCCATGCCGGGTTCCTTGTCGCCCCGGCAACTGTCGAGCGAGCGCCCCTCCACATAGCGGCAGGAGCAGGTGATCCGCGCGCCGAAGGCCGCGCCTACCGCCGCCTTCGCGCGCATCGCGCTCCAGTTCCAGGCGAGCAGCGCGACGGCGATGATGACCGCGACCGCTGCCACGTAAAGCCAATTCGGGCGACGCTGCACCACTTTCCCCCTTTGCCCACATCATCTAAGGCCGGGCTTATGAAGTTCGAGGGGGACAGCGTAAAGCGCCTTGGCGCGTGCATGGGATTTTTGGCGCTGCTGGCGCTCGGCGGCGCGTGGAGCGTCCGCGCGGCCGATCCCGAGCCCGTTTACAAGGTCGCCAGCGACGGCGAGGTCGGCGAGGAAACGCTGCGCGGCGCGGTCGACGCGCTGTTCGACGGGGATGAGGATGTGGGGGAGACCCGCGCGCTCGTCGTGATGCACCGGGGGGAGATCGTCGCGGAACGCTATGCGCCGGGGTTCGGGCCCGACACGAAGCTGATGTCCTGGTCGATCGCCAAGAGCGTGACGGCGGTGCTGGTGGGGCTGATGGTGTCCGATGGGCGGCTGGCGCTCGATTCGCCGGTGCCGGTCGCGGCGTGGGGCCAGCCGGGCGACCCGCGCGGACGGATCACGCTGCGGCAGCTGCTTTCCATGTCGTCGGGGCTCGACCATGTCGAGAATGCCGAGCCGCTGGCGCAGGCGGACACGATCCGCATGCTCTTCACCGACGGCGCGCGGGACATGAGCGGCTTCGCCGAGGCGAAGCCGCTGGCCCATGCGCCCGGTTCGACCTTTTCCTACAGTAGCGGCAGCACCATCATCCTCGCCGACCTGATGGCGCGGATGCTGACCAACAGCGCCGATCCCGACGCGCGGCGGCGGGCGATGCAGACCTTCATCGACGGACGGCTGAAGATTCCCGCGCGCCTGAACAGTCTGACGGCGGAATATGACGCGGCGGGCACTATGGTCGGGGGCAGCTTCCTGCACATGACGGCGCGCGACTATGCGCGCTTCGGCGAGCTGCTGCGCCACCATGGCAGGGGGCCGAACGGGCACCAGATCGTGCCGGAGAAATGGGTCGACTTCATGCGCGCTCCATCGCCGCGCAATGCGGCCTATGGCGCGCATCTGTGGCTGAACCGGGAAAGCGAGGAGAGCGCACTGATGCCCGGCGACGCGCCCGCCAGCCTGTTCGGCTGCGTCGGGCATGGCGGGCAATATATACTGGTGTCGCCATCGCAGGGCCTGACGGTGGTGCGCATCGGCATGTCGCCCGACAAGGAACAACGCACCGCGCTGAAGGCGGGGCTGGCGAAGCTGGTGGGGCTGTTTCCGCGTTAAAGGAGGAAACGCCCCTCGATCACGGTGCGGCAGGCGCCGATCAGGATGACGCGGTCGCCGTCCAGGCGGCAGTCGAGGCGGCCGCCGCGCGCCGACGCCTGCACGGCGCTTATGCGGGTCTTGCCCAGCCGCGCCGCCCAGAAGGGGGTGAGCAGGCAATGGGCCGATCCGGTCACCGGGTCCTCGTCCACGCCGCCGCCGGGCACGAAGACGCGGCTGACGATGTCGCTGTCGTCGCCCGGCGCGGTCGCGATCAGCATGATGTCGCCCAGCGCCTTCAGCCGCGCGAAGTCGGGCCTCAGCGCGCGGATGGCGGCGGCGTCGGGAAAGAGGAAAAGGCTGTAGCCGCCGTCGCGCCAGTACGATTCGATCGGCGCAGCGCCCAGCCCGGCGGCAAGGTCGGGCAGCGGGCGCGGCTCCATCGACCAGGCGGGGAGCGAGAGAGCGTATCCGTCACCCTCGCGCGAGACGGTGAGGATGCCGGCATGGGCCGTGCGAAAACGCACCGCCGCGCGCCCGCCCATCAGCACATGACCGCTCGCCAGCGTGGCATGGCCGCACAGCTTCACCTCCACAGTCGGGGTGAACCAGCGCAGCGCATAGTCCGCGTCCGGATCATCCGGCGTCGGCACGGTGAAGGCGGTTTCGGAGAGGTTGTTCTCCGCCGCGATGGATTGCAGCGTGGCATCGTCGAGCCAGCGGTCGAGCGGCATCACGGCGGCGGGATTGCCGGTGAAAGGCGCGTCGGCGAAGGCGTCGACCTGAGTGAAGGGCAGGCTGGTCATGCGGGAAACATGGCGCGGGTCCGACCGGCTGAACAGGGCCGGTGCGGCTGAATTGGTCTGTCAGGTGGATTGCCGTCCGCCAAAAGCTGCCATAGACGTCGGGTAGAAAATTGATCTGGAGAAACCAAATGCGCCGGTTGGCCATATTTTCGAACTGCATGCAAAAGCTGGCGCTGCTCGGCGCAATGGCCGTCATTGCGCCGTCATCGGCCATGGCCCAGCAGACGGACGGAGCAGGCAAGCCGATCTGTGCGCCCAGGCCGTCAGTTCTTGCTGCTTTCACAGAAATGGCTCTGAAGCCGGGCGCGACATTCAGCTTGAATGGGCTGTCGCCCGAAGAGCTCAAGGCGCTTCCCGCAGAGATGGCCGCTGCGGAAAAGCGCAAGGCTCAGGATTGGCCAGACCTGTGCCGTTACGCCGAAGAAAACGCCAAGCTGCTCGCGACCGGTCAGAAGCCGCATGTCGTGTTCATGGGGGATTCCATCACCGAAAACTGGAAGCCGGGCGACCCCGCCCTTTTCAGCGGCGGCAACGTCGATCGCGGCGTCAGCGGCCAGACCACGCCGCAGATGTTGTTGAGAATGTATCCCGATGTGATCAGGTTGCGGCCCCGCATCGTCCACATCATGGCCGGCACCAACGACATCTCCGGCAATACCGGGCCGATCAGCGACGAAGCCATCGTCGACAATATCCGCGCGATGATCATCCTCGCCAAAGCCAATCGCATGAAGGTCGTGCTGGGCAGCATCACGCCGTCAAGCGGCTTTACCTTGCGTCCCGGCCCCAACCCCGCCGCCCGCATATCGCGGGTGAACGGCCTGCTCCGTCAGTTGGCGACCGAGCAGAAGGTGACTTTCGTGGATTATCATGCGCCGATGACGGATAAGGACGGGGGCATGCGCGCGGGCCTCGCCAATGACGGGCTGCATCCCAATCGCGACGGCTACGCCATCATGCGCCCGCTCACGGAGAAAGCGATCGCTCAGGCGGAGAAGAAGCGGTTGTAGGTGCTGCGGTGGACAGGTTGGGCCTTAAATCGGAATCACCCCACCTCCGTTCGGGCTGTTCGAATGAGCCACTTGTCTACTTCGAATGTCGAAGTCCTTTCCTTTCTTAAGGGGAAGGGAAGCCCTTCGACAGGCTCAGGGCGAACGGAGGTGAGGTGGTCTCGATTTTGACGCGCCATGCGCTGGAAACCGCCGAAAACATCCGCTCAGACGGTAAGAAAAAGGGCCAGCCATGTCGCCATGGCTGGCCCGTGTTCGCGGCTTTAGGGGACGTTTTGACCGTCAGTCCATGCTGGCATGGTGACGCTCCCCAGGCTTACGCACTGCCGCTCGCCCTCCCGCGGGCGATTGATGGGGACGATCTTAACGCAGATTTAGTGAGTCGTCTGCACCGAATCTCGCTTCCACCCGATAATCGGCTCGTTTCAGCCTGTTAGTCGCCGCCGCATTGGGCGCGGTGGAGCAGCTTCTGATCCGCCAGCACCAGCGCCATCATGGCTTCGACCACGGGCACGCCGCGAATGCCGACGCAGGGGTCGTGGCGGCCCTTGGTGATGATCTCCGACGCTTCGCCTTCCCGTGTGACGGTTTCGACCGGGATGAGGAGGGAGCTTGTCGGCTTGAAGGCGACGCGGACCTTCACGGGCTGGCCGGTGGAGATGCCACCGGCGACGCCGCCCGCATGATTGGCGAGGAAGACGGGCAAGCCGTCATTGCCGGGGCGCATCGGGTCGGCATTCTGCTCGCCGCGCAGGCGGGCCGCCGCGAAGCCGTCGCCGATCTCCACGCCCTTCACCGCATTGATGCTCATCATCCCGGCGGCGAGTTCGCTGTCGAGCTTGGCGTAGAGGGGCGCGCCCCACCCTGCGGGCACGCCGCTGGCGACGCATTCCACGACCGCGCCGAGCGAGGAGCCGTCCTTGCGCGCAGCGTCCACCAGCTTTTCCCAGCGCTTGGCCGCTTCCGGGTCGGGGCAGAAGAAGGGGTTGTTGTCGATCTCGCCCGCATTGAACCGGGCATAGTCGATCGCGTCGCCGCCGATCTCGCTGACATAGGCGAAGATGTCGACGTCGGGGATGACGAGCCGGGCGACGGCTCCTGCGGCGACGCGGCTCGCCGTCTCGCGCGCGGAGGAGCGCCCGCCGCCGCGATAGTCGCGAAAGCCATATTTGGCGTCATAGGCATAGTCGGCATGGCCGGGGCGATATGCCTTGGCGACTTCGCTATAGTCCTTCGATCGCTGGTCGGTATTCTCGATCATCAGGCTGATCGGGGTGCCGGTCGTCTTGCCTTCGAACACGCCGGAGAGGATACGGACCGCGTCCGCTTCGCGGCGCTGGGTGGTGAATTTCGACGTGCCGGGCTTGCGCTTGTCGAGGAAGGGCTGGATGTCGGCTTCGCTTAAGGGAAGGCCCGGAGGGCAACCGTCCACGACCGCGCCGATCGCGGGACCATGGCTTTCGCCCCAGGTCGAAAAGCGAAGAACGCGGCCGAATGTGTTGAAGCTCATATGTCCTGCCTTCTTGGAGAGGTGGCTGCCCCCTCTCCCTCCCGTCGCTTCGCGCCGGGCCCCTCCCTCTCCCCAAGGGGAGAGGGCTGTTATTTATCGAGCGCGATGTCGGGAGCGTCCTCGGCCTTCATGCCGATGACGTTGTAGCCGGCGTCGACATGGTGGACTTCGCCGGTCACGCCCGATGCGAGGTCGGAGAGGAGATAGAGGCCCGCGCCGCCCACATCCTCGATCGTCACATTGCGGCGGAGCGGGCTGTTCAGCTCGTTCCACTTCAGGATGTAGCGGAAGTCGCCGATGCCGCTGGCCGCCAGCGTCTTGATCGGGCCCGCCGAGATGGCGTTGACGCGGATATTTTCGGGACCCAGGTCCATCGCCAGATATTTGACGCTGGTTTCCAGCGCCGCCTTGGCCACGCCCATGACGTTATAGTGCGGTATCACCTTTTCCGCGCCATAATAGCTGAGCGTCAGCAAGCTGCCGCCCTCCGCCATCAATTCGCGCGCGCGCCGGGCGACGGCGACGAAGCTGTAGGCCGAGATATTCATCGTCAGCAGGAAATTTTCGAGGCTGGTGTCGACATATTTGCCGCGCAGCTCATTCTTGTCGGAAAAGCCGATGGCGTGGACGACGAAGTCCAGCTTGCCCCAGCGCGCCTTGATCTCGTCAAAGGCGGCGTCGAGCTTGTCCATATCGGACACGTCGCAATCGATCAGGAAATCGGAGCCGACTTCCTGCGCCAGCGGCCTCACCCGCTTGGCGAGCGCTTCGCCCTGATAGGAAAAGGCCAGCTCCGCGCCCTGCGCGTACAACGCCTTCGAAATGCCCCATGCGAGCGACTTGTCGTTCGCAAGACCCATGATGAGACCGCGCTTCCCCGCCATCAAGCCCGTCATTGTGTCGTTCCGTTCCCTTTGCTTTCCGGCGTGGCCCTTTCGAGTTCCTCTTCCGGGAATTCTGCGAGCGCCGCATTGAGTTCCGCGCCAATTACCACGCCAAGGCCGACGAGGAAGAAAAAAATGAGCGTGATCATCACGCCGGCCAGACTGCCATAGGTCGCATCATAGCCGCCGAGCAACGACAATGTCGGCGGAAGCAGCATCGTGACGCCATACCACCAGAGCGCGGTGGCGATGGCGCCGGGCAGTTTGGGGAAGCATTTGTCCTTGTAGGCGCTGGGCGTGAGCGAGAAATAGAGATAGTAGAGCGCGACGCACAGGACGACCATCGGCAGCAGCCGGGTCAGCGCGACGATGCGGATCGCGCCGTCGGCGAAGGGCAGGATCTGGTGCAAAAACTGGTCGACGCCAGTGATGATGACCTGCATCGAAAAGGCGAACATCACCGCGAAGACGCTGACCAGCGTGATGCCGATCGCGGTCAGGCGATAATGCCAGAAGGGGCGTGTGCTCTTCGTCCCATAGGCGCGGCGCAATATGTCGCGGATGGTCTCGATAAGGCTGCCCACGGTCCACAGGCCGACCAGCCCGCCCAGCCAGAGCAGCGGCCCGGTGCGCGCGGTCAGCACGTCGATGATCGGCTGCTTCACTACGTCGGCGACGCCGGGGGGCACCGTCGCCAGAAAGGCGCCGACCGCCGCCAGCCCGTCCTGCGATCGCCCGAAGATGCTCGCCACCGCCGCCGCGACGATGAAGAAGGGGAAGAGCGTCATCAGCGAGAGATAGGCGAGGTTGCCCGCATGGATGAAGCCGTCGCTATAGGTCCCGACCGCCACGCGCTTGGTGATTTCCCAGATGTAGGAACCGGGCGGCAAGCGGTCGATATGGCGGTTGATGTGGGCGCGGGCGTTCTGCGTGATCCGCTGGCGACGGGATTCGGGGGAGTAGGGCGAAGGGACTGGCATGACGGCTCCTTGGCGCCCTGAACGCTCTAAACGCCCAGATGGGCGCGGACGGCGCGGCTGTCCCGCCAGCTTTCGACCAGCGCCGCGATCGCCGGATCGTCGGCGGGCACGTCGACCTGGAGCTTGACGAGCTGGTCGCCGCGCTCGCCGCCCTTGGCGGTGAAGCCCTTGCCGCGCAGGCGCAGCGTCTTGCCCGATGTCGATCCGGCGGGGACGCCGAGCATCACCGGGCCGTCGACCGTCGGCACCTTGACCTTGCCGCCCTTCACCGCCTCGTCGAGGGTGATGGGCAGGTCGAGCAGCACATTGTCGCCGTCGCGGGTGAAGAAGGGATGCGGCCTCACCTCCAGCGTGACGATCGCGTCCCCTGCCCCGCCCGGCCCCGGCTGGCCCTTGCCCGACAGGCGCATCTGCGTGCCCGTCTCGACGCCGGCGGGGAGCTTCAGGTCCAGGGTCTTGCCGTCCTGCAAGGTGATGCGCTGCGGCGCGAGGCTGGCCGCATCGACGAAGGCGACGGCCAGGCGATAGGCGACGTTCGCGCCCTTTTGCGGCGGGGCCTGGCGACCGAAACCGCCGAAACCACCCCCGCCGCGCCGGGCGCCGCCGCTGAATAGCCCTTCGAAGATATCGCCGAAGTCCCCGCCCTCGTTGAATTCGAAGCCCCCGCCCTGTCCCGGCCGCCCGCGAAAGCCGCCGCCATTGCCGCCAAAGCCGAAGGGCGCGGAGGGATTGCCGTCGGCGTCAATCTCTCCCCGATCGAAACGGGCGCGCTTGTCCTTGTCGGACAGCAGGTCATAGGCGCTGGAAATGGCGGAAAATTTCTCCGCCGCCTTGGGATTGTCCTGATTGCGGTCAGGGTGCAGCTCCTTGGCGAGCTTGCGATAGGCCGACTTGATCTCTGCCTCGCCCGCGCCGCGCGCGACGCCCAAAGTGGAGTAGGGATCCGCCATTGCCGTTGATATGTCCTTCTATGCGATGTTTCGACTTGGGCCCTATGTGGCGAAAAGGGCGGGATCGTTCAAGCGGGACAGGGCATCGACATGGAAGGATCGCGGCCCTAGATCAGCATCATGACCGATCCCTTCCCGCTGTTCGACCAATGGTATGCCGACGCCCGCGCGAGCGAAATCAACGACAGCAACGCCATGGCGCTGGCCACCGCCGACGCGCGCGGGCGGCCTTCGGTGCGGATGGTGCTACTGAAAGGGCATGGGCCGGAAGGGTTCGTCTTCTACACCAATTTCGAGGGGCGCAAGGCCGACGAGCTGCTGGCCAATCCTCACGCGGCGCTGCTGTTCCACTGGAAATCGGTGCGGCGGCAGATCCGGATCGAGGGACCGGTGGAAACCGTCGAGGACGCCGCCGCCGACGCCTATTTCGCGACGCGCAGCCGCGACAGCCAGTTGGGCGCATGGGCTTCAGACCAGTCGCGGCCGCTGGCTTCGCGGGAGGTTTTCATGGCGCGCTATGAGGAAGCGAGCCGGCGGTTCGCCGGGGGCGACGTGCCCCGCCCGCCCTATTGGTCGGGCTTTCGCATCGTGCCGCAGCGGATCGAATTCTGGCAGGATCGCGAGCACCGGCTGCATGAGCGACGGCTGTTCGTCCGCGAGGGCGCAGGGTGGAGCGAAGGGCTGCTCTATCCTTGAAGGCCCCGTGCTCCTGCGAAGGCAGGAGTCCAGTCCCGCCGTTTGATCTGGGCTCCTGCCTTCGCAGGAGCACGTTGAGATAGCGGGCCCGGCTCACCCGATTGCGGGGGTGCGGAGCGCCTGATAGGTGTGCGGGCCTGACGCAGGGTAGAGGGATTGCATGCGGAATAAACTGACGGCCTTCATCCTGACGGGCATGGTCCTGGGCGTGATCACGGGGTTCGCCGCCAATCTGTGGGTCGGGGCCGACAAGGCGCTGGCCAAGGATGTGGCGGGTTATTTCCACCTGCTCGCGGATATCTTCCTGCACCTCATCAAGATGATCATCGCGCCGCTGGTCTTTTCCACGCTGGTGGCGGGGATCGCGCATATGGGCGACAGCGCGGCGCTGGGGCGGATCGGCGGACGGGCGCTCGCCTGGTTCATCATCGCCAGCCTGATCTCGCTGACGCTGGGCCTGATTTTCGTCAATTTCTTCGCGCCCGGCGAGGGATTGAACCTCGTCCGGTCGGGCGCGGCGTCGGGGGTGAATACCGAAGCGCTCAATTTCCGCGACTTCATCCTGCACGTCTTTCCCACCTCCATGGTGGGAGCGATGGCGGACAATTCGATCCTCCAGATCGTCGTCTTTTCGCTGTTCGTGGGGGTGGCGCTGACCGCCATCGGCGAGAAGGGGAAACCGATCGTCACCGTCATCGAGGCGATGGTCGAGTTGATGTTGCAGGTTACGGGCTATGTCATGCGCGTCGCGCCCTTTGCGGTGTTCGGGGCGCTGGCCGCCGCGATCACGACCGAGGGGCTGGGCGTGCTCAAGACCTTCGGCGAACTGGTGGGCGAATTCTACCTGTCGCTATTCGCGCTGTGGCTGGTGCTGATCGTGGCGGGGTCGATCTTCCTTGGGCGCCGCATGGTGAAGCTCCTCAAATATGTGCGCGAGCCGTTGCTGATCGCCTTTTCCACCGCATCGTCGGAAGCGGCCTACCCCAAGATGCTGGAGCAGCTCGACCGTTTCGGTGTGCCGCGCCGGATCTACAGCTTCGTGCTGCCGCTGGGCTATTCGTTCAACCTCGACGGGTCGATGATGTATTCGACCTTCGCCACCATCTTCATCGCGCAGGCATACGGCATCGATCTGCCGATCGCGACGCAGATCACCATATTGCTGGTGCTGATGGTGACGAGCAAGGGCATCGCCGCCGTGCCGCGCGCATCGCTGGTCGTGGTGGCGGCGACGCTGGGGCAGTTCAACCTGCCGGTCGAGGGGGTGGCCTTCATCCTGGCGGTCGACCATTTCATGGATATGGGACGGACGGCGACCAACGTGCTGGGCAACGCCATCGCGACGTCCGTCATCACCAAGTGGGAAGGGATGCTGGAGGTTGAGGAGCCCGACTATGTCCCTCATCCCAAGGCGCCCGCGCGCACGCCCGCGCATGGGCGCGCCGGACTGGAGCTGGCGAGCGATATGGTGGACGAAGAACGCGGTTAGGCGGCCTGCGAGCCTCGGCAGTCCCGGTTACAAGTTGAAGGCGCCGCCTCCGCCCGGGCATTTTTCATTCTTGATCTGCTCAAGGCGCTGCCGAATGCGGCGGCGTCGATGAAATGCGCCCAATGCTCGCTTGACCAAAGCTGTCACGACCCTCTCCCTTTATTATTGCGCGGGAACTTAGCATCGGCTTTCGCCGCCACAATATGCCGTTCCGCATAGGCAATTCGGGGGATAGGCGCCTCTGCAACATTACGTCTGCTCAACGGTTTCCCTGAGAAGAGCCGGATGGGGAGAAGCCTATGAGTAGAGCAGGCCGAATCGCCTTATCGCTGCAATGGCAGATGCTGGCGGGGTTTCTCCTTGGCCTCATTCTCGGCCTTATCGTCCATGCGTCCGCGCGGGACGCGCATTGGGTCGATGTCGCGACAAGCTATGTGACGGGGCCGATCGGCCAGGTCTTCCTGCGGCTGCTGTTCATGCTGGTGATCCCGCTGCTGGTGTCGGCGCTGATCGTCGGCATAGCGGAGATGGGGGAGATGCGGTCGTTGCGGCGGGTGGGCCTCAAGACGCTGGCCTATACGCTGATCGTGTCGAGCATCGCGGTCGCCATCAGCCTGGCCGCCGTCAACCTGCTGCGTCCCGGCGACGGCGTGGACCCGGCGCAGGCGCGGGCGATGCTGAGCCAGGCGGGACATGGCGCGCAGGCGATATTGGCGCGCGGCGGCGAGGCGCCCAAGGGGCTCGACGCGGTGATGGCGATGGTCCCGGACAATATCATCCGGGCCATGGCGAACAACGACATATTGGCGGTGATGGTCTTCGCGCTGTTCTTCGGCATCGGGCTGGTGCTGGTGCGGACGGAGCAGACGCGGATGCTGCTGACGGCGATGGAGGGGCTGTTCGAGGTGACGATGCGGCTGATGGGCCTGGTCATCCGGATCGCGCCGATCGCCATCGCCTGTTTCATGTTCAACCTTTCCGCGCAATTTGGATGGGAACTGCTGGAGCGGCTGTCGGCCTATGTCGGCGTAGTGCTGCTGGCGCTCGCGATCCAGATGTTCGGCGTCTATTCGCTGCTGATCGCGCTGATGGCGCGGCGATCGCCCCTGCGCTTCTTCGCGGATGTGCAGGAGGCGATCGTCATGGCCTTCGCCACCGCTTCGTCCAACGCCACCCTGCCGACGGCGATCCGGGTGGCGGAGGAGCGTTTGCACCTCCCCCGCCGGATCGCCCGTTTCGTGCTGACCATCGGTGCGACCGCCAACCAGAATGGCACCGCGATGTTCGAGGGGATCACCGTGCTGTTCCTGGCGCAGTTTTTCGGGATCGAACTGGACTGGGCGCAGCAGTTGATGGTGATGCTGGTGTGCATATTGGGCGGCGTCGGCACGGCGGGGGTGCCGGCGGGGTCGCTGCCGGTGGTGGCGATGATATTGGGGATGGTGGGCGTGCCGCCCGAAGGGATCGGACTGGTGCTGGGGGTCGACCGGTTCCTCGACATGTGCCGCACGACGCTGAATGTCACGGGCGATCTGGTGGCGGCGACGGTGATCGCGGCGGGCGAGCGAGACGAGCCCGTCAGCGCGCCGCCTTCGCCGCTTCCGCCTACCAGATGAGGCTGCGCGCGAAGCTGGCGAAGCCGCGCTCCAGCGCCGCGCCGCCGTCGCCTTGCGGCTGGCCCTGTTCGTCGAGGGCCTGGCCGATCTGGCCGACGCTGAGGCGTTCTGGCGCGACGGCCATGCCCATGGCGGAGAGCGTCACCGTCCAGGCGGCGTGGCTGTTGACGCCGGCGTAGCGGCCCGCCGAATAGCTGGCGATGGCGGCGGGTCGGCGGTCGAACTCTTTCAGATAATGGTCGGTGAGATTTTTGAGGCCGGGTTGCACGCCGCGATTATATTCGCCCGCCACGAAGACGAAGGCGTCTGCGACGGTTAGGCGTGCCGCGAGCGTGGCCATGGCTTCGGGCGCTTGGCCGGCGGGATAGTCGCTGTAGCGCTGGTCGAGCATGGGGAGGTTGATCGCCATCGCGTCGATCAGCTCGGATTGGTGGCCGAGGCCTTGAAAACCCTTGATCAGGTAATCGGCGAGGCGGATGCCCATGCGGCCGCGGCGGTAGGAGCCATAGAGGACGAGGATGTCGAGTGCCATGCGGACGATTGTCGCATCGGTTGGCTGGGAGGTCCAGTGAGGGTTTTCATCCTCCCTGCGCGAAGCGTGGGGAGGGGGACCGGCCGCAGGCTGGTGGAGGGGAAGATGGCGCGACCTGCGCGGTCTTCCCCTCCACCACGCTTCGCGTGGTCCCCCTCCCCATCTGACGATGGGGAGGATTGGAAAACCCTACCGCAGCTTCGCGATGTTCAGCCCGTCCTGCTTGGCGCGGGTCTTCACCGACTCCTCGCTGCGGGTCAGGGCCTTGGCGATCGCCTTGAGCGCCATGCCCTTCTTCGCCAGCGAATGGAGCTTTTGCAGCTCGTCCGCCGTCCAGGGTTGCTTGTGACGCTCGAAGCGATCGCCCGCCATGCCGATCTCCTTTGTTTGCCGTGATTTCCGAGTCGGCAGTTGTTCCAACTGCTTCGAAATCACTCTAATCCGCGAAGGGATCGCGCACGAGGATAGTGTCCTCGCGCTCGGGGCTGGTGGAGACGAGCGTGACCGGGCAGCCGATCAGTTCCTCGATCCGGCGGATATATTTGATCGCCTGCGCCGGAAGCTCGGCCCAGCTGCGGGCGCCGGCGGTGGTTTCCTGCCAGCCTTCGATGCTTTCATAGATCGGCTCGGCCTTCGCCTGATCCTGCGCGTGGGCGGGAAGGTAATCGAAGGTCTGGTCACCGATGCGGTAGCCGACGCAGATTTCGAGGCTCTCGAAACCGTCCAGCACGTCGAGCTTGGTCAGCGCGATGCCGGTGACGCCCGACACCGCGACCGACTGGCGCACCAGCACGGCGTCGAACCAGCCGCAGCGGCGCTTGCGGCCGGTGACGGTGCCAAATTCATGGCCGCGTTCGCCCAGGCGCTGGCCGGTTTCATTTTCCAGTTCGGTCGGGAAGGGACCGGAGCCGACGCGGGTGGTGTAGGCCTTGACGATGCCCAGCACGAAGCCCGCGGCGTTGGGGCCAAGGCCGGTGCCGCTCGCCGCCGTGCCCGCGACGGTGTTGGACGAGGTGACGAAGGGATAGGTGCCGTGGTCGATGTCGAGCAGCGTACCCTGCGCGCCTTCGAACAGGATGCGCTGGCCCGCCGCCTTCGCCTTGTTGAGCGTGAGCCAGACGGGCTTGGCGAAGGGCAGGATGAAGTCGGCGATGTCGCGCAGTTCAGCCATCAGCCTGTCGCGGTCGATCGGCGCTTCGTTGAAGCCTGCGCGCAGGGCGTCGTGGTGGGCGGTCAGGCGGTCGAGCTGCGGGCCGAGATCGTCGAGATGGGCGAGATCGCAGACGCGGATGGCGCGGCGGCCGACCTTGTCCTCATAGGCCGGGCCGATGCCGCGACGGGTGGTGCCGATCTTGCCCGCGCCCGACGCGTCCTCGCGCAGCCCGTCGAGGTCGCGGTGGAAGGGCAGGATCAGCGGGCAGGTTTCCGCGATCTGGAGGTTTTCAGGCGTGATGGCGACGCCCTGCCCCTTCAGCTTGGCGACTTCATCGCGGAAGTGCCAGGGGTCCAGCACCACGCCATTGCCGATGACGGAAAGCGTCCCGCGCACAATGCCCGAGGGGAGCAGCGAGAGTTTATAGACCTTCTCACCCACGACCAGCGTGTGTCCGGCGTTATGGCCGCCCTGAAAACGGGCGACGACGTCGGCGCGCTCCGACAGCCAGTCGACGATCTTGCCCTTGCCTTCGTCGCCCCATTGAGCGCCGATCACGGTCACATTTGCCACAGATACAGTCCTCCGCCCGCCGCGCGGACCGGCCATGCCCTTCGACGGGACTCGGCATGCCGGTGGGATAATGTGGGCGTTGAAGCCCTTGAGGCCGCGCGTTAGCCGCGCTCACCCCAATGCGTCAAGTCAGTAGGCATGCGGTTCTTCGCCGTCGAGCCAATGGGTGCAGCGCAGCGCTTCGCCATTTTCCTGCGGCGTCAGCGCGGCGATGGTGTGCCAGCCCTGGCTGCGAAGTTGCGCGGCGCGACTTTCGTCATGGTGCAGCGGCAGGAACAGGCGCCTGGGCGTCTCCCCGCCGAAACCCGCGTCGATCAGCGGGTCGGGATAGAGCGAGAAGCCCATGGCGGGCTCTTCCGACCCGTCGGCGCGGGTGATGGCGTAGCTGCCGCCCCGGCCGATCTCGCCGATAAAGCCTTCCGCGAAGACGGAGAAGCCGAACCAGTTCTGATATTCAAAGCCGTGCCGCTCGGTCGGGTCGAGGGTGAGCGCGATGTCCCAGCCGATCGGCTTGGCGATGGCGCGCAGCCCTGCGATTCGGCTGTCGATCGCGCCGCCGAGCTTGCTGTTCAAGGCTTCGAGCTTTTCCATCGCGGGGTGGAAGGGGCCGGTCGCTTCGATCAGCGGGAGATAGGCGGCGGCGGCCGGGCTGATCGCGGCGAGCGCGCCGGCGTCCTTGGCGTCCAGTTCAGCGCGAACGGCTTCGATTTCTTGCCGAGCCAGCGGCAGCGGGCCGGCGGCGAGCGTGTCGATCAGGTCCGGCAGGGTGAAATCGATGGTGAGGCCGGTGACGCCGGCGGCCAGCAGCGCCTCGATCGCGACGTTGACGATCTCCACCGCCGCCGCGACGCTGTCGGAGCCGATGAGTTCCGCGCCGACTTGCAGGCGTTCGCGCTCGGGGCGGAGTTGGTTGGCGCGCAGGCGGATGACCGGGCCGGCATAGGATAGGCGCAGCGGGCGCGGGGCGCTGGCGAGGCGGGTAGCGGCGATGCGGCCGACCTGCGCGGTCATGTCGGGGCGCAGCGCAAGGCTGCGCTGCGACACCGGATCGACGGCGCGGACCAGATCCTGCGCGCGCGTGGATTTGAGGCGGCCGACCAGCGTATCCTCGAACTCGGCGAGCGGGGGCATGACGCGCTCATAGCCGTGGGTCGCCACCGTATCGAGCACGCGGCGCGCGAGGCGGGCGGAGGCTTCAGCCTGCGGCGGCAGGCGGTCGGAGAGCCCTTCGGGAAGGAGGCCGGGGGGGATCGTGGTCATGGCTGGCCCTTTAGCAACATCGGCCAGATTATCCAGCCTCCGTTCGGTTCGAGCTTGTCGAGAACTGTTCTCGACTGACGCTTCTCGACAAGCTCGAAGCTGCTCGAACCGAACGGCGGCGGGATTACATCAGGCGAAGCGCAGCAGCTTGACCGTCTTGACGCCAGCCAGCTTGCAGATGTCGGCGAGGACGGTTTCGCTCACCGCGCCGTCGACCGACAGCAGCAGCACGGCTTCGCCGCCCTGGTTGCGGCGGCCGAGGTGGAAGGTGCCGATGTTGACGCCCGCTTCGCCCAGCGTCGAGCCCAGGCGGCCGATGAAGCCCGGCGCGTCCTGGTTGACGATGTAGAGCATGTGGCCGGCGAGGTCGGCTTCGACCTTGATGCCGAACAGTTCGACAAGGCGCGGCTGCGAGTGACCGAACAGGGTGCCCGCGACCGACTTGTCGCCCGCTTCGGTCTTCACCGTGACGCGGACGAGGGTCTGATAGTCGCCTTCGCGGTCATGGCGCACTTCGCGCACGTCGAGGCCGCGTTCCTTCGCGAGGAAGGGCGCGTTGACCATGTTCACCGTGTCCGAATAGACGCGCATCAGACCGGCGAGCACCGCAGCCGTGATCGGCTTCTGGTTGAGTTCGGCGGCGTGGCCTTCGACCTCGACCGAGACGCCCTGGATGCGGTCGCCTTCCAGCTGGCCGACCAGGCTGCCCAGTTCCTCGGCGAGCGCCATATAGGGCTTGAGCTTAGGGGCTTCCTCAGCCGACAGCGACGGCACGTTCAGCGCGTTGGTGATGCCGCCGTCGAGCAGATAATCGGAAAGCTGTTCGGCGACCTGGAGCGCGACATTGACCTGCGCTTCGTCGGTCGACGCGCCCAGATGCGGGGTGGAGATGAAGTTGGGGGTGCCGAACAGCGGCGATTCCTTCGCCGGTTCCTGCACGAACACGTCGAGCGCCGCACCCGCGACATGGCCGCTGTCGAGCGCTTCCTTGAGCGCGGCTTCGTCGATCAGGCCGCCGCGCGCGCAGTTGACGATGCGCACGCCCTTCTTGGTCTTGGCGAGGTTTTCCTTGCTCAGGATGTTGCGGGTCTGGTCGGTCAGCGGCGTGTGCAGGGTGATGAAGTCCGCCTTCGCCAGCAGCGTGTCGAGATCAGCCTTTTCCACGCCCATGTCGATGGCGCGTTCAGGAGTCAGGAAGGGGTCGAAGGCGACGACCTTCATCTTGAGGCCCAGCGCGCGGTCAGCGACGATCGAACCGATATTGCCCGCGCCGATCAGGCCCAGCACCTTGCCGGTAACTTCGACGCCCATGAAGCGGTTCTTTTCCCACTTGCCCTGCTGGGTCGACAGGTCGGCCTCCGGCAGCTGGCGGGCGAGCGCGAACATCAGTGCGATGGCGTGTTCGGCGGTGGTGATCGAGTTGCCGAACGGGGTGTTCATGACGACCACGCCCTTGGACGAGGCGGCGGGGATGTCGACATTGTCGACGCCGATGCCGGCGCGGCCGATGACCTTCAAATTGGTCGCGTGGTCGAGAATGTCCTTCGTGACCTTGGTCGACGAACGGATGGCGAGGCCGTCATACTGGCCGATGATCGCCTTCAGCTCATCCGGGGTCTTGCCGGTGATTACGTCGACTTCAACGCCACGCTCACGGAAGATCGCGGCGGCGCGGGGGTCCATCTGGTCGGAAATAAGTACCTTGGGCATGACGAATTGCCTTTCTTGCAATTCGTCATCCTGACGAAAGCTGAAACGAGTCACTTGCCTCGTTTCAGGATCTCAGGCGACTAGGGCTTCCTAGAGGCCCGAGATCCCAGCTTCCGCTGGGATGACGGGAATGAATGTTGGGTTTAAGCAGCCTTGGCCGTCGCGTAGGCCCAGTCGAGCCACGGACCGAGCGCCTCGATATCCGCCGTGTCGACGGTCGCGCCGCACCAGATGCGCAGGCCCGCCGGGGCGTCGCGATAGCCCGCGACGTCATAGGCGGCGCCTTCCTTCTCCAGCAGGCCGGCGAAGCTCTTGATGAAGGCTTCGTCGGCGCCCGCGACGGTCAGGCAGACGCTGGTGGTCGAGCGCGTGGCTTCGTCAGGCGCGAGGTGGCCGAGCCAGTCGCGTTCCTGCACGATCTTGTCGAGCGCGGCGGCGTTGGCGTTGCTGCGGGCGATCAGGCCCTGCGCGCCGCCGATCGACTTGCCCCATTCCAGCGCAAAGATGGCGTCCTCGACCGCCAGCATGGACGGGGTGTTGATCGTCTCGCCCTTGAACACGCCTTCGGTCAGTTTGCCCTTCGACACGAGGCGGAAAACCTTGGGCAACGGCCAGGCGGGGGTGTGGGTTTCCAGCCGCTCGACCGCGCGGGGGCCGAGGATCAGCACGCCATGGCCGCCTTCGCCGCCCAGCACCTTCTGCCAGGAGAAGGTGGCGACGTCGATCTTGGTCCAGTCGATCTCATAGGCGAAGACCGCACTGGTGGCGTCGGCGAAGGTCAGCCCTTCACGATCGGCGGGAATCCAGTCGGCGTTGGGCACGCGCGCGCCCGAAGTGGTGCCGTTCCAGGTGAAGAGCACGTCGTTCGAGAAGTCGACCTGCGACAGATCGGGGATCTGGCCATAATCGGCGCGGATGATCGTCGGGTCGAGCTTCAGCTGCTTGGCGGCGTCCGTCACCCAGCCTTCGCCGAAGCTTTCCCAGGCGAGCGTCGTCACCGGGCGGGCTCCCAGCATCGTCCACATCGCCATTTCGAAGGCGCCGGTGTCGGAGCCCGGCACGATGCCGATGCGGTGAGTGTCGGGCAGGTTCAACAGCTCGCGCATCAGATCGATGCAATAAGCGAGGCGGTTCTTGCCGATCTTCGAACGGTGCGAGCGGCCGAGGGATTCAGCGCTCAGCTTGTCGGCGCTCCAGCCTGGAGGCTTGGCGCAGGGACCGGAAGAGAAGAAGGGGCGAGCCGGCTTGGTGGCGGGCTTGGCCGCGACGGGCGCAAGAGTGGCGTCGGCGGCATTCATATCAGTCATATACTGCGTCTCCTTACAGAGAGCACGCGCGGCGTTGGGACCGCGTGGCCCGGTCGCCGACCTAAAGATCGCGCTAGAAGAGTCAAGTCGCCAAAGAGTCCAAATGAATGTCTGGACGCGACGAGCCGTTGCCGCCGTTAACCCACAGGCCATGGAGCCATGGTAAATCGGTCATCATGAAAATATCGGCAAGGGGGACATTGGCGTTGCGCGCCATGGGGCAAGCGGCCCTGCTGGCGCTGGGTTTCGCGCTCGCCTCATGCGGCGGCGACATCGTGCCCCGAGGGCGTGTGGAGCGCGCCTCCAAACCGCCCAGGGGATCGCGGCCCGCTGCCCCACCGAGCATGGAAGTGCGGCAGTGCATGGCGAAGCTGCAATCGCAGGCGGTGGCCTTCACCCCCCTACCCGACCAGAATTTCGGCGGCGGCTGCACCGCGTTCGGCAGCGTGAAGCTGCTCGACATCGGCGTGCCCGCCACCAACCTTGGGGCGATGACCTGCAACCTCGCCGCCAATTTCGCGGCCTGGGCGCGCTATGGGGTGCAGCCCGCCGCCCGGCTGATCCTGGGCGCGGAGATCGAACGGATCGAAACGTTCGGCACCTATAATTGCCGGCCGATCGCGGGCAGCGGCAGGCTTTCCGAACATGCGCACAGCAATGCGGTGGACGTGTCCGCCTTCGTGCTGAGCGACGGGCGGCGCATCACGATCGAGCAGGGCTGGAATGGCGACCAGCGGACGCGCCAATTCCTGGAGGTCGTGCGCGCCAGCGCCTGCAAGCGGTTCCGGACCGTGCTGAGCCCCGACTATAACGTCGCGCACCGCGATCATTTTCATTTCGACATGGGCGGAAAAGGTGGATTCTGCCGCTGAGCGCACTTAAGTTGACCATAATGACGAAACAGGAAATCGAAGAACGCAAGTTCCGCCCCGCCCGCCAGGAAGCCGCCGACGCCCGCAAGGCGGTAGACACCCCCCAGACGAGCAGCACCGCCTACAGGCTGGCGTTCCAGGACACCGAGTTCCTGCTGCGCGAGGATCTGCGGCCCGTGCGGTTCCAGTTGGAACTGTTGAAGCCGCAGTTGCTGATGGACGAGGCGGGGATCGAGTCGACCTTCGTCTTCTACGGCTCGGCGCGTATCCCCGAGCCCGAGCAAGCGCAGGCGCGGATCGACGCGGCGACGACGCCGGAGCAGCGACGGATCGCCGAAAATCTTGGCAAAAAGGCGCGCTATTATAGCGAGGCGCGCAAGCTGGCAGGGATAGCCGCGCAATATCCGGTGACAGAAGCGGGATGCCGGCATTTCGTCGTCTGTTCGGGCGGCGGCCCTTCGATCATGGAGGCGGCCAATCGCGGCGCGGCGGACGTGGGCGCGCAGACGATCGGGATGAACATCGTCCTGCCGCATGAACAGGCGCCCAATCGTTTCGTGACGCCGGAGCTGAGTTTCCAGTTCCACTATTTCGCGCTGCGCAAGATGCACTTCCTGCTGCGGGCGCGGGCGCTGGCGGTGTTTCCGGGCGGGTTCGGCACGTTCGACGAGATGTTCGAGCTGCTGACGCTGATCCAGACCGGCAAGATGAAGCCGATCCCGGTGTTGCTGTTCGGGCGGGAGTTCTGGACGCGGGTCGTAGATTTCGAGGCGCTGGCGGAGGAGGGGGTGATCTCGCCTTCGGACCTCAACCTGCTGACCTGGGTGGAGACGGCGGAGGAAGCCTGGGACGCGGTGCAGAATTTCTATGCGGATAACGGCGCGGCGGAGTGCGGGTGAAATCCTCTCCCCCACGGGGAGAGGATGCGAAGACTTGGCGGCTTGCCGCCTAGTCGGAGCTGGAGAGGGGCCGGCGGGGCGCTTCCCCTCCCCCTCATCCAACTACGCCTAGGCCCTTCGGGCCAAGGCTTCGTATCCTTCTCCCCTGAGGGGAGAAGGGTTAGTGGTTGCCTCCCCCGCCACACGGGACTAGGGCGCGGCCATGCGCGCGGAGCTTGCCCATGTCGATTGCTGGATCTTCGATCTGGACAACACGCTGTATCCGGCGAAGGCGGACCTGTTCGCGTTGATCGACGTCAAGATGGGCGAGTTCATCCAGGGGCTGCTGGGATGCGACCCGGACATCGCCCGCGCCACGCAGAAGCGCTATTTTTTGGAGCATGGCACCACCCTGTCGGGCCTGATGCACCATCATGGCATAGAGCCGCGCGCGTTCCTCGATTATGTGCACGACATTTCGATGGACCGGCTGGAAGTGGATGAGGCGCTCAACGCCCATATCGCCGCACTGCCGGGGCGTCGGCTGATCTTCACCAATGGCGATGCGGCCTATGCGGCGCGCGTGCTCGACAAGCTCGGCCTTGGGCAAGCGTTCGAGCTGATCCACGACATCCACGCCTGCCAATATGTGCCCAAGCCCGACCCGTCCGGCTATGCCGAGCTGTGCCGCGTGCACAATGTCGATCCGACCCGCGCCGCCTTCTTCGAGGACATGGCGCGCAACCTGAAGCCCGCAAAGGCGATCGGCATGACCACCATCTGGGTCAATAACGGCTCGGAAGCGGGCGACCACGAACATCATCCCGATTTCATCGATTTCGAAACCGACCATCTGACGCCATTCCTGGCCGATATCATTGGGGAAAAGCCATGAGCCAAGATCTGATCGCCACCATCGACGCCGCCTGGGAAGACCGGGCCAATGTGAACCTGTCGACGCAGGGGGAAATCCGCCAGGCCGTCGACAAGGCGCTTTCCCTGCTGGACAGCGGCGCGGCGCGCGTGGCCGAACCGACTGCGGACGGATGGCAGGTCAATCAGTGGCTCAAAAAGGCGGTGCTGCTGTCCTTCCGCCTCAATGACAATGTCATGATCGACAATGGTCCGGGCGCGGGCCATTGGTGGGACAAGGTGCCGAGCAAATTCGCCGGTTGGGACGAAGGCGCTTTCCGCGCCGCCGGTTTCCGCGCGGTGCCCGGCTCCTTCGCCCGCGCGGGCGCGCATATCGCGAAGAATGTCATCCTGATGCCGAGCTTCGTCAACATCGGCGCCTTTGTCGATGAAGGCACGATGGTCGACACCTGGGTGACGGTGGGCAGCTGCGCCCAGATCGGCAAGAACGTCCACCTGTCGGGCGGCGTCGGCATCGGCGGCGTGCTGGAACCGGTGCAGGCCGGGCCTGTCATCATCGAGGACGACTGCTTCATCGGCGCGCGGTCCGAAGTCGTTGAGGGCGTGCGCGTCGGCAAGGGATCGGTGATCTCGATGGGCGTGTTCATCGGCCAGTCGACCAAGATCGTCGACCGCAACACCGGAGAGATCTTCATCGGCGAAGTGCCGCCCTATTCGGTGGTCGTGTCGGGATCGCTGCCGGGCAAGCCGCTGCCCGACGGCACGCCGGGGCCGAACCTCTATTGCGCGGTGATCGTGAAGCGCGTCGATGCGCAGACGCGGTCGAAGACCGGGATCAACGAACTGCTGCGGGATTGATGTCAAAAAAATCCTCCCCTGAAAGGGGAGGTGGCGGCCAAAGGCCGACGGAGGGGTATCAACGCCACGGAGCGCTGACACCCCTCCACCGCCTGCGGCGGTCCCCCTCCCCTTTCAGGGGAGGATCATTGAGCCTACATAGCCCCCATGCCGCCTTCCACACCCGACAACACACCCCTGCCGCCCGTCTGGGCGACGCTGCGGCGGTTTCTGCCCTATCTCTGGCCCGCCGACGCGCCTGCGCTGCGGCGGCGGGTCGCAATCGCGATGGCGCTTGTCGTCGTGGCGAAGGTCGTCAGCCTCGCCATGCCCTTCGCCTATAAGGGCGCGGTCGACCGGATGGCGCCGGGGATGGAACCCGCCGTCGGCCTGGCCGTCGCGCTGGTGGTCGCCTATGCGGGGGCGCGCTTTGGCGGGGTGCTGTTCGACAATCTGCGCAACGCGGTGTTCGAGAAGGTCGGACAGGAAGCCGGACGGCGGCTGTCCGACGATGTGTTCGTGCACCTGCACCGGCTTTCGCTGCGCTTCCATCTCGACCGGCGGACCGGGGCCGTCACCAAGATCGTCGAGCGCGGCACGAAGAGCATCGACACGATGCTCTATTTCCTGCTGTTCAACATCGCGCCGACCATATTGGAGCTGGCGGCGGTCTGCGTCATCTTCTTCGTGAAGTTCGGGCCGGGCCTGGTCGCGGCGACGCTGGTGATGGTGGGGCTGTATATCTGGTTCACCCGGACGATCACCGAATGGCGCAACCAGTTGCGGCGCGACATGGTGGACATGGACACCAATGCGGTGGCCCATGCGGTGGACAGCCTGCTCAATTTCGAGACGGTCAAATATTTCGGCGCGGAGGATCGCGAGGCCGCCCGCTACAGCAAGGCGATGCGGCGCTATGCCGCAGCGGCGGTGAAGTCGGAAAACAGCCTCGCATGGCTCAATATCGGCCAGTCGCTGATCACCAACCTGATGATGGCGGGCGCGATGGGCTATACCGTCTGGGGATGGAGCAAGGGGCAGTTCACCACCGGCGACGTGGTGCTCGTCAACACATTGCTTAGCCAGCTATTCAGGCCGCTCGACCTGCTGGGCATGGTCTATCGCACGATCCGGCAGGGCGTGATCGACATGGAGGCGATGTATCGGCTGATCGACACGCAAGCCGAGATCGGCGACGCGCCCGGAGCGCCCATCCTCCACGTCGAGGCGGGCGAAGTGCGTTTCGATCATGTGCACTTTAGCTATGATCCCGAGCGCGAGATATTGCATGGGGTGAGCTTCACCGTGCCGGCGGGCAGGACGCTGGCGATCGTCGGACCGTCGGGCGCGGGCAAGTCCACGGTCGCGCGGCTGCTGTTTCGCTTCTACGACATTCAGGGCGGGCGGATCAGCATCGACGGGCAGGACATATCGAAGGTCGGCCAGGCGTCGCTGCGCGCGGCGATCGGCATCGTGCCGCAGGACATGGTGCTGTTCAACGACACGGTCGGCTATAATATCGGCTATGGCCGGGCAGGCGCGAGCCAGGCGGAGATCGAGGATGCGGCCCGGGCGGCCTCCATCCACGATTTCATCATGCGCCTGCCGCAGGGCTACGGCACGCGGGTGGGCGAACGGGGCCTCAAGCTTTCGGGCGGGGAAAAGCAGCGCGTGGCGATCGCGCGGACATTGCTCAAGGACCCGCCGGTGCTGGTGCTGGACGAGGCGACGAGCGCGCTCGACAGCCGGACCGAGACGGAAATCCAGGACGTGCTGCGCAGCATTTCGCGCAAGAGGACGACGCTGATCGTCGCGCATCGCCTTTCGACCATCGTCGACGCCGACGAGATCATCGTGCTGGATCAAGGCCGCATCGTCGAGCGCGGGCGGCATGCGGACCTGGTGCGCGCCGACGGCCTCTACGCGGCGATGTGGGCGCGTCAGGCGGCCGAGCGCGAGGATATGGATGCGGAACCGGGGATCGAGCCAAGGATCGAAGATGTGTTGGAGGTGGTGGAACTGCCCATTACCGGACGGAGAATTTGAGTGGATTGCTCACTCCTCGCACTCAGCGGCCGCATTGACATTCAGCCAATCCATGACTAAATGTCTGTATGTAACGACATATAGGAATGCCGATGCCAGCCACCTTCACCAGCAGGGATTTCAATCGCGATCCCGGCAGCATCAAGCGTGCAGCCCTATCCGGCCCAGTGTTTATCACCGACCGCAACAAGCCCTCCCTCGTCGTGCTAGCGATCAAGGACTATGAGCGCCTCGCGGGCCGCGGCACGTCGCTGCTCGAGGTGCTGATGCCCGACGACGATCAGGATTTTGATTTCGAGCCGCCCAAGGCACACATCATGGCGCGTCCGGCGGACCTGGATTGATGTTCCTGATCGACACCAATGTCATTTCCGAAAGCCGCAAGGTCCGATCTGGGCGCGCCGCGCCCGAAGTCGTCGCCTGGCTCAAGGCGACAGACCCCAGTACCACATTCATCTCCGCCATGTCGCTATTTGAACTGGAACTTGGCGTGGTGCGTATCGAGCGGCGCGATTCCGCGCAGGGCGAAAAATTGCGACACTGGCTCGACCATATCGTCAAACCCGGCTTCGCCGGTCGGGTGCTTGCGATGGATTCGGCTGTCGCGGTCGCCTGCGCGGCTCTGCATGTCCCTGATCCCGTGAGCGAGCGCGATGGCTGGATCGCGGCGACAGCACTGGCGCATGGCTTGACGGTGGTGACGCGCAATGTCGCAGATTTCGACGCGAGTGGCGTTCTCATCTACAATCCGTGGGACAGCCATTGATGGCCCTATGAAGGCCGTCGCTTTCGCGAAATAACCGTTACTGCGCTTCTCCTTCGTCCAGAAACGGCGCGGCGACCTCCGGCGGGACGCGCAGGATGCGGCCTGTCTCCCTGTCGATGATCGCCCAGGTGGATCGGGCCGCGACCTTCACCTTGCCGTCGGGACCGATGAATTCCATGAGGCGATCGAAACGAGCGCCACGCGGCCCTTGCGGAATCCAGGTGCGGGCGGTGACGGCCTCCCCCTGCCGGACATTGCCGCGATAGTCGATTTCGTGCCGGGTCACGACCCAGAGATAGGCGTCCACATGATCCGGATCGGCGTCGCGCGTCCAATGTTCGGTCGCGACCTGCTCCATCCACTGGACCCAGACGGCGTTGTTCACATGACCCAGGATGTCGATATGTTCGGGGCCGGCGGTTATGGTGGTGGTGTAGGTGGAGGGCATTTCGTCCTGACTCCTGTTGACGCTCGCTTCGCTCGCACCCACCCCCGACCCCTCCCGCGAGCGGGAGGGGAGATATCACTCCGCCACGCCCAGTTGCCAGAGGATGAAGGCGAACTCCTCCGCCGTCTCCTGAAGGCTTTCGAAGCGGCCGGACTTGCCGCCATGGCCCGCGCCCATATTGGTCTTGAGGAGCAGGATGTTGTCGTCGGTCTTGCTGGCGCGCAGCTTCGCGACCCATTTCGCGGGCTCCCAATAGGTGACGCGCGGGTCGTTGAGGCCAGCGGTGACCATCAGCGGCGGATAATCCTGCGCACACACATTATTATAGGGGTCGTAGCTGAGGATCGTTTCGAACGCCGCCTTGTCCTCGATCGGGTTGCCCCATTCGGGCCATTCGCCGGGCGTCAGGGGCAGGGTTTCGTCCAGCATGGTGTTGAGCACGTCGACGAAGGGCACATGCGCCACCACCGCACCCCAAAGATCGGGATCGCTGTTGATGACCGCGCCCATCAGCTCACCGCCCGCAGAGCCACCGGAGATGCTGATGCGCCCCTTCGACGTATAACCGCGTTCGATGAGGCCCCTGGCCACGTCGACAAAGTCGGTGAACGTGTTGGTGCGCTTGTCGAGCTTGCCGTCGAGATACCATTGCTGACCGAGATCATCGCCGCCGCGAATATGGGCGAGCGCGAAGGCGAAGCCGCGATCGAGCAGCGATAGGCGGCCGGTGGAGAAGCCGGGCTCCATCGCGATGCCATAGGCGCCATAGCCGTAGAGGTGCAGCGGCGCGCCGCCGTCGCGGGGGAAGTCCTTCGGGTAGACGATCGACACCGGGATCAGCGTGCCGTCGCGCGCCGGGACCACGAAGCGTTCGGTATCGTAGCGCGCAGCGTCGTAGCCCGAAGGGATTTCCTGCACCTTCAGGACTTCCAGTTCGCCCGTGGCGAGGTGATAGTCATAGATGGTGTCGGGCGTGACCATCGATTCATAGCCGATGCGCAGCTTCGTCACATCATATTCGGGATTGTCGTCGAGCGATGCGGAATAGCTCGCCTCCGGGAAGGTCAGGCGCTTCGCTGTATGCGTTTCATAGTCGCGCAGCTCGATCTGGTCGAGGCCGTCCTGCCGCCCTTCGGTGACGTAGAAGGTCTTGAACAGGGTGAAATCGGTCAGGTAGAAATGCGGGTCAGCGGCGATCACCTCGGTCCATGCGGCGGGCGCGTCCAGCGACGCCTTCACCAGCCGGAAATTGGGGTGGGCGTCGTTGGTGCGGATGTAGAGCGCGCCCTCATGCTCATCCACCTCATATTCGCGGCCGGGCTTGCGCGGGGCGACGAGCAGCGGCTGGGCGGTGGGGTTGTCGGCGGGGAGCAGCCAGACTTCGGTCGTGACATGGTCGCCCGTGGCGATGACGATCCACTTTTCCGACGAGGTGAGGCCGACCGAGACGCGGAAGCCCTCATCATCCTCGTGGAATAGCTCGACGTCGTTCGCGACCGGCTGGCCCAGCCAGTGGAGGCGCGTATTGTCGGTGCGCCAATTGTCGTTGGCGATGCCGTAGAGCAGGCCCTTGCTGTCGCTGGTCCACACCAGCGAGGACAACGTATCGGGGATGATTTCGGGCAGGATTTCTCCGGTGAAGAGGTCCTTGATGCGGGCTTCGAACCGTTCCGAACCATCATTGTCGATCGCATAGGCGAGATAGCGGCCGTCCGGGCTGACCGACAGAGCGCCCAGACGGAAATAGTCATGCCCCTCGGCAAGGGCGGGTTCGTCCAGGATCAGTTGGTCCTCGCCGCCCGCCACGGGCCTGCGATACCATTTGCGATATTGCGCGCCGATCTCGAAGGCGCGCCAGTAAACATAGTCGCCGTCCTTTTGCGGGACCGACTTGTCGTCCTCCTTGATGCGGCCCTTCATCTCCTGGAACAGCTGCTCGGTGAGCGCCTTGCGGGGCTCCATCGCCGCTTCGAAGAAGGCGTTTTCCTCCGCCAGATAGGCGAGCACCTGCTTGTCCTTCACCTCCGGATAGCCGGGGTCGCGCAGCCATGCCCAGGGATCTTCCACCGTGACGCCGTGGCGGGTGAAGCTGAACGGACGGCGGGCGGCGGAGGGAGGCGGGGAGGAAGCTGTCATTCAAGGTCCTTGGTCGGGCGGGCGCTGGCGTAAGCGCGCATGGCTGCTTATGTTGGCCATGAGGCGTCCTGCGCAAGGGGTGCATGTGGTCCAAGGGAAATGTGATGTCCACCTATGAAGATCGTCTGACGGCTCTCCGCGCGCAACTGGCGAGCGACAGGCTGGACGGTTTCGTCGTGCCGCTGACCGACGAGCATATGAGCGAATATGTCGGCGCCTATGCGCAGCGGCTGGCGTGGCTGACCGGTTTCCACGGGTCGGCGGGGAGCGCGGTGGTGCTGCCCCAGGAGGCGGCGATCTTCGTCGACGGGCGCTATACGTTGCAGGTGCGCGAGCAGGTGGACGCGGCGCACTGGCGATATGAAAGCGTGCCGCAGACGTCGGTGGCGGCCTGGCTGGGCGAGCATGCGCCGCAGGGAGGACGGATCGGCTATGATCCGTGGCTGCATACGCGCGCCTGGGTGAAGGCGGCGAGCGAGGCTCTGGCGGAACGCGGGGCCGAACTCGTGGCGGTCGACGGCAATCCCGTCGACCGCGTATGGCCCGATCGCCCCGCCCCCAGCGACGCCAGACTGGCGGCGCATGAGGACCGGTTCGCCGGCCAAGGCGCGGCGGACAAGCGGCAGGCGATGGCGGACTGGCTGGCGGCGAGACATGCCGACGCGGTAGTGCTGTCGGCGCTGGATTCGATCGCCTGGACCTTCAACGTCCGGGGGCGGGACGTGGAGCGGACGCCGGTGGCGCTGGCCTACGCCATCGTCCATGCCGATGCGACGGCGGACCTGTATGTCGCACCGGAGAAGATCGACGATGCCGTCGTCCAGCATCTGAGTGATGCGGTGCGCGTGCATGACCGGGCCGCCTTCGCCGATGCGCTGGCGGGCTTTGCCGGAAAGACTGTCGCCGCCGATCCCGAGCGAGCGGTGGCGGCGATCTTCGCGGGTCTGGAAGCGGGCGGCGCGAAGGTCCTGGCTCTGCGCGACCCGGCGGTGCTGCCCAAGGCGTTGAAGAACCCGGTCGAGATCGCCGGACATAGGGCCGCGCAGGCGCGTGACGGGGCGGCGCTGTCGCGCTTCCTGCACTGGATTTCGGTGGAAGCGCCCAAGGGCGGGGTCGACGAACTCGGCGCGGCGGCGAAGCTGGAGGCGTTTCGCAAGGAAACGGGGCTGCTGGAAGACCTGTCCTTCGACACGATTTCGGGCGCGGGGCCGAATGGGGCGGTGGTCCATTACCGCGTCGATGAGACGACCAACCGGATAATCGAGCCGGGGTCGCTATACCTCGTCGATTCGGGCGGTCAGTATCGCGACGGCACCACCGACGTCACGCGGACGATCGCCATCGGCGCGCCGACGCAGGAGATGAAGCGGCGCTTCACGCTGGTGCTTAAGGGGCACATCGCGCTGGGCCGCGCGGTGTTTCCCAAGGGGACGCGCGGCGGGCAACTGGATGTGCTGGCGCGGCAGTTCCTGTGGGCCGAGGGGCTGGATTACGCCCATGGGACCGGGCATGGCGTCGGCAGCTTCCTGTCGGTGCATGAAGGACCGCAGCGGATCGCGACATTTGGCGGGGGCGACGAGCCGCTGGCGGCGGGCATGATCCTGTCTAACGAGCCGGGCTATTACAAGGCGGACGAATATGGCGTCCGGATCGAAAATCTGGTGCTGGTCGAGCCGCGCGACATGCCCGACGCGGAGCGGGAGATGCTGGGATTCGAGACGCTGACCTTCGCGCCGATCGACCGGAACGCCATCGCGGTAGAGATGCTGACCGGTGTGGAGCGGGACTGGCTGGACGCCTATCACGCCAGGGTCGTGGAGGTGGTGGGACCACAGTTGGAGGGCGAGGCGCTGGATTGGCTCAAGGGAGCGTGCGCGCCGTTATGATAATGAATGACGTGCTCCTGCGAAGGCACTCGAACGAGTCCAGTGGCTCGTGAGAGCCCAGGCCCAGCGTTTGAACTGGGCTCCTGCCTTCGCAGGAGCACACCGACCCTAATCCGGCTGTTCCTTTTTCTCATGCTTCCGGGTCGACGCCGATTCGCTCACGCCTGCGCGGGCTTGCGTCTTGCGGCGGCGCAGATTGTCGCGCAGCGCCTGCGCCAGCCGTTCCTTGCGATCGTCCTGCCCGCTTGTCATGAGTGCGCCTTAGCCAAATTGCGCGCGTCCCCGCAAGCCGCCTTGACAACCCCGGCGGGCACGGCCATAGGCCCGGCTCCGTCGCCCGACAGGGCGCGGGAAATGACGAAGTGCTGCCGTAGCTCAGTGGTAGAGCGCATCCTTGGTAAGGCTGAGGTCGCGAGTTCAATCCTCGCCGGCAGCACCATTTCCCTCCTGTCCCTATCCGCCGTTGAACCTCACCCCGATCCACAGCGTCCGGGGCGTGCCAAGGTCGATGGACCTGCCCGTCGGCTGGGTCACGCTGCGGGTCACAACCTCTTCATCGAGCAGATTTTCACCGCGCGCGATCAGCGTGACGCCGTGGCCAACAGGCAGGCTGGCGACCGCATCGACCGTCATCGCGCTTGGCAGGACGTCGGTCTGCTGATCGTCCTCATATTGTTTCGAGACATAGCGCAGCGTCGCCGACAGGGCGGGACCCTGTTCGGGCTGCCAGCCAAGCGTCGCGCTGGCGGCGTGGCGGGGACTTTGCGCGGGCGTGAAGCCGTCCAGCGCCATGCCCGGCGCGCGCACACTGCTGTGGCTGTAGGCGTAGGAGGCGGACAGGAACAGGGCGTCGATGCGGCCGCTCGCCGTGAGTTCCACCCCCTTGGCGACGATCGCGTCGACATTCTGCCGCCGGCGCTGGTTCGTGCCGATGGTCACGTTGGCGATGGCGTCGTCGAGCCGGTTGTAGAAGGCCGTCGCCGACAGGGTCACGCCGTCTGCCGGGCGCAGGTCGACGCCAGCTTCGACGCCCTTCAGCTTTTCGGGCGTGAGTGCGGGATTGGCCTGGGTCGTGATCGGGAAGACGACGAAGGGGCGATAGAGTTCGTTGAGCGTCGGCAGGCGAAAGCCGGTATAGCCCGCCGCCCGCAGCGCCAGCGTATCGTTGATCCGGTAAAGCGCACCCGCGCGACCCGAAAATTCCCAGTCCGAACGGTCGACGAAATTCGTGTTCGCTGCGCCCGCGCCGGCGGCGCGGAAAAAGCCGTCGCTGATTTCCCAGCGATCGGCGCGCACGCCGCCGGTGAGGATCAGGCGGCCTATCGTCCAGTCATCCTCGGCGAAGAAGCCGGTCGTCATCTGCTCACCGCCTGCATGGCGGCGGGCGGTCACGGCGCCGCTCGCCGCATAAGCGTCCTCGAACATGTCGCCGGTGGCGAAGCGGCTGTCCGCGCCGATCCGCAGGACATGATCCGCGCCCACCGGCGGGCGCAGTTCGATCTTGCCGCCGACGCCCGTCGACGGCGTGTTGCGCTGGTCGAGCGACTTGCGGAAGCTGGTGGCGCTGATGACGATGTTGGAGAAGTTGCGCGCCTGAACATAGGCGAGCGCGTCGACCTGCCAGGGCCCGCGCGAAATGTATCGGATGCTGGCGTCCTGCCCCTCGCTCATGCTGTCCGCGCCGCGGAAGCGCAGGGTGCGGTCGTCGCGGAAGAAGGTGACGCGCGCCTGAATCTCCGACGTGGTCGAAAGCGGCGCGACCGCGCGCAGATTGGCCGACCAGCCGTCATAGGCGGCGGGCGCGGTGGCGGCGACGCGCTGGTCTCGGGGGGTGGTGTGGAAGCCGTCGCCCCGGTCCCAGCGGCCCGACAGGGAGACATAGCCGCTCCCCAGGTCCGGCGTGACGCTGGCGCTCAGTTCGGTGGCGTCGCGGCTGCCGTAAAAGGCGCTGGCGGCGAAGTCGGGCAGTTGGTCGCGCGTGGCGCTGGCCAGTTCGATCGTCCCGGCGACCGCGCCCGCGCCGAACGCCCCCACCCCGCCGCCGCGCGTCACCCGCACGACCGACAGGCGATCGGGGACCAGCGCGCTGAAGGGGATGTAGCCGAAAAAAGGATCGGCCATGGGAACGCCGTCGAGCAGCACCAAAGTGCGGCTGGAGGCGTTGCCGCCCAGCGCCCTTAGCGTCGCGCCCTGCGCCGACGGATTGGCCGAGCGGCTGTCGGAGCGACGGAACTGCTGAAAACCGGCTACATCGCCCAGGACGCCCTCCATCCGGCCCGAGGCGCCGCCCAGCAATCGGTCGCGGTCGATGACCACGGAGCCGTAAGCGGGTGTGCCGGGCGGCAGCGGCAGTCCCGCGCCGGTGATGACGATCCGCGCCTCTGGCCTGTCGCGCGCCGGTTCCTGCGCAAGGGCGAGCGACGGCAGCGCAAGCGCAAAGACATATAGTGGCGCATATTTCATGACGTCGCTCTACCCTGACCCTTATTTTCTGACGAAAAGGGCCAAGCCAGCATCATGCCGTCAAGTCAAGCGAGCGCCGATCCCTTCGCCGCGCCGAGCAGCTTGTCGATGGTGAGCGGATAGTCCCGCAAGCGGATGCCGGTGGCGTTGTAGATCGCATTGGCGACCGCCGCGCCCGCGCCGCATATGCCCAATTCGCCGACGCCCTTCGCCTTCATCGGCGAACTCTTGTCGTCCAGCTCGTCGAGGAACAGCACGTCCTGATCGGGAATGTCGGCATGCACCGGCACCAGATATTCGGCCATGTCGTGATTGACGAAGAAACCGAAACGGGTGTCGACCGCCAGTTCCTCCATCAACGCCGCGCCCGCGCCCATGGTCATCGCGCCGATCACCTGGCTGCGCGCCGATTTGGGATTGAGGATACGCCCGGCGGCGAAGGCGCCGCCCATGCGCCGGATGCGGACTTCGGCCGTGTCGATGTCGACGCCGACTTCGCAGAAATGCGCGCCGAACGTCGCCTGCGCATAGCGTTCGGTCAGGTCGCCGAACTCGATCCTGTCCTCCGCCCAGAGCCCCTCGCGCCCGGCGAGCGCGCCCAATGTCTGCGACTGGTTGCCCAGACGGACGAGGCCATCTTCGAACGTCGCCTGATCGGCGGCATATCCCGCCTTCTCCGCCAGTTTCGCGCGCAGCGCCACGCAGGCGGCGTAAACTCCGGCGGTCGAGCTGTTCGCGCCAAACTGTCCGCCAGATCCCGCCGACACCGGATAGCGGCTGTCGCCAAGCCGCACCGTGACGGCGTCGAGCGGCACGCCCATCATCTCCGCCGCCGTCTGGCCGATAATGGTATAACTGCCGGTGCCGATATCGGTCATGTCGGTTTCGACGATCACATGGCCCTGCGCGTCGACGCCAACCCGCGCGCCCGACGCCATGACCAGATTGTTGCGGAAGGCGGAGGCCACGCCCATGCCGATCAACCAGCGGCCTTCGCGCAGCTTGCCGGGAGTGGGCAGGCGCTTATCCCAGCCGAACCGCTCCGCCCCCTGTCGCAGGCATTCGACGAACTTGCGGCTGGAAAAGGGGCGCTGCGGCCCCGCCTCCGGATCATATTGCACGTCGTTGCGGATGCGCAGCTCGACCGGATCGACGCCACAGGTTTCGGCCAGTTCGTCCATCGCCACCTCGAGCGCGAGCAGGCCCACCGCCTCGCCCGGCGCGCGCATCGCATTGCCTTCGGGCAGGTCCAGCGTGGCGAGGCGATGTGTGGTCAGCCGGTTCGCGCCGCGATAGAGCAGCCGCGTCTGCTGCGCCGCCGTCTCGGAGCCACCGCCCGGCAGGTCGCCGGACCACACCTCATGCGCGATCGCGTCGATCACGCCATCCTTGCCCGCGCCGATGCGGATGCGCTGGATCGTCGCGGGACGATGGGTGGTGTTATTGGGGATTTGATGCCGCGCGATCGCGACCTTGACCGGACGTCCCACGACGCGCGCGCCCAGCGCGGCCAGCAGCGCGTCGGCGCGCAGGAACAGCTTTCCGCCAAAGCCGCCGCCGATGTAGGGCGATATGATCCGGACATTGTCCCTAGGGATGTTCAGCGTCTTCGCGACCTCCCCAACGGCCCAGCTGACCATCTGGTTAGAGGTCCAAAGCGTCAACTTGTCCCCGTTCCACGCCGCCGTCGTCGCATGCGGCTCCATCATCGCATGGCTCTGGTCGGGCGTCGTATAATGCTGGTCGATCTGCACCGGGGCATTGGCGAAGGCGCCGTCGAAGTCGCCCACGCTGGTGTCGGCCGGGCCGCCAAAGCCCCCCTCCGGCACAACCGCTCGGGCGCGTTCGGCGGCAAGGTCGAAACGCCCCTTTTCCGGCGCATAGTCGATTTGAACCAGCTTCGCCGCGTCGCGCGCATTTTCCAGCGTGTCGGCGATAACCAGCGCCACCGCCTGATCATAATGTTCGATTTCCGGCCCGCCCAGCAGATGGGCGGTGTTCATATCGCCCTTGCTCAGCTGCCCCGCATTCTGGTGCGTGATGATGCCCAGCACGCCGGGCGCGGCTTGCGCGACGCGCTGGTCGATGGCGCTGATCCGGCCCTTGGCGATGGCCGATCCGACGATCCAGCCATAGGCGGCGTTCGGCGCGACGTCATGCCGTTCATAGGCGTAGGGCGCCGTGCCCGTGACCTTGGCGGGTCCGTCGATCCGGTCATGGGGCACGCCAACGACGCGGCCGCGATCGATCGGGTTGGTGGTGGCGGGCGTATCGAACTTCACGACCGGGCCTCCTTCTGGCGGAAGAGCGATGCGAGCGTTTTCGCGACAAGGTCCTGCTTGAAGGCGTTTTGCGCGGTCGGGCGCGCGCCCGCGAGCGCGGCGTCGGCCACCGCCCGCGGCCCCGAAGCGGCGGCGGCGTCTGCGGCGTCGACGCGCCAAGGCTTGGGCGCGATCCCGCCAAAGGCGAAGCGCGCGCCGCCATCCTTGCCGAACACCGCCGCCACCGACACCAAAGCGAAGGCGTAGGAGGCGCGATCGCGCACCTTGCGATAGACATGCGCGCCACCCAGCGGCCTGGGCAGCGTGACCGAGGTGATGAGTTCGCCCGGTTTCAGCACATGCTCCACATGCGGCGTGTCGCCAGGCAACAGATGGAAGTCCGCGATCGGGATCGAGCGGCGCGATCCGTCGGCGCTCACCGTATCGACGCTGGCGTCCAGCAGGCGCATCGCCACCGCCATGTCCGACGGGTTCTGGGCGATGCAGGCGTCGCTCGCGCCGATGATGGCGAGGCTGCGGCTGACGCCCTTCAACGCGCCGCAGCCGCTGCCCGGCTGCCTTTTATTGCAGGGCATGCGCGTGTCGTAAAAATAGGGACATCGGGTGCGCTGGAGCAGGTTGCCCGCCGTCGTCGCCTTGTTGCGCAACTGGCCGGACGCGCCCGACAGCAACGCGCGGGACAGCACTGCATAGTCCCGGCGGACGGTCTGGTCGGCGGCAAGATCGGTGTTGCGAACCAGCGCGCCGACGCGGAGCCCGCCCTCCGGGTTCTTCTCGATCCGATCCAGCCCCAGATGGTTGACGTCGATCAGGTGGGTCGGCGTCTCGATCTGCAATTTCATGAGGTCGAGCAGGTTGGTGCCGCCCGCGATGAAACGCGCGCCCGGCGTGGAAGCAGCAGCGCGCGCGGCCTCCTCAACGCTCGCCGCGCGGCTGTAGGTGAAGGGCCTCATGCCTTTTCCTCCCCGGCGACGTCCCGGATCGCGGCGATGATGTTGGGATAGGCGGCGCAGCGGCAGATATTGCCGCTCATCCTCTCCCGCACCTCCGCATCGGAAAAGGCGACCTTGTCGAGATCGCGCGTCACATGGCTGGGGACGCCCGCCTCGATCTCCTCCAGCACGGCCACGGCGGAACAGATCTGGCCCGGCGTGCAATAGCCGCACTGATAGCCGTCATGCGCGATGAAGGCGCGTTGCATCGGGTGAAGCTTGTCGGGCGCGCCCAGCCCCTCGATCGTCGTGACGGACTCGCCTTCATGCATGACGGCCAATGTCAGGCAGCTGTTGATCCGTCGCCCTTCGACAAGGACGGTGCAGGCCCCGCACTGGCCATGGTCGCAGCCCTTTTTCGTGCCGGTGAGGTGCAGATGCTCGCGCAGCGCATCCAGCAGGGTGGTGCGCGGGTCCAGCTGAAGATGCGCCTCGCGGCCATTTACGGTCAGTTCCACGGCGGTCATGCGCCCTCCCTTGTTATATTGCGGCCGGCTGGCGGGCGCGGCCTGCGCCTCGCCCAGCACCGGCAAGGCGGTGGCGACGGCGGCGCTTCCCTGCAACAGGCCCCGGCGCGTCAGATGGTCGGACGTCATGGACTCTTCCCTCCTGCTGATCCGGATGCGATTACGAAGCAGGGCCATGGATATATCCCTCTATGGCCGCCAGACGATAAGTTTCACGAAGAGTAGCAGATGGGCATGCCGCGCCAAGGCGCAAGGCTCGCCAAGGAAAAAGGCCGAGCGCATCGACAAAGAAAATGCACGAAGGCCCATTTCTCCCCTTGCCCAGCGGAATAACCGCTGCTAGTTGCCCGCCTCACCCGCCGAGAGGGACACATCCTCCGGCCGCCAGAGCGGGCGTAGCTCAGGGGTAGAGCACAACCTTGCCAAGGTTGGGGTCGAGGGTTCGAATCCCTTCGCCCGCTCCAGAATTAATACTCGTAATCCAGCCATGCAGCGCCAGCAGCGCGCTGCCAAAGTGGCCTAGTTCCGATGCAAGTGCCGTTTGGCTGCTCGCTTGAGAAACAGCCGGCGCACCACAGCCTCTCGCCATTGATTCAAGCCGCGAAGGCTGCTGTGCGTTTGCGTCATGCGTAAATGCCACAGCACTTCCTCAACACGCATCGGATAGAATTTCCCGAAACTGTCGATGAGGACGAAATAGCGAAAGGGGTCGTGATAGTGGTCCGGCGAGGCCTTGGGCTCGATATTCCGCCGGAGCGCTTCAATCCCGATGGGATGGATTTTCAGGGTTTCGCCGGGTTGCAGCAGTTTCGGAAAGCGTTGCTCCTGAAGTCCGAAGGCGGCGCCCGGTTCATCATGTATGCCCATCTGGAAAGCGCTCGACTCACCAAATGCCGCGAACCGTGTCAGGATGACAGGGCGATATCCCACATTGCAAATGAGGATTTGCGCCATGGTCATATCGCGCCCCTCAGGTAACCCGGTGAACGTCACGGGAGCGATAAAGAAGTGCAACCGCGGCCGATCCCGCCAGATCCGCCATGCACCGTTGGCGAACGACGCCGTTGAAAGCGTCGTCGCAACGATCGACAGATAGAGGCTGAGGTCAGACACTTCCCGTCAGCTCGCCCTCAGTCGTGCTCGCGGTCGCCAGCACCCATATAAAGTTCACTGCCGGTTTCGCGGAAGATCTGGCTCATCTCCGCCATGCCCTTCTCCGCATCCTCCGCCGCGATGAAGTTGTCGGCCGGCTGATTTTGCTTCGCGGCGAAGTCGCGCACCTCCTGCGTGATCTTCATCGAGCAGAATTTGGGGCCGCACATGGAGCAGAAATGGGCGGTCTTCGCGCCTTCGGCCGGGAGCGTCTGGTCGTGATATTTTTCTGCCGTGTCGGGGTCGAGCGACAGGTTGAACTGGTCGCGCCAGCGGAATTCGAAGCGGGCGCGGCTCAGCGCATCGTCGCGGACTTTCGCGGCGGGGTGGCCCTTGGCAAGGTCGGCGGCGTGGGCGGCTAGCTTGTAGGTCACCACGCCAACCTTCACATCGTCGCGGTCGGGCAGGCCCAGATGCTCCTTGGGCGTGACGTAGCAGAGCATCGCCGTGCCATACCAGCCGATCATGGCCGCGCCGATGCCACTGGTGATATGGTCATAGCCTGGTGCGATGTCAGTGGTTAGCGGCCCGAGCGTGTAGAAGGGCGCTTCCCCGCACGCCTCCAGCTGCTTGTCCATATTCTGCTTGATCTTGTGCATCGGAACATGGCCCGGCCCTTCGATCATCACCTGGACATCCTGTTCCCAGGCGCGCTTGGTGAGTTCGCCCAGCGTATAGAGTTCGGCGAACTGCGCTTCGTCATTGGCGTCGGCGATGGAGCCGGGGCGCAGGCCGTCGCCCAGCGAATAGGCGATGTCATAGGCTTTGCAGATCTCGGTGATCTCGTCGAAATGTTCGTAGAGGAAGCTCTCCTTGTGATGGGAGAGGCACCATTTCGCCATGATCGACCCGCCGCGCGAGACGATGCCGGTGACGCGCTTGGCGGTCATCGGGATATAGGGCAGGCGCACGCCCGCATGAATGGTGAAATAATCGACGCCCTGCTCGGCCTGCTCGATCAGCGTGTCGCGGAAGATTTCCCAGGTCAGCTCCTCGGCAATGCCGCCGACCTTCTCCAGCGCCTGATAGATGGGCACGGTGCCGATCGGGACCGGCGAGTTGCGCATGATCCATTCGCGGGTGTCGTGGATGTTGCGGCCGGTGGAGAGGTCCATCACCGTGTCCGCGCCCCAGCGGATCGACCAGACCAGCTTGTCGACCTCGCTCGCCACGTCGGAGGCGACCGCCGAATTGCCGATATTGGCGTTGATCTTCACCAGGAAATTGCGGCCGATCGCCATCGGCTCCGATTCCGGGTGGTTGATATTGTTGGGGATGATGGCGCGGCCACGGGCGACCTCGTCGCGGACAAACTCCGGCGTCACATAATCAGGGATCGACGCGCCCCAATCCTGCCCGTCGCGCACATATTCGGCGAGGCGGGCGCGGCCCAGATTTTCGCGCTCGGCCACATATTCCATCTCCGGCGTGATGATGCCGCGGCGGGCATAGTGCATCTGGGAGACGTTCATGCCCGCCTTGGCGCGCAGGGGGCGCTGGACCAGGTTCGGGAAGGGCTGGACGCCGCCGCTGCGGTCCGGCCCCTTGAGGCCATTATCTTCCGGCTTGATGGCGCGCGCGTCATATTCCTCGACATCGCCCCGGCCCATGATCCAGTCGCGGCGCAGCGCGGGCAGGCCCGCCATGATGTCGATGCGCGCATTGGGGTCCGTGTAGGGGCCAGAGGTGTCATAGACGCGGACCGGCGCTTCGCCGCTGCCCGGCTCCAGATCGATCTCGCGCATGGCGACCTTCAGGGGACCGACATGGATC
>DASVOF010000166.1:0-8960 GCA_036383495.1 Sphingobium sp. | reverse complement strand
CCAGCGGCCCGGTGGCGACCAGCGCCGCCAGCGTGCCCGCCCGCCCCTGCCGCGCATCCATGTAGCGCAGCGCGGCGGCGATGCCCGCCAATGACGGCTGGCCGATCAGCTTCGCGCCCGATCGCACCTCCAATTTGCCGCCGCGCGCCATGGCGACGGCCAGCGCGGACGCCTGCGCGCCCTGCAATGTCACTTCCCCGCCGGAACTCGTGGCCATCGCGACCTTGCGGCCGTCGACCAGGAAGCTCAGCTCTTCCTTGCCCTTGGCGTCCCAGCTGACCCAGATTTCCGGATCGGCGGCGCCGCCCGCGTCGCGGGTGACGCCCATCATGACCGACGTATCGGGCCAATCGCTCCCGTCGGGCATCAGCGACACCGCTTCGCACCGGCCGCGATTATCGCAGCCGATCGTCCAGTCCTTGTAGGTTTCCAAGCTTCCCGGCCTCGGCGCCAGCGCATGCGCCGGCGTCAAACCGATGACGACCGACAGCGCCGCCGCCAGCCCAAAGATGCGTTTCGCCCCCATGGGTTAACTATAACTTAAAATATAGGCGCGCGGTAGAGTCTCCATTACAGGAACGGAATAATCGGCAATGAAAGAATATCGTCATCCCAGCGCAAGCTGGGATCTCGTGAGGCTGGGTCGTGCGCTCTCGCCTGAGATCCCAGCTTGCGCTGGGATGACGATTACCCCCTTACCGTCCCCGTCGCGCCCTCAAGAAAAAAAGGGCCGATGTCTCGCGACACCGGCCCTTTCTTATTCCACTAAAAGCGAAGATCAGGCCGCCTTGGCCCGCGACATGCGCTTGCGCTCGTTCGGGTCGAGATAGCGCTTGCGCAGGCGGATGGTCTTGGGCGTCACCTCGACCATTTCATCATCGTCGATATAGGCGATCGCCTGTTCCAGCGTCAGCTTGCGCGGCGGAGTCAGGCGGACGGCGTCGTCCTTGCCGCTGGCGCGGAAGTTGGTCAGCGCCTTCGACTTCATCGGGTTGACCTCAAGGTCTTCCGGCTTGGCGTTCTCGCCGATGATCATGCCTTCGTAGAGCGCCTCGCCCACGCCGACCATCAGGATGCCGCGCTCTTCCAGCGGACCCAGAGCATAGGCATTGGCCTCGCCCGCGCCGTTGGAGATCAGCACGCCATTCTTGCGGCCTTCGATCTTGCCCTTGTGGGGGCCGTATTTCTCGAACAGGCGGTTCATGATGCCGGTGCCGCGCGTGTCGGACAGGAATTCGCCATGATAGCCGATCAGGCCGCGCGACGGCGCGGAGAAGGTGATGCGGGTCTTGCCGCCGCCCGACGGACGCATGTCGGTCATCTCGGCCTTGCGGATGTTCATCTTGTCGACGACCGTGCCGGAAAATTCATCGTCCACGTCGATGACGACGATTTCATAAGGCTCGGTCTTCCCGCCGGTTTCGTCTTCGCCAAACAGCACGCGGGGACGCGAGATGCCCAGTTCGAAGCCTTCGCGACGCATGGTTTCGATAAGGACGCCCAACTGGAGTTCACCGCGACCGGCGACTTCGAAACTGTCCTTGTCGTCCGATTCGGTCACCTTGATGGCGACGTTCGATTCGGCTTCGCGAGCCAGACGGTCGCGGATCATGCGGCTCGTGACCTTGCTGCCTTCGCGGCCCGCCATCGGCGAATCGTTCACGGCGAAGCGCATCGACAGAGTAGGCGGATCGATCGGCTGCGCCTGGATCGGCACGGTGACGGCCGTGTCGCAGATCGTGTTCGACACGGTCGCGACGGTGAGCCCTGCCAGCGAGATGATGTCGCCCGCCTTGGCTTCGTCCACGGGGACGCGGTCCAGACCCTGGAACGACATGATCTTCGACGCGCGGCCGGTTTCGATGACGTTGCCGTCCATGTCGAGCGCGTGGATCGGCTGGTTGACCTTGACCGTGCCCGACTGGACGCGGCCAGTCAGGATACGGCCGAGGAAATTGTCGCGGTCGAGCAGCGTGACGAGGAAGCTGAACGGCGCGTCCTGATCCAGCGCCGGGGGCGGCACATGGTCGACGATCTTCTGGAACAGCGGGGTCAGCGTGCCTTCGCGGCGGCCTGGATCATCGCTGGCGTAGCCGTTGCGGCCCGATGCGTAGAGCACAGGGAAATCGAGCTGCTCGTCGGTCGCTTCCAGCGTGACGAACAGGTCGAACACCTCGTCCAGCACTTCCTGGATGCGCTCGTCGGGACGGTCGACCTTGTTGACCACGACGATGGGCTTGAGGCCCAGCGCCAGCGCCTTGCCGGTCACGAACTTGGTCTGCGGCATCGCGCCTTCCGACGAATCGACCAGCAGGATGACGCCGTCGACCATCGACAGGATGCGCTCCACCTCGCCGCCGAAGTCGGCGTGGCCCGGCGTATCGACGATGTTGATGCGCGTGCCGTTCCACTCGATCGAGGTCGGCTTCGCCAAAATGGTGATGCCGCGTTCCTTTTCGAGGTCGTTCGAATCCATCGCGCGCTCTTCGACGCGCTGATTGTCGCGGAAGGTGCCGGACTGGCGGAACAGCTGGTCGACGAGCGTGGTCTTGCCATGGTCGACGTGCGCGATGATCGCGATATTACGCAGGGACATGTCTTGCCTTTGGGATACGGGTTTCCGGCCGGCACAACGCCGCGCAGGGTTCGGGCGCGCCCCTACAGGAAATGACGCAATGCGGCAAGGGCGCGCTGCTCGCGCCATTTGCATCGGCTGCGGCGCGAGGCCATATTCCCGATTGAAGAGCGACTGTCATAGTAACATATAACAGTCAGTGCACATATGCGACCGGGAGACAATATGGCCAGCACCGCGCCCACCACGACCGTAGACCCGCTGAACCTGACCGCGCCCGACCCGGTGCCGCCGGTCGCGCCGGAGAAAGCGGCGGGCCTCGTCCCGCTGGACGAGGACAAGAGGTCGAAGCTGGACGAGAAGGTCGACGCCTTCGTCGACGACCTCGTCGCGCAGGACGCCAGCTCGCCCGAATTCGGCGCGCGCGTCGATCAGCTCACCAATATGGGCCGCAAGGAAATCGCGGAGGCCGCCGGCCACTCCAACCGCTTCCTCGACCGCCCAGTTCGGGCGATGGACAGCGACAATAAGGTCGGCGCCGACCTCGCGCAGCTGCGCCGCACCGTCGAGGACCTCGATCCCGGCAAGCGCGGCAGCCTGACCGCGCCGAAAAAGCTGTTCGGCCTCATCCCCTTCGGCAACAGGATGCGCGACTATTTCGACAGCTACAAAAGCGCGCAGGGCCACATCAATTCGATCCTCGGCAGCCTCGCCAGCGGCAAGGACGTCCTGATCAAGGACAATGCCGCCATCGATGTCGAGCGGCAGAATATGTGGGCCGCCATGGGTCGGCTGGAGCAGATGATCCACATCTCAAAGACGCTCGACGCCCGGCTGGAGGCGAAGGCGCTGGAGCTGGATTCCACCGACCCGACCAAGGCGAAGGCCGTCCGCGAAAGCGCCCTCTTCTACATTCGCCAGCGGACCCAGGACCTGCTGACGCAAATGGCGGTGACGGTGCAGGGCTATCTCGCGCTCGATCTGGTCAAGAAGAACAATGTCGAACTGGTGAAGGGCGTCGACCGCGCGAGCACCACCACCGTCGCCGCGCTGCGCACCGCCGTCACTGTGGCGCAGGCGCTGGTGGGGCAGAGGCTGGTGCTGGAACAGATCACCGCGCTCAACGCCACGACCGCCAACATGATCGATTCCACCGGCGAGATGCTGAAGAACCAGACCGCCGCCATCCACGAACAGGCCGCGTCCAGCACCATCACCATCGCCACGCTCCAGCGCGCCTTCCAGAATATCTACGACACGATGGACAATATCGACACGTTCAAGGCGAAGGCGCTGGAGAATATGAAGACGACGGTGAACACGCTGTCGACCGAGGTGGAAAAGTCCAAGGGCTACATCGCCCGCGCCGAAGGACAGGCGCAAGCGGCCAGTCAGGCGCGCGCCGACAACCCGCTGCTGAGCGCGATCGAGGTGTGAGGATGGTCATCGACTCCCCTCCGTTCGGTTCGAGCTTGTCGAGAACTGTTCTCGACGACGCCTCTCGACAGGCTCGAGGCTGCTCGAACCGAACGGAGGGAGGGACGAGGAAATGACCCGCTCCGACCGCATCCTCGCCGATGCCGAAGCAGTCCTGCGCCGCCACAGTGATCGTGGCCGGAGCCTGTCCGCCCGCGCGCGGGACAGGCGCAACGCCGCGCTGATGCGCAAGGTCAAACACGCCATCTGGGCCATCCTCGCGATACTGGTCGCCAGCGCCGTCGCCGGCTTCGTCACGCCGCTCGGCACCACCGGCGTCATGGTGGCGCTGGGCGTGATGCTGGCCGCGCTGCTGCTGATCGCCGTCCTCCCCTCCGAACGTCGCGTTCGCACGGAAGCGCTCGCCGCCACGCCGCTGGCCGCACTGCCGCTCCAGACTGAAATCTGGCTCGAAAACCAGCGCAAGGCCCTGCCCGCCCCCGCCGTCACGCTGGTCGACAGCATCGGCGTGAAGCTCGAAACGCTCACCCCCCAGCTCGAACGGCTGGGCGAGCAGGACCCGGCGGCGCAGGAAGTGCGCAAGCTGCTGGCCGACCACCTCCCCGAACTGGTCACCGGCTATCAATCCATCCCCCCGCCGCTGCGGCGCGAGGAGCGCAACGGCCGCGTTCCCGAACAGCAGCTGGTCGACGGGCTCGGCGTCATCGACGCGGAAATATCCCGCATGAGCGAGACGCTCGCGAGCGGCGATATCGACAAGCTGGCGGTGCAGAACCGCTTCCTGGAACTGAAATATCAGGAGGCGAAGGAACTCGGGCGATAGGCCCGCCGTCCTGCCCCCATGATCCACCTGACGCTCATCATCGTCGATTTCCTGACCGGCCTGCTCGTCGCCGGCGCGTGGGCGCTGGCGACGGCGGGCGGCGCGGTCGCGGGGATCGTGGGCGGCGGCCTGCTGGGCGCTTCGCTCTACCGCCGATGGCGGCGACGCGGCTGAAACCAATCAGCCATTCAGCGCGCAGGGCACGATCGAATCCGGCGCAGGCCGCGCCGCGATCCGCTTGAAGCGCGCGACATAGCCGCCCGCCGTCGGCTTGGGGATCAGCTCCTCCAACCGGAAACCCACCGCCGCCATTTCGCACACCAGCAGGCGGGGCGGCGTCCCGTGCTGCTCCGTCGGCCTGTTCGCATCGACGACGATCAGTTCGCCATCGCGCTTGAGCGCGGGACTGAGGTTCCACAGGAAAGCATAGGGTTCCGCAATCTCATGATACATATGGACCATCAGGATGCGGTCGAAGCTGTTTTCCGGCAGCTTCGGGTCCTCCGCCGCGCCCAATCGGACGCTGACATTGCGCCAGTCCTCGCGCGTGATGCGGCGGCTCAACGCCTCGATCACCTCGGGCATGATATCCTCGGCCAGCACGCGCCCCCTGGGGCCCACGCGATTGGCGAGGCGCACCGTATAATAGCCCTCGCCCGCGCCGATGTCGGCGACCGTCATGCCGGCCCGTATCCCTGCGCGATCCATGATGTCGTCGGCTTCGTTCACCCGGTCGCGCGCTTCCTCGCTCGACCAGCGGGTCGACACGATCGGCGCGACCGGCCGATGCGCGCGCGGGAAATCCCGCGCCGCCGCCGGGCGATCATCCTCCTTCGCGGGCGAAAGGACGTCGCAGCCCGCCAGCAGGAGCAATGATCCCACCAGCGCCGCGCGCATCATCAGTCGACATCCTCCACGTCGACCTTCTCGCCCGTCACTTTCTGCGACAGGGCGGCGGCCATGAACGGGTCGAGCGCGCCGTCGAGCACATCGTCGGGCGAGGTGGAGGTGACGCCGGTGCGCAGATCCTTCACCAACTGATAGGGCTGGAGCACATAGGACCGGATCTGATGGCCCCAACCGATCTCCGTCTTGGCCTGATACTCGCCCGACGCCGCTTCCTCACGCCGCCGCAATTCCGCTTCGTAGAGCCGGGCCTTGAGCATGTTCATCGCCGTCGCGCGGTTCTTGTGCTGCGACCGGTCATTCTGCGACGCGACGATGATGCCGGAGGGAACGTGCGTGATGCGCACGGCGGAGTCGGTGGTGTTGACGTGCTGCCCGCCCGCGCCCGACGCGCGATAGGTATCGATCTTGAGGTCGCTTTCCTTGACCTCGATATCGATGTCGTCGTCGATCACCGGATAGACCCAGACCGACGAGAAGCTGGTATGCCGCCGCGCCGAACTGTCATAGGGGCTGATGCGGACCAGCCGGTGCACGCCGCTCTCGGTCTTGGCGTAGCCATAGGCGTTCTCGCCCTTGAACAGGAAGGTAGCGGACTTGATGCCTGCCTGGTCCCCCGCCTGATAATCGACCAGCTCGACCTTATAGCCGCGCCGCTCGCCCCAGCGGCGATACATGCGCGACAGCATTTCCGCCCAGTCCTGGCTCTCCGTTCCGCCCGCGCCCGCGTGGATTTCCAGATAAGTGTCGCTCGCGTCCGCCTCGCCCGCCAGCAGCGCCTTGATCTTGTCCTCGTCCGCACGGTCCGCCAGCGCCTTCAGCGACGCAATGGCTTCGCTCACCATATCCTCATCGCCCTCGGCCTCGGCCATTTCGATGAGTTCGGCGGTGTCGGTCTTCTCGCTGTCGATAGCCCGCGTCGCGCCGATCGCCGCTTCCAGCCGGGTGCGCTCGCGCATCACTTCCTGCGCGGCCTTTTGATTGTCCCACAGCGTCGGGTCCTCGACCCGCGCATTCAGCTCGTCGAGCCGCCGCAGCGCGCGATCCCAGTCGAGAAAGCGCCGCAACAGGTCCAGCGCGGCGTCGATACGGTCGATATATTGCAGCGCTTCGGCGCGCATGGGGGGTCTCCAGAATTTCGGGGCGCTTGATGAACGCGCTGAACCCCTGCCCCTATCCGAGGGAGGGGATTTTGGGAAGGGAGTAAGCTAATCCTCCCCTATCAGGGGAGGGGGACCGCCGAAGGCGGTGGAGGGGTATCCAACGATGATGTGGCGCACCACCGCCTCCACGTCGTGCAGAACATCCACTGCCGGGACGCGCATCACCCTGACGCCCTGATCCGCAAGCCACGCATCGCGCGCAGCATCTCGCTCAGGCTGATCGCCTCGCCCATGTATCTCGCCATCCACCTCAACCGCCAGCTTTACGCCGGGACAGAAAAAGTCCAGCACATAGGCTCCAGCAGGATGCTGCCGCCGAAAGCGCAATCCGCCCGGACGCTTGCGCAACTCCTGCCACAGCAACACTTCAGGCAAGGTCATGGCGCGACGCAACTCACGCGCACGGCGTTGCGTCTGTTTCGGGCCGTAAAGCATGGACGAACCTCTCAAAATCCTCCCCTGCAAGGAGGCGGACCGAGCTATCCGCGTCCTCAAGCAGTGGCTGACCTCTTCCAAATCCTCCCCTACAAGGGGAGGTGGCGGCGCGTAGCGCTGACGGAGGGGTATCGACGCAGCCGCCGCATATACCCCTCCACCACCGCTTTCAGCGGCGGTCCCCCTCCCCTTGCAGGGGAGGATTTTTTAGTAAATCCCGCCCTGATCCTGCAAGAAATCGCTATCCGTCCGCTGCCGGGCCTGACCCGAAGCAGCCCGGCGCGCCGCCGCCTGTTCCTGCTCCGCCACCTCTTCCCGTCGCATCGATCGGCGTGGTTCGGACTCCGGCTTGAACGCTTCCCAGATCACGGCGGGCTTGGGTTCGTCGGTCGGCCACACGCCATAGACGCGCTTGCCCGACCGGCGATCGATCGTGACCATCCTGATTCCCGCCGGCGCGACGAAGGGCGTCTTGGGCATGGTTTCCAGCACCGGGGCCATCGCCGCCTTCCAGATCGGCGCGGCGATGCGCCCGCCCTGCGCCCATCCGCCCAGGCTGCGCGGCTTGTCGTAACCGATATAGACGCCCGCGACGAGGTCGGGCGATCCGCCCACGAACCAGACGTTGGTCGGACCGTTGGTCGTGCCGGTCTTGCCGAACAACGGCCGCTTCAGGTCCGCCAGCACCGTCGCGGTGCCGCGCTGGACGACGCCCTCGGTGATGTGCACCACCTGATAGGCGGTCATCGGGTTCATGATCTGCCGCCCCTCAAAGCCGAAGCGCGGCATCGGCTTGCCGTCCCAGTTCGCCGCGTTGCAGCCCTCGCACGGGCGCCAGCGCAGCGGCCAGATCACCTTGCCGCGCCGGTCCTGCACATAGTCCATCACCTTGGGCGAAAGCTGCCGCCCGTGATTGGCGAGCATCGCATAGGCGTTCACCATGCGCTCGACCGTGGTCTCGCCTGCGCCCAGCGCGAAGGAGAGATAGGGCTGATAATCGCCGATCCCCATCGCCTTGATGGTGCGGACGACGCGGTCCATCCCCGTCTGGCTGGCGGCGCGCACCGTCATCAGGTTGCGCGACTGCTCCACGCCCCAGCGCATCGTCTGCGGCCCCGCGCTGCCGCCGGTGAAGTTGCGGAAGCATTTCTGGCCCAGCCCCGCGCCCTGATAGACGCACAACGGCCCGTCGACGATGATCGACGCGGGCGTCATGCCATTGTCCAGCGCGGCGGCGTAGACGAACGGCTTGATCGTCGATCCGGGCTGCCGCATCGCCTGCGTCGCGCGGTTGTAGGAGGACAGGCGGCTGTCGAACCCGCCCTGCATGGCGCGGATGCGGCCCGAATGGGTTTCCTCGACCACCATGCCGCCGGACACTTCGGGCACGTTGCGCAGCGCCCAGTTGGAGCCGTCGCGCGCGACGGCGATCAGGTCGCCAGCTTTCATACTGTTGAACGCGGGACCACCCGCGCGGCGATAGGGCATCTGCGCTGCGCCCGCCGGGAGCGCGCCGGTCGATCCGTCGGAAAAGCCGATCTGCGCCGCGGACGAATCCTTGCTGATGACGGCGGCGACGCGCCATCCGGCGTAATCGACGCTGACATAGCTCGCCGCCAGT
>DASVOF010000165.1:0-2515 GCA_036383495.1 Sphingobium sp. | reverse complement strand
GCGTCCACCTGCGCCTGTGCCAGATCCTGGCGCGCAAGGAACACATGCTCGTAAAGAGCCATGGGTATTGCCTCATCTGTTGGCCGATCGCTGACGCCCACCCCATGTGGAACGCCCCTCCGGCTGTCGTCTCAATGCATTTATTCGCGCGGGATCGAGTCACCTCGGGCCGTGCGAAGCGGGGCCTATGGCGGAAATGGGGGCAGAAGGCAAGGGAGAGTTGGATAGCGTTGGGCCGACTTCTTCCTCCGTTCGGGCTGAGCTTGTCGAAGCCTTTTTCTTCTTTAATCTCCCCCAGAAGAAGTGAAGCACTTCGACAAGCTCAGTGCGAACGGATGTTGGATCGGGGGGAAGTTGATGGCGGTCGGAATTGCGGCGCTGTCGCTCATATTGCTGATGGTGGCGGCCTATCGGGGGATGAGCGTCATATTGATGGCGCCGTTGCTGGCGATGCTGGCGGTGTTCCTGACCGATCCGTCAGCGGTTCCCACGGTCTTTTCCGGGCTGTTCATGGACAAGGTGGGGAGTTTCCTGAAGCTTTATTTCCCGGTGTTCCTGTTGGGCGCGCTGTTCGGCAAGCTGGTCGAGATTTCGGGCTTTTCGCGGTCGATCGTGACGGCGGTGATCGGACTGGTGGGAGCCGGGCGGGCGATTCCGGCGATCATGCTGGTGACCGCGCTGCTGACCTATGGCGGCGTGTCGGTGTTCGTCGCGGTCTTCGCCGTCTACCCCTTCGCGGCGGAGATGTTCCGGCGGGGCGACATTCCCAAGCGGCTGATCCCGGCCACGATCGGGCTGGGCGCGATCACCTTCACTATGGACGCCATGCCGGGGACGCCACAGATCCAGAACATCATCCCGACCAGCTTTTTCGGCACGACGACATGGGCCGCGCCGGTGCTGGGGCTGATCGGGTCGGCGTGCATCGTCGGGATGGGGCTCACCTATCTGGGCTGGCGCAGGCGAGCGATGATGGCGGCGGGGGAAGGCTATGGCGCGCCCGAGACGCTGGTCAATGAGCCCGAGCCGCCGGCAGGGGACGAAAGGCGGGTGCATCCGTTGATCGCGCTGCTGCCGCTGCTGGTGGTGGGCTTTGGCAATCTGGCGCTGACGATGCTGATCCCGAGGATCGTGACCGGGACGGAGGTCAACGTTTCGCTGGCGGGGCTAAGCGAGCCGTTGGTGGTTAAGGTGGCGCAGGTGGCGGCGCTCTGGGCTGTGGAGGGCGCGCTGCTGCTGGGGATCGCGACGATCCTGCTGTTCGCCTTTCCGGCGGTGTCGCGCCGGTTCACCGAAGGTTCGAAGGCGGCGGTGGGCGGCGCACTGCTCGCGGGGATGAACACGGCGGTGGAATATGGCTTTGGCGCGGTGATCGCGGCGCTGCCGGGATTCCTGGTCGTGAGGGACGCGCTGCGCGCTATCCCCAATCCGTTGGTCAATGAGGCGATAACGGTCACATCGCTGGCGGGGATTACCGGGTCGGCATCGGGCGGGCTGTCGATTGCGCTGGCGGCGATGGCGGAACAATTCGCTGCGGCGGGCGATGCGGCGGGCATCCCGCGCGAGGTGCTGCACCGGGTCGCTTCGATGGCGAGCGGCGGGATGGACAGCCTGCCGCATAATGGCGCGATCATCACGCTGCTGGCGGTGACGGGCCTGACCCATCGGCAGGCCTATAAGGATATTTTCGCGCTGACGCTGATCAAGACGTTCACGGTCTTCATCGTGATCGCGGTCTATTATCTGACCGGGCTTACGTGACGCGCGTCCACTCGCGTCGATGGGACCTTTTCCTTGCACCCTGTCGTCGTTAAAGGGGCGCACTATCAAGCAGGGACTTCCTGACCGCGCAGATCAGAGGGTGGACGATGAGGGCATTTCTTTTTCCGGGGCAGGGCAGCCAGTCGGTCGGCATGGGCAAGGCGCTGGCTGACGCCAGCCCCGCCGCGAAGCAATTGTTTCAGGAAGTCGATGACGCCCTGGCGCAGAATTTGTTCCGCATCATGGTGGAAGGGCCGGAAAGCGACCTGACCCTTACCGAAAATGCGCAGCCCGCGATCATGGCGAATGCGCTCGCGACGCTGCGGGTCATGCAGAAGGAAGCTGGCTTTTCGCTGGCCGAGAAGGGCGATTTCGTCGCGGGCCACAGCCTGGGCGAATATAGCGCGCTGTGCGCGGTCGAGGCTTTCGACATCGGCACCACTTCGCGGCTGCTGAAGCTGCGCGGGCGGGCGATGCAGGCGGCCGTGCCGGTGGGTGAGGGCGCCATGGCGGCGCTGCTGGGCGCGGATATCGAGAAGGCCCAGGCCTTGGCCGACGCGGCTGCCGAGGGCGAGGTATGCACTGTCGCCAACGACAACGACCCGGCCCAGGTCGTGCTTTCGGGCCACAAAGGCGCGATCGAGCGCGCCATCGCCCTGGTCAAGGAGCATGGCATCAAGCGCGGCATGCTGCTGCCGGTCTCCGCCCCGTTCCACTGCCCGCTGATGCAGCCGGCCGCCGACGCCATGGCCGA